>NZ_LIQZ01000352.1 GCF_001418655.1 Streptomyces phaeochromogenes | reverse complement strand
CACGCAGAGAAAGACACGCAGAGAAAGACACGCAGAGAAAAGGAGCCGCCACCATGCACCTCGATCACCTTCACACTCATGACGGCCCCCCGGCCGTAAGCGCCGACGCCCACCGGCCCGACGGGCGGCGGCGGGCGTTGCGGATCGGGCTCGGGGGGCCCGTCGGGTCCGGGAAGACCGCTACCGTGGCGGCGCTCTGTCGGGTTCTGCGGGATGAGTTGTCGTTGGCGGTTGTCACCAATGACATCTATACGCGGGAGGACGCCGAGTTTCTGTTGCGGGAGGCTGTGTTGCCGCCGGAGCGGATCACTGCCGTGGAGACCGGGGCCTGTCCGCACACGGCGATTCGGGACGACATCTCCGCGAATCTCGAAGCCGTCGAGGATCTGGAGGACGAGGTCGGGCCGCTGGATCTTGTTCTTGTCGAGTCCGGGGGTGACAACCTCACCGCGACCTTCAGCAAAGGGCTTGTCGACGCTCAGATTTTCGTGATCGATGTCGCGGGCGGGGACGACATTCCGCGGAAGGGCGGTCCTGGGGTTACCACCGCCGACCTGCTCGTCGTCAACAAGACCGATCTCGCTCCGTACGTCGGTTCCGACCTCGGGCGGATGGCTGCCGACGCCAAGGCGCAGCGGGCCGAACTGCCGGTGGTGTTCCAGTCGTTGCGGGCCGAGGACGGGGTGAAGGACGTCGCCGCCTGGGTGCGGGTGCAGCTCGCCGCGTGGACGGCATGACCGCCGGAGACGCAGGCGTGACCGGAGTGCGCGCCCTGGCGCGGATCGGGGCGCGGGCCGACGGGCGGGGCGGTACTGCCCTGCCCACGCTGGAGGGGCAGGGGCCGCTCGCCCTGCGCCGCACGCGGGCCAGTGGTTCCGAGGCGCGGGTCATGCTGGTCGGGGCGATGAGCGGGCCCCTGGGCGGCGATCACTTCACGGTCGAGGCGGAGGTCGGTGAGGGTGCGCGGCTGCACGTCGGGTCGGCCGCCGCCACCATCGCGCTGCCGGGGCAGGCCAAGGGCGAGGCACGCTACGACGTACGGCTCACGGTGGCCGAAGGCGGTGAACTGCGCTGGCTGCCCGAGCAGTTGATCTCCGCCAATGGCAGTGAGCTGTGCGTGAGTACGGGTGTGGACCTCGCTGTCGGCGCGCGGCTGGTGCTGCGCGAGGAGCAGGTGCTCGGGCGAGCCAACGAGGAGCCCGGGCGGCTTTCCAGTCGGCTCACCGTGCGGCTCGACGGGCGTCCGTTGCTCGACCAGGAGCTCTCCTGCGGGCCCGGGGCGCCGGGTGGATGGGACGGTCCCGCCGTGCTTGCCGGGCACCGCGCGCTCGGGCAACTCATCGTCGTACGACCGGAGTTCGGCGGGAAGCCGGTCGAGGCGCGGTTGCTGGGGGAGTACGCCGTGCTTACTCCGCTCGCCGGTCCCGGGGTGCTTGTGACCGCGCTCGCGCCCGACGCGCTGCGTCTGCGGCGCATCCTCGACGAGGCGCTCGGCGCACTCGCCTGAAACAAACCGCACCGCTCAACGGGCAGTGATGTTCCGGTTATCGGATTGGCAAAGAAGCCACTTCACCCCTGTTCTCAGGGACCTCACAGCCGGAAGGATCCCCCTACTGACCACAACGACAGTAGACAGTAGGGGGAGGACTCACTTGAGGGGTTTGAGAAGGGCGACGGCGTTCGGCTCGGCCGGAGCGCTCGTCACAGCGACGCTGATAGCCGGCGCCGTCGCGGCCCCGACGGCCAGCGCGGAAAGCCGCCACGGCCAGGACAGCCAGACGCGCGGCGCCGAGATCGCCGCCGCTCGCGCGGCAAAGGCAGGCATCGACTGGACGGACTGTCCGGCCGACTGGGGGATCGCGAAGCCCATCCAGTGCGGTTGGGTCACCGTCCCGCTCGACTACGCGAAGCCCAACGGCAAGAAGATCAAGCTCGCCGTGGACCGCATCGGCAACACGGGTACCAAGGCGGAGCGCCAGGGCGCACTCGTCTACAACCCGGGCGGCCCCGGCGGCTCCGGACTGCGCTTCCCGACCCGGGTCACCAACAAGAACCCGCTGTGGGTGAAGGCGTCGAAGGCATACGACTTCGTGGGCTTCGACCCGCGCGGCGTCGGCCACTCGGCGCCCATCTCCTGCATCGACCCGCAGGAGTTCGTGAAGGCGCCGAAGATGGACCCGGTGCCCGACTCCGAGGCCGACAAGCGCGCCCAGCGCAAGCTCGCCGCCGAGTACGCGGACGGCTGCGCCGAGCGCAGCGGCGACATGCTGCCGCAGATGACGACCCCCAACACCGTCCGTGACCTGGATGTCATCCGGGCCGCGCTCGGCGAGAAGAAGCTCAACTTCCTGGGCGTCTCGTACGGCACGTACATCGCCGCCGTCTACGGCACGATGTACCCGACCCACGTCCGCCGCATGATCGCGGACAGCGTCGTCAACCCGTCGCGCGAGAAGATCTGGTACGAGGCCAACCTCGACCAGGACGTCGCCTTCGAGATGCGCTGGAAGGACTGGCAGGACTGGGTCGCCAAGAACGACGCGGCCTTCCACCTCGGCGACACCCGGGCCAAGGTCCAGGAGCAGTGGCTGAAGCTGCGTGCCACCGCCAAGAAGAACCCCATCGGCGGGGTCGTCGGCCCGGCCGAGCTCATCGGCTTCTTCCAGAGCGCCCCGTACTACGACTCGTCGTGGGTGCCGGTCGCGACCGTCTTCAGCAAGTACGTCGCCGGTGACACCCAGGCACTCGTCGACGCCGCGGCTCCCGACCCGTCGGACACCGCGGGCAACATCGCCTCGGAGAACGGCAACGCCGTCTACACGGCCGTCGAGTGCACCGACGCCAAGTGGCCCACCAGCTGGAAGAAGTGGGACCGCGACAACACCAAGCTGCACAAGAACTACCCGTTCATGACGTGGGCCAACGCCTGGCTGAACCTGCCGTGCGCGACCTGGCCCGCCAAGCAGCAGACCCCGGTCAACGTGAAGTCCGGCAAGGGTCTGCCGCCCGTCCTGATCGTGCAGGCCACGCGTGACGCCGCAACTCCCTACGAGGGTGGCGTCGAGCTGCACAAGCGGTTCAAGGGCTCCCGCCTGATCACCGAGAAGGACGCGGGCTCGCACGGTGTGACCGGTCTGGCCAACCCGTGCATCAACGACCGGGTGGACACCTACCTGCTCACCGGCAAGGTCGACTCGGCCGACGTGACGTGCACCCCGCACGCCACGCCCAAGCCGTAGCAGTAGGAGCTAGTAGCAAGTAGTACGTGGGTGAGGGGCGGTCGGGATTCCGGCCGCCCCTCGTTCATGCCCGCAGCCAGGCGTCCTCCGCCGCGTAGTCGAAGAGGTCGCCGTAGTTCTGGAACATCTTCGGGTACGCCTCCCGCCAGTCCCGGCCTGCCAGTTGCCCCTCGATCCAGGCGACCGTGTCCGGCAGCGTCTCCGCGTACCGCACCACCGCCCGGTATCCCAACTCCCGTTCGGCGGCGGCCATGTCGCAGACCACCGGGTGCGGAACCGACCACGGGGTGTCGCCCACGGTCTCGGTGGGTGCGGGTCCGTCGACCAGGACGCTCTCGGTATCGACGCCCATCACCGCGTCGACGGCGACGGCGATCTCCGCCACCGTGGGCGCGTCGGGATCGACGGCGTTCAGCACCCGGGCGCCGGGCTTCCGCGCGGCCAGCCGGACGAGTTCCGCGATGTTGTGGACGCTCGCCGGATGGAACCGGCTCTCCCCGCCGTACGCGAGTACGCGCCGCCGCCGGCCGTCCAGGTTGCGCTTGACGAAGTACAGCTCGCGCGGGGTACGGCAGTGCGGCCCGTGGATCGCGCCCGCTCGCAACAGCGTGGTCGGCAACTCGTCGGCCGCGGCGAGGAGTTCACGCTCCAGACCGGCCTTGCGGGTGCTGTAGGAGGTTTCGCCGGGCGCGATGGTCCGCTGGTCCTCCGACAGGGGCACCGGATACTCGGGGAATCCGTCGGGCTGTTCCTGCGTATCGAAGTTGCGGCCCTTGTCGTCCTCGTACACCGACAGGCTTGAGACCACCACGGCTGATCCGACGCGACCGGCCAGATTCGTCAACTGCCGTGCGTGCTCCGGCCCGTAGGCCACCATGTCCACCAGTACGTCGCAGCCGTCGCCGACCGCGGCGGCCAGGGCGGAGTCGTCCGCGCGGTCCGCCCGTGCCGTCCGTACCCCGTCGGGCCAGGACTCGTCCCGCC
Source organism: Streptomyces phaeochromogenes (assembly GCF_001418655.1). Taxonomy (GTDB): domain Bacteria; phylum Actinomycetota; class Actinomycetes; order Streptomycetales; family Streptomycetaceae; genus Streptomyces; species Streptomyces phaeochromogenes. Next base: position 34,013 of record NZ_LIQZ01000352.1, on the reverse strand, counting down.
CGCCGCCCCGCGAGACGGCCGTCACCTCCCAGCCGTCCGTGGCGAGCGCCCCCACGGCCACCCGCCCGATCTGTCCCGTCGCTCCGATCACCACAGCTCGTCCCATGCGGCGACCGTAGGGCCCCGGCCGCAGGGATCCCAGTGCATTAGCTGTGGGCAGATCGTCCCGGCCCGGCGGACACCGGGCCGGTGACGGTCACCTCAGCGGCATACGGGGGAACTTGCGCTTCGCCTGGGCCGCCTTTTCGGCGGCCTCCTCCGCCTTGACGACGGCCGCGTACCGGTCGACGTACTCCTGCTCGGAGAGGGTGAGGATCGCGTACATGATCTCGTCGGTGATGGCGCGCAGGATCACCTTCTCGTTCTCCATGCCGTCGTAGCGGGAGAATTCGAGGGGCTCCCCGAAGCGGATCGACACGGGGTGGATCTTGGGGATCTTCCGGCCCGGGGGCTGGGCCTCGAAGGTGCCGATCATCGCGCACGGGATGACCGGGACCCCGGCCTTGAGCGCCATCACCGCGACGCCGACCTTGCCCTTGTAGAGGCGGCCGTCGTGCGAGCGCGTGCCCTCCGGGTAGATGCCGAGCAGTTCGTCCTTGCTCAGTACGCCGAGGCCCTCGCGGATGGCCGCCTGGCCCGCGTCCTTGCCGGAGCGGTCCACCGGGATCTGCCCGGCGCTGCGGAAGAAGGCCGCGGTCAGCCGTCCTCTCACGCCCGGGCCTGTGAAGTACTCGGCCTTGGCGAGGAAGGTGATGCGACGCTTGAGGATCGCGGGCATCAGGAAGTGGTCCGAGAACGACAGGTGATTGCCCGCGACGATGGCCGCGCCCGTCGCCGGTACGTGCTCCAGACCCTCGATCCGAGGGCGGAAGACCAGCCGCAACAGCGGTCCCAGAATCACGTACTTGAGAACGTAATAGAACAAGGGGTCGCTCCTCACTTCACAGGATCGGCTCAACCGCCGCGTTCTGGCTGGTCAACAGGTGTGCTGCGGGACGCCAGTGTATGTGCAGAGGCGGATCTCCGTAACCGTCCCCGAACGCACTCATGCTGCCCCGCTGTGCTCTTCCGGACCACCTGTCAGGGCAGTACCTGGCTCGATCCTGCCGCGTCGCCGCTGCCCAACTGGTCGGCCAGGCAGGCGAGATACAGCGCCATGGTGGTCCGGTGCTCCCGCAGGGGCCGGCCGGTGATCTGCTCGATCTTGTTCATGCGGTAGACCACGGTGTTGCGGTGGACGTGCAGGGCCGCGGACGCCCGTACGAGGTTGAAGCCGTTCTCGCACCATGCGGTGATCGTGTCGCGGAGCACCGGCCAGTCCGGCTGGGCGCGCAGGTCCGTGGCGGTCAGGGCGAGCAGGCGGTTGCGCGCGGGCTGGCCGACCGCGGCCAGCACCTGGTGGACCCGCAGATCGGTGATCAGGTGGACGGGGACACGGCCCGCCAGCCGGGCGCCGAGGCGCAGCGCGTCGCACGCGTCCTGGTACGAGTCGTGCAGGGCGCCGACCGAGCCGGCCGGTTCGCCGATTCCGGCGCGGGCCGTGAGGCCGCCCTGCGCGGCGATGAGGTCGGTGACGCGCCGGCAGCCGACGGACAGGGCGTCCTCGGGGTGGTCGGACTGGAGCCGGTGCAGTACGCCGATCCAGCCGGGAGCCGTCGTGGCGATGATGTCCTGCGGGTCGGCGAACACCTCGCGGACCGTGCGGAGCAGTTCCGAACGGACCAGCGCCATGTCCCGCGTCGGCGTGCCGTGCCGACGGCCGCCCGTGTCCGGCACGGTCACCTCGAAGGCCACCGCGACCCGCCGCAACCGCAGGTCGAAGCCCAGCTCGGCGGCCCGGAAGACGAGGAAGTCGCCCTCCACCACCTGCGGGTCGTACGAGGCGATGTCGGCCAGCAGCTTCTCCGCCGCCCGCTCGGCGAGCAGCCGCGAGCGGAGCATCACCGACTCCCGGAGCAGGATCTCCGTCTGCCGCTTCACCAGCAGGCCGAAGCGGCGCACCTGGGCGGGCGTACCGGTGATCCCGACCGTCCCCACCGCCTGCCCGTCGGTGACCAGCGGCAGGGTGACACCCGGGCGTACGCCCTGGAGCAGATGTGCCTGCGACGCGTTGTGCGTGGCCGGTTCCTGTGTACGGATCACCTCGACGGACGCCTCGTGGAACGTGCCGACCCGGTGGGTGTCGCCGCTGCCGATGACCATCCCGTCCGCGTCGGTGATCAGCACGTTGAAGCCGATGACCGCGGAGGTGTCCCCGGCGATCTCCTGGGCGAGCGACGGACTCAGCACGGGTTTTCCTCCCGTCGAGGGGACGGATCGGAGACGGACCGGGGGCGGGATCGGTGGTTGGTCGGCGGCGGATCGGCGATGGATCCGAGGTGTCGAAGTGGACGCACCGTACAGCAGACCGCGGGATTTCGGCCGCAAGTTCGTACGAAGTGAACGGTGACGCACGACCGGCCGGTCCCTAGCGTATGAGCCCATCACATCCCCGCCGGGGGCACAGCGCGGTGAACGGCGGGCCCCTTCACTGCCGATACCCGTGCCGTTACGGAAGGCCCAAGCCGATGATCCGTGTGCGCTCACTTGTCGCTGTTCTGTCAGCGATGCTCCTGATACCGGCGGTCGCCGGCTGTGGTTCGGACGGCGACGACGAACCGAAGAACGTCTCCGCGAAGACCGCCGCGCTGGGCACGATCACGCCAGGCGTGATCAAGGTGGCCGTCCAGCCGTACGCGCCCTACACCAGCGTCCAGGGCGACAAGATCGTCGGCCTGGACGGCGACATCCTCGCCTACGCGGCCAAGAAGCTCGGCCTTGAGGTCAAGCCCCAGGTGACGGACTTCGCGGGCATGCTCGCCGGGGTGCAGTCCCGCCGCGTGGACATCACCATCGGCGGCGTCGCCTGGTCCGCCGACCGGCAGAAACAGGGCCTGTTCACCGACCCGCCCTACTACTCGCCCCCGGCGATGGCCGTACGGTCCGGCAAGACGTACAAGACGGTCGACGACCTGAAGGGCCTGCAGCTCGGGACGGTCGAGGGATACGTCTGGGTCAAGTCCATCCAGGCCGTGCCCGATGCCAAGCTGCACGCCTACCCCGACGCCAACGGCGTGTTCGACGACCTCGGCGCGGGCCGCGTGGACGTCGGCTTCCTCGACCCGCTGATCATCATCGCGGCACAGAAGGGACGGCCGGAGCTGAAGATCGACACCCAGTACATGACGCCGCCGACCGCCGCACAGGTCAAGGCGAAGCCGGCGTACGAGTACTTCCAGCCGTACCAGACCGGCTTCTACCTGCCCAAGAAGGCCACCAAGCTGGAGAAGGCCATCTCCGCGCAGATCGACGCCATGTACGAGAACGGCGAGCTGGAGAAGCTCGTCAAGAAGTACGGCGGCGACCCCGAGCAGTTCCTCAAGCCCTCCGCCGACGTCGCGACCGCGCGCCGGGGAGTGGACCGGCCCCAGGACTGGACGCCCCCGTCCATCGCGCAGTGAGCGGAGGAGCAGCCATGAACGACATCGCCTCCGGCCTCTTCCAGGTCCCCTGGTCCGAATACCGGCCCGACCTCCTCGACGCGCTCTGGCGCACCGTCTCCTACACGGCGGTGAGCTTCGTCGGCGCGGTGCTCCTCGGCCTGGCCGTGGCACTGCTGCGGCTGAGCAAGGCATGGCCCGCGCGGGCCGTCGCCGCCGTCTACACCGAGGTCTTCAAGAACGTCCCGCTGCTGGCCATCATCTTCCTGACCTACTTCGGCCTGGCCTCGGCCGGGCTGCGGCTGGACGTCTTCACGGCCGGCTGTCTGAGCCTCGTCGTCTTCTACGCCGCCTACCTGTCCGAGATCTTCCGCTCCGCGATCAGCGGCGTACACGCCGGACAGACCGAGGCGGGCGAGGCGCTCGGCCTCGGCAGGACCGGCATCTTCAGCCACATCGTCCTGCCCCAGGCCCTGCGGCAGGCGCTGCCCGGCACCAACACCATGCTGGTCGACCTGCTGAAGTCCACCTCGCTGCTCGTCACCGTCTCCGCCGCCGAGCTGATGTCCGAAGGACGGCTCATCACGTCGGCCACCTTCCGGGCACTGGAGGTCTACCTGGTCATCTCGGCCATCTACTTCGCCCTCTGCTACCCGCTTTCCCAGCTCCTCCTGCTGCTGGAGCGGAAGGTACGGGCCGGCGTTCCGCTGTCCCCGTGGCGCCGGCGCCGGATGCGGGCGGCCCGCGTGCTGCTCGCGAGCGACCTCGTAGTGGACGCCGACCGGAAGGAGGCGACGGTATGACCGAGCCCGTCACCACCACCAAGACCACCGCACCTGTGACCCCCGAGGCGGTCGTACGGATCGACGGGCTGAGCAAGTCCTTCGACGGCCGCCTCGTGCTCGACGACGTGCGCCTGGAGGTCGGCCGTGGCCGCATCGTGAGCGTCATCGGCCAGAGCGGCGGCGGCAAGACGACCCTGATGCGCTGCGTCAACCTCCTCGAACGGCCGGACAAGGGCACGGTCGAGGTCGCCGGGGAGGTCGTACACGAAGGCGGCCGTACGGTCTGCCGCGACCTGGCCCGGCTGCGCCGCACCGTCGGCATGGTCTTCCAGCGGTTCCATCTGTTCCCGCACCTCACGGCCGTCGAGAACGTCGTCCTCGCCCAGCGCAAGGCGGGCATCCCCGAACAGGAGGCGCTGGAACGGGCCGTCGCCCTGCTGCGCCGCGTCAAGGTCGCCCACCGCGCCCTCGCCCACCCCGACCAGCTCTCCGGCGGCGAGCAGCAGCGCGTCGCCATCGCCCGGGCCCTCGCGCTCAAGCCCGAGGTGCTCCTCTTCGACGAACCCACGTCCTCCCTGGACCCGGAGGCCACCCGGGAGGTCCTCAGCGTGATGCGCGAACTCGCCGCGGACGGGATGACCATGCTCCTGGTCACCCACGAACTGCCCTTCGCCCGCGAGGTGGCCGACCACGTCGTCTTCGTCGACGGCGGCCGGATCGTGGAGGAGGGCAGGCCCGAGGACGTCCTCGACAGCCCCGCCCAGGCCCGTACCCGGGAGTTCCTCGCCTCGTACGGAACCGCGTCATGACCGCTGCGTCCACCGCGGCCGGTACGACGGGACCGGTCGGCGACCACCCCGTCGTGGTCGTAGGAGGAGGCGTCGTCGGACTGTGCACGGCGTACTACCTGGCCGTGGCCGGTGTCCCCGTGGAGGTCGTCGAGCGGCGCGGCCTCGGCTCCGGGGTGTCCCGGGGCAACGCCGGCTGGGTCTGCCTCAGCCATTCGACGCCGGTGCCCGCCCCGGGTGTCGTGCGCTACGCGTTGCGTTCGCTGGGCCGGCCCGACTCGCCGCTCTATCTGCGGCCGTTGCCCGACCCGGCGTTCGTACGGTGGCTGTGGCGGTTCTGGCGCAGCAGCACGCCTGCTGCCTTCCGGCGCGGTTACGCGGCGATCGCCGAGCTCAACCAGGACACGTTCGACCTCTTCGACGGTCTGCGCGAGGCCGGGGTCGACACGACGTTGACCCGGCCCGGCATGGTCCACGCCTTCCTGTCGGCGACCGAGGCCCGGCACCATCTCGCGGTCCAGCGGGAGATGGCGGACGGCCGCTATCCGATGCCCGACGACGTGACCACGGGTCCCGATGCGCGGCTGTTGGACGACGCGCTGTCGTCCCGGGTGCGGGCGGCCTATCTCGTCGAGGGGGAGGGGGTGGTCGACCCCGAGGCGTTCGCCCGTGCGCTGGGGGAGGCCTTGGCGACCCTGGGCGTGAAGGTCCATGAGAACGCGGAGGCCACCGGGTTCCGGTCCTCGGGCGGGCGGGTCACCGCGCTGCGCACCGCCCAGGGGGAGATTCCCTGCTCGGCCGTCGTGGTCGCGGCCGGGATGCGTTCGCCGGGTCTGCTGCGTGACCTGGGGAGTCCGCTGCCCCTCCAGGCCGGCAAGGGCTACAGCTTCTCGGTGGACCTGGATCCGGCGCCCCGGCACACGTTGTACTTCGGCGAGCGCAGGGCTGTCGCCTCGCCCATCGGAGGTACGACGCGGATCGGCGGGACGATGGAGCTGAGCGGGAACAACAACCGCCTCGACTGGCGTCGCATCGTGGCTGTCGCGCTTGCGAGTCGGCACTATCTGGGGCGTTGGTTCGACGATCCGGACGACCTCGTCAGCCTGATCCGGGATCCCTGGGTCGGGGGGCGGCCCTTCCTTCCCGACGGGCTTCCGGTGATCGACCGTGTGCCGGGGCACGAGAACGCCTTCGCGGCCACCGGGCACGGGATGCTCGGGGTCACGCTCGGGCCGGTCACGGGGCGGCGGCTCGCCGAGTACATCCGTACGGGGCGGAGGCCCGAAGCCCTCGCGCCGTTTCGGTTCGATCGGCTTCTGTCCTGAGCCGGCGTGCCTCGGACGGGGTGGGGTGTTGGCTGCGGGCCGGTAGGGGCTGGTCGCGCAGTTCCCCGCGCCCCTAAATGAATTGGGAGCGCCCCCCGCCTGGTGCGTGAGGGGCGCCCCCAAGAAATCCCTGGTGGGGCACCCGAGCCGTCAGGCCCCTTCCGTCAGTACCTTTTCCAGGGAACCAAGCGCCGTCCGGAGTTCCTCGCCCGTGATCGTCAGGGGCGGGGCGAGCCGGATCGTCGAGCCGTGGGTGTCCTTCACCAGGACCCCTTCGCGCATGAGGCGTTCGCTGATGTCGCGGCCGGTGCCGATGGCGGGGTCGATGTCCACGCCCGCCCACAGGCCGCGGGCCCGGAAGCCCTGGACGCCCTTGCCGACGAGGGCGGTCAGACCGCCCCGCAGCACGATGCCCAACTCCGCGGCCCTGCGCTGGTATTCGCCGGTCTCCAGCAGTTCCACGACGGCCGAGCCGACCGCCGCGGACAGCGGGTTGCCGCCGAACGTCGACCCGTGCTCGCCGGGGCGCAGCACCTGAAGGACATCGCGTCGGGCGACCACCGCGGAGACGGGCACGATGCCGCCGCCGAGCGCCTTGCCGAGCAGGATCATGTCCGGGACGACGTCCTCGTGCTCGACGGCGAGCGTGCGTCCCGTACGGCCGAGGCCGGACTGGATCTCGTCCGCGATGAACAGGCATCCGGTGCGCCGGGTCAGTTCGCGGACGCCGCGCAGATAGCCGTCGTCGGGGATGACGACACCCGCCTCGCCCTGGATCGGCTCGATCAGGACGGCCGCGGTCGTCTCGTCGATCGCCGCTTCGAGTGCGGCGAGGTCGTTGTACGGGACCACGCGGAAGCCCGGCGTGAAGGGGCCGAAGCCGGCGCGGGCCGTCTCGTCGGTGGAGAAGCTGACGATGGTCGTCGTACGGCCGTGGAAGTTGTCCGCGGCCACGACGATGGTCGCCTGGTCCGGTGCGACGCCCTTCACCTCGTACGCCCACTTGCGGGCCACCTTGATGGCGCTCTCCACGGCCTCGGCGCCCGTGTTCATCGGCAGCACCATGTCCAGGCCCGTCAACTCGGCCAGGGACTCGGCGAATTGAGCCAGCCGGTCGTTGTGGAACGCACGCGAGGTGAGCGTCAGCTGGTCGAGCTGCCGGTGTGCCGCCTCGATCAGCGCCGGGTGGCGGTGCCCGAAGTTGAGGGCCGAGTAACCGGCCAGCATGTCGAGGTAGCGGCGGCCCTCGACGTCCTCGACCCAGGCGCCCTCGGCGCGCGCGACGACCACGGGCAGCGGGTGGTAGTTGTGCGCGAGGACGGGCTCCTCGGCGCGGATCAGCTCGGCGGACGAACGCAGGGAGCGGCTGGGAGCGACGGTCATGAGCGGATCTCCTGGGTGCAGCACTTGATTCCCCCGCCTGCCTTCTGGAACTCCGACAGGTCGACGGGGACGGGAACATAGCCGTGGCGGGCGAGTTCGCCTGCGAGCGCCTCGGCGCGCGGCGCGATGAAGACGTGACGGCCGTCCGAGACGGAGTTCAGCCCGAACGCCATCGCGTCCTCGTGCGTGGCGATCACCGCGTCCGGGAACAGCAGCCGGAGCACCTCACGGCTGCCCGCGGAGAAGGCCTCCGGGTAGTACGCGATGTTCGCCTCGGGTCCGTCGTCGAGCACGAACAGCGCGGTGTCCAGGTGGTAGAAGCGCGGGTCCACCAACGTGAGACTGACCGTCGGGACGCCGAAGAACTCCTGCACCTCGTGGTGGGCGGCCCGTTCCGTCCGGAATCCGGTGCCGGCCAGCAGATAGCGGCCGGCGAAGACCAGGTCGCCCTCGCCCTCGCACACCGCCTCGGGGCGGTAGACGTCGAAGCCCGCGTTCTTGAACCACGTCTCGTACGCGGTCGACTCAGGGCGGCGCTGCGGCGCGTGGAAGAGCGAGCCGAAGACCCGGCCGGCCACGACCAGCGCCGAGTTCGCGGCGAAGACCATGTCCGGCAGACCGGCGACCGGTTCCACGCTGTCGACGGTGTGGCCGTGGGCGCGGTAGGCGCGGACCATGTCCGCCCACTGTCCTCGGGCCAGATCGACGTCGACCTGTGTGTCCTCATGCATCCAGGGATTGATGGCGTACTGCACGGCGAAGTGTCTGGGTTCGCAGACAAGAAAGCGCCTCGATCGCGGCACACGGCTCATGGGCACAGAGGGGTTCCTCCGCTTTCCTGCGGTGTTGGGTGGGATACCTCAACGGTAGGAAGCGGAGGCCGGTCTCGACAAGAATCGGAGATTGCGCGTCACCGCAGGGATGCTGCGTCTTCCGGCCGGTCGACGCACGATTGCTGCGTGGGCGGTCCGGAGGCGGCTCACTCCCGCTGTTCGGGGGGTCGGGAAACGCTCACGCCTCCGGAGCTGGCTGGCTCGCGCCCGCCTCCGGGCTCTCCGGCAACAGGTGCGACAGCACCATGTAGCTGATCGTCTTGCGGATGAACGGCTCCACCCGGATCCGCTCCAGCACCTCCTCGAAGTGCTCCACGTCCCGGGCCCGCACATGCAGCAGCGCGTCCGCGCCACCGGTCACCGTCATGGCGGCGGTGATCTCGGGATGGTTGCGCATCACCTCCGCGAGCCGCCGGGGCGGGGCGGCGCCCTCGCAGTACACCTCCACGTACGCCTCCGTACGCCAGCCCAGCGCGGCCGGCTCCACCGTCGCGGAGAACCCGGTGATCACGCCGGTCTCGCGCATCCGGTCGACCCGGCGCTTGACCGCGGTGGCGGAAAGACCGACCGCCGCGCCGATCTCGGCGAAGCTCGTGCGGGCGTTCGCCATCAGAGCCGTGACGATCTTGCGGTCGAGATCGTCGAAGGGGGCGGACGTGGGTGTCATGCGGGCACTGTATCCAGCGACGACGACCTGGCCCGCCGCATGTGCAGGCGTGCGAATTGCTCCTACACTCCGGGTTCATGCTGCGCGCCCTCGCCGTCGACGACGAACCGCCCTCCCTCGAAGAGCTGCTCTATCTGCTGGACGCCGATCCACGGGTGAGCAGCGTCGAGGGCGCGAGCGATGCCACGGCGGCGCTGCGCCGGATCAACCGCGCCCTGGAGAGCGGCCCCGACGGCGACGAGGGGATCGACGTCGTCTTCCTCGACATCCACATGCCGGGCCTCGACGGGCTCGACATGGCACGGCTGCTCGCCGGGTTCGCCAAACCGCCGCTCGTCGTGTTCGTCACCGCCCACGAGGGCTTCGCGGTGCAGGCCTTCGACCTCAAGGCCGTCGACTACGTCCTGAAGCCCGTACGCAGGGAACGCCTGGCCGAGGCCGTCCGCCGGGCCGTCGAGCAGATGGACGCGGCCCCGCTGATACCCGTGCACGAACCCGACCCGGACCACATATCCGTCGAGCTCGGGGGAGTCACCCGCTTCGTCGCCGTGGAGGACATCACCCACGCCGAGGCCCACGGGGACTACGCACGGCTGCACACCGCCCAGGGCAGCCACCTCGTCCGCATCCCGCTCTCCACCCTTGAGGAACGCTGGCGCTCGCGCGGCTTCGTCCGCATCCACCGCCGTCATCTCGTCGCCCTCGGCCACATCAGCGAACTCCGGCTGGACGCGGGTACCGTCAGCGTCCTGGTCGACTCGGTCGAACTGCAGGTCAGCCGCCGTCACGCACGTGAACTGCGGGACCTGCTGATGCGCCGGACCGCGAGCTGAGGAGGCCCGAGATGCCCCAGGACCCCACCGACCGCCGTGTCGTCGTCACCGGCCCGCCGCGCCGTACGCGCCCGCTGAGCCGCTCCCGGCCGCGCACCGAGATCGACGAGCAGACCACGCTCGGGCACACCTACGTCCGCTCGCTGATGCGCTCCCAACTGCGCGCCGCGCTCACCGTGTTCGCCGTGCTCGTCCTCCTTGTGGGCCCGCTGCCGCTGGTGTTCGCGTCGATGGGCGACAGTTCGAGCCTGGAGTGGATCGTGCTCGGCTTCTGCGTCTATCCGCCGCTGGTGCTCCTCGCCCGCTGGTACGTGCGCCGCGCCGACCGCAACGAGAAGGACTTCGTCCGCCTCGTCGAGGACCGCTAGACGGAGACGGAGATCGAGACCGTGACGGGGATCGAGCCCGAGCCCGAGAACCGCTGAGCCCAGGACGAGAGCACCGCGTGAGCGAGAACAGCCCGTGATCGAGAGCAGCCCGTGAACGAGAACTACGCCGTCCCCGCGGTCGCGCTCGTGGTCGTCGCGACCGTCTTCGTCGGCGCCTTCGGCCTGCGCATATCCCGCACCACCTCGGACTTCTACGTGGCCTCGCGCACGGTCGGCCCCCGGCTGAACGCCGCCGCCATCAGCGGCGAGTACCTCTCCGCCGCCTCCTTCCTCGGCATCGCGGGCCTCGTCCTCGTCCAGGGCCCCGACATGCTCTGGTACCCGGTCGGCTACACCGCCGGCTATCTGGTCCTGCTGCTCTTCGTCGCGGCCCCGCTGCGCCGCTCCGGTGCCTACACGCTCCCGGACTTCGCCGAGGCTCGGCTCGCCTCGCAGGCCGTACGGCGACTGGCCGGGGCCTTCGTCGTCGGCGTCGGCTGGCTCTACCTCCTGCCCCAACTCCAGGGCGCGGGGCTGACGTTGAACGTCCTGACCGGAGCGTCCAAGCCACTCGGCGGCATCATCGTCGCCGTCGTCGTGGTCGCGACCGTCGCCGCGGGCGGCATGCGCAGCATCACCTTCGTACAGGCCTTCCAGTACTGGCTCAAGCTCACCGCCCTGCTGGTCCCCGCGCTCTTCCTGGTCCTCGCCTGGCAGGGCGACGGGGCCCCGGACCGCCCCTTCGACGAACCGGCCACGTTCCGCGAGCACCGGGTCGTCCGCATCGACGCCGGACTCGACCTCAAGCTCGGCCAACCGCTGAGCGTCACCGCGACGGGCACGGTCGACGGCGAGCGGTACGAGGACGAACGGGTCCGGCTCCCGGCCGGCGTCCACCGCATCGAGCAGGGCACCCGGCTCACCTTCACCAAGGGCGACCCGGTCCCCGTCGCCGACCGCGGCAGCAACGGCGGCATGTCCACCTCCCTCGCCGCGGGCCGCGAGGAACGCCCGCTGTACGCCACGTACGGACTGATCCTCGCCACCTTCCTCGGCACCATGGGACTGCCACATGTCGTCGTCCGCTTCTACACCAGCCCGCACGGCGTCGCCGCCCGCCGCACCACCGTCGCCGTGCTCGGCCTGATCGGCGCCTTCTATCTGCTGCCGCCGGTCTACGGAGCGCTGGGCCGCCTGTACGCGCCCGAGCTGACCCTCACCGGGGACGCGGACGCCGCCGTACTGCTGCTGCCCGACCGGGTGATCGGCGGGCTCGGCGGGGACCTGCTGGGCGCGCTGGTGGCGGGCGGCGCCTTCGCCGCGTTCCTGTCCACGGCGTCGGGGCTGACCATGGCGGTGGCGGGCGTGCTCACCCAGGACGTGCTGCCCTCACGCGGCGTACGGCACTTCCGGCTCGGCACGGTCCTCGCCATGATCGTGCCGCTCGCGGCCAGCTCGATCGTCGGCGGACTGCCGGTCGCGGACGCCGTGGGGCTCGCCTTCGCGGTGTCCGCCTCGTCCTTCTGCCCACTGCTCGTCCTCGGCATCTGGTGGCGGCGGCTCACCCCGCCGGGCGCGGCGGCCGGGATGATCGTCGGCGGCGGCTCGGCACTGCTCGCGGTCGCCGCCACGATGGCAGGCTTCCCGGGCACGGGCTCACTGCACGCGCTCCTCGCCTGGCCCGCGCTCTGGTCGGTGCCCCTGGGCTTCCTCACCATGGTGCTGGTGTCCCTCGCGACACCCGGGCGGGTGCCGGTCGGAACGGCCGCCATCCTCGCCCGCTTCCATCTGCCGGAGGAACTGGCCGGGGGCCAGGTACGCGCGGAGGTCAAGGCATGAGCGGTTTCCTGGCCGGGCTCTGCGTGGCCGTACTCCCGCTGCTGGCCGCCGGGTTCTGGCTCGGCCGGCGCACCTCCCGCCCGTCGACCCTCGGCGGCCTCGGCACCCCCGTCGAGCACGCCACCTTCGAGACCCTGCACACCGCGTCGCTCGCCGCCCCGCCACTGAGGGCCGGCCTGACCGGGGAGACGGCCCGTAAATCGGCCCGGCGGCTGCGCACCCTGCTAGGCACCGACGCGCTCTGCCTCACCGACCAGGACACGGTCCTCGCCTGGGAGGGCGTCGGCGAACACCACCGGGACCAGATCATGGAGCGGCTCGGCGGCCCCCTGGAGACCGGCCGCGGCGAGGCCTTCCGCCTCGACTGCGACGAGCCGTACTGCCCGCTGCGCTGGGCCGTCGTCGCCCCGCTCACCGTCGACGACCGGGTGCACGGGGCGCTCGTCGCCTGTGCGCCCCGCGAGTCGGCCGTGCTCGTCCGGGCCACCGGCGAAGTCGCCCGCTGGGTCTCGGTCCAGCTGGAACTCGCCGACCTCGACCAGTCCCGTACGCGCCTGATCGAGGCCGAGATCAGGGCGCTGCGGGCCCAGATATCCCCGCACTTCATCTTCAACTCGCTCGCGGTGATCGCCTCGTTCGTCCGCACCGACCCCGAGCGGGCCCGCGAACTCCTCCTGGAATTCGCCGACTTCACCCGCTACTCGTTCCGCAGGCACGGCGACTTCACCACGCTCGCCGACGAACTGCACGCCATCGACCACTACTTGGCGCTGGTCAGGGCCCGCTTCGGCGACCGGCTCTCGGTCACCCTGCAGATCGCCCCCGAGGTGCTCCCGGTGACCCTGCCCTTCCTCTGCCTCCAGCCGCTCGTCGAGAACGCCGTGAAGCACGGCCTCGAAGGCGGCACCGGGAAGGTCGACAAGAGCCGCATCACCATCACCGCGCAGGACGCGGGCGCCGAGGCACTCGTCGTCATCGAGGACGACGGCCCCGGCATGGACCCCGACCGACTGCGCCGCATCCTGTCCGGCGAGGTCAGCCCCTCGGGCGGCATCGGTCTGTCGAACGTCGACGACCGGCTGCGGCAGGTGTACGGCGACGACTACGGCCTCGTCATCGAGACCGCACTGGGCGCGGGCATGAAAATCACCGCCCGGCTGCCGAAATACCAGCCGGGCGTGCACTCGGCGGGGCGCCTGCCCCGCGAATGAGCCCCCGGGAGAACGACTGCCGTGTTCTCCCGGGGGATGAAGTGCGACGTGCGTCAGGTGGGGCGCGACACCACCATGGCCAGCGTGATCAGACCGAGCACCACCCAGCCGAACCACAGCCAGCCGCTGCTCCCGAGCGCCACCGTGTAGGCCGTGACCACCACCAGTCCGCCTACGGTGAGCACTCCCATGGTCTTCGTAGAACCGGGCATCGCAACACCCTCCTCATGGTTCGTCCCTCTCCATGGTGCCCCCGTCTTTGCGAATTGCAGTGCAGACAACCAAATGTGTGCCCGACTGCCAGGCGCTCTCGCCCACCCAGGAGGAGGATTTGTAGATGTTCGGGTCGTGCCCGTAGTCGTTCGGCGGCATCTCCCGCTGGCAGGCTTCGGTCGATTCGTCCCGCGCCTGTTTCAGCGTCTTGTCGAGGCCCATCTTCAGGAAATCGAGCACTTTCTCCTTGTGGGGGCCCTTGCAGGACACCAGCCTCGCGCTCTCGTCGGAGAGTGCGTCGAGGCAGTCCCGCTTCTGCATGGTGGCCGTGTCGGTGAAGCGCGTGCCCAGCTTCCGGTGGTCACCGAGCGGGCCGTACACCGCGTTGCCGCGCGCGTCCAGCAGCAGGCATGCGACGCGACGCCCGGCGGCGTCGAAGCCGTCGACGGTCGGGATCGCGGCGTACGAGCGTACGCTCGCGAGCCGGCTGCTGGTCAGCTCGGTGCGTTGTGCGCACTGGGCGGCGCCGCCGGCGCGTGCCGCGTCCGCGGACGCCGCCTCGAAGACCGCCATCACCTGGCCTTCGTTGTCATTGCTGCCGCACGACACCACCTTGAGCCCCGGCTGACCGGTGAAGGGGGTGCCCGTTTTCCAGTCGGCGTCCACGCAGTCCCCGTCCTTGAGCGGCTCGGTCAGCCCGATGACCTCTCCGTACGGTGTCCCCGCGCCCTTCCCCGGCAGGTACGCCATCGCGTACCAGGCCCCGCCGCCCGCCAGGGCCAGCCCCAGCGCGGTCGCCAGTACGGCCTTCAGGGCGCGGTGGCGCGGGCGGCGCCTGCTGGTGGTGGGCGGGGGAGGCCCGTAACCCTGCCCCGTCGGCCACGGGGAGGGCACTTGCCCGGGCGGCGGCCAGGTGGCGGGGGTCTCCTGGCCGGGCGCCGCCGAGGACTCCTGGGCGGCCGACGGCGCGTACCACTGCGAGCCGTTCGCGTGGCTCTGGGAGGGCCCGGGTGGCTCGGGGACACGGGGTGCGGCCGTATGGGTGGGCCCGCCCGCCCAGGGCGGCTCCGAGCCGGGGTCGAACTGGGTCCGCGGATGCGACTGCGGCGTCAGAATCGCGGACAGCGCGCCCTCGGCCTCCTCCGCGGTGATCCGGTGGACGGGGTTCTTGGTGAGCATGGCCGCCAGGAGCGACTCCAGCGCGCCCGCGCGCAGCGTCGGACGCGGCTCCTCCAGTACGACGGCGGTGAGCGCCGCGAGCCCCGTATCGCGGTCGAAGGGGCCGTAGCCCTCGACGGCGTAGTAGAGCGTGCAGCCCAGCGAGAACAGGTCGGCCGCTGCGGTGGGCGGCCCGCCCTGGGCCCGCTCGGGCGCCAGATAGCCGGCGGTGCCCACCAGCACGGAGGTCTGCGTGTACCGCGTCTCGCCGCCGTCGGGCTGCACGGAGATGCCGTAGTCCGTGAGCAGCACCCGGGCGTACGGAGAGCCGGCGCGGTCCGGGGCCAGCAGGATGTTGGCGGGCTTCACGTCCCGGTGCATGACGCCCCGCTCGTGCCCGGCCGTCAGCGCGTCGAGCACGGCGAGTCCGACGCGGGCGCACTCGGCGGGGGCCAGTGGCCCGCGCTGGGTGACCAGGGCGTGCAGGTCGAGCGCGCCCGGCACGTACTCCATGACGATCCAGGGCAGGCCCTCGTGCTCCAGGACGTCGTGCACGGTCACCACGTGCGGGTGGCCGCGCAGCCCCGCGGCGTGCCGGGCCTCGGCACGGGCCCGGGCGACCCGGGCCGAGCGGTCGCCGTCCTCGCCCGGGCTGCGGAACACGATCTCCTTGAGCGCGACCTCGCAGGCCAGCCGCTGGTCGTGGGCGAGCCAGACATGTCCCATGCCGCCGCTGCCCAGCTGGTTCAGCAGAAGGTACCGGCCGGCGATGACCCGGCCGACTCCCGACTGCGGTGATCCTGATGCCATCCGGTCACTCCCGGTTTTCGGCTCTGGGTGGGCTTACGCCGCACCGACAGCGGACTCGCCCGAGGCCGGCGCACCGGACGAGCCGGGTGCGCTCGACGCGGGTTCACCGGTCACCGGCTCGCTCCGCGTGGGCTCGGCGGACGTGGGCTCCGCGGAGGTCGGCTCGACCGTGGGCGGCGTGCTCGACGTGGTGGGGGTGGTCGGGACGGCCGTCGTGGGCTCGATCGTGGTGGGTTCGCCGATGGTGGGCCGGTCGGTGGTGGGCTCGCCGGACGTCGGGCTGCCCGTGTCCGGATCACCCGTGTCCGGATCGTCCGTGGTGGGGTCGCTCGACGTCGGTCCGTCCGTGGTCGGACCGCTTGTCGTGGGCTCGTCCGTGGTCGGTCCATCGGTGGTCGGTCCATCCGATGTCGGGTCGTCCGACGTCGGATCGTCGTCCGTGGCCGGCCCGTCGGACGGGTCCGAATTCGGAGGCGTACCCGGCTCCTCGCCGTCGTCCGCGACGCTCAGGGTCACCGCCTCCCCGAACCGCAACTCGGTCCCCGGCCCCGGATCGGAGCCCGTCACCGCCGCGTCCCCCGGCGGGAGTCCGTCGGAGAAGGCCGCCGCAAGACCGAGTTCGGACAGCCGCTGGCTGGCCTGGTCGAAGGTCATTCCGGCGACGCGCGGCACCGCGTGCTGCTTCGTCGCGTCGAAGGGCTCGTCGTTCTCGCCCGAGCTGCCGACGGGGCGGTTGATGCCCTGGTCCGGGTTGTCCACGTCGATCAGTGCGATCCGCTCCAGCGGCTCGGGCGCGGGCTTGATGGTCACCACGTCGGACTTCTCGTAGCCGTCCCACTTTTTGTTACCGTCCTCGAACTTGACCGAGATCTTCTCGGGATCCTTGTCGAAGGACTGCAACGGATTTCCGCACGAGCACTTCACCGCGGGAAGTCCCTGGTCGTTCACCAATACCGCGATCCCGGCCTCCAGCAATGCGTCGAAGGCGACAGCCTTGCCCTTTTTGTAGTCGTGGTTCTTCACGAGAGTGTCGTGACGCAGCAGAACGGGTGTGAGGTCGTCGATGTACCCCTCGATCCGATCAGGCTCAATGCCCACGATGCGGGCCCATTCCCGGGCCTTTTGGCGGTTCCTGGGATCGGTGAGGAAATCCTTGAGACGGTCGACGTCACAGACCTTGGGCTTCTGCGTACCCCCGTACAGACCAGGGGTGTTGCCCTGCTGCAGGCCACTGTGTGCCTGCTCCGGCCTGAGCTTCGTCTCGTCGGTGCCGAGCGAGCCGTCCTCTTCGAAAAAAGGTGCGAGTGACGGCACTCCGGCGGCGACGGCCCTCACCGCGAACAGGCGTTGTTCCGTGCATCCGCTGAGGATCACCGCAGCGGCAAGTAACACGGCAAGCCTTCGGACCACGGTTTTTCCGGTCCTCAGCAAGCATGCGTGAATTGTCATGACCGCTCCCCCCAGCGGATCCCCCGTAACCCTGCAGAGCGGAAGCAGGGCGTCACGCATCATGCTACTGAATGGAAAAGCCTTTCAGTCAAGGAGAATTTCCAGTGTGTACGGAGTGACCGAAAGGGGAAAAGGGGCTCAGTGACCGCGTGCGTTGAGTGAGGCCAGATAGGCGTTGTATGCCTCGAGTTCCTTGTCGCCGTCACGGTCGGCGGCCCGGTCCGAGCGCCGTGCCTGCCGCTCCTCGGAGCGGTGCCACTGGAAGAGCAGCGCGAGCAGCACGAGCACGGACGGGATCTCGCTGAACGCCCAGGCGATCCCGCCCGCCGCGGTCTGGTCGGCGAGCGCGTCGATGCCGAGCGAGGCGGGCGGGTTCTTGTACGTCTCGACCATCGGCTCGGACGCCATCATCAGGGCGATGCCGAAGAACGCGTGGAACGGCATGCCCGCGAACAGCTCCAGCATCCGCATCAGATAGCCGGGCCGGTGCGGACCGGGATCCACGCCCATGATCGGCCAGAAGAACACCAGGCCGACGGCGAGGAAGTGGCACATCATCGCGATGTGGCCGGTCTTGGAGTCCATCAGGAAGTCGAAGATCGGGGTGAAGTACAGCGCGTACAGGCTCGCGATGAACAGCGGGATCGTGAACGCCGGATGCGTGACGACCCGCATGAACCGGCTGTGCAGGAACATCAGGAGCAGCTCGCGCGGCCCCTTGCGGTCCCGTCCGGCCGTCGGCAGCGCGCGCAGGGCGAGCGTGATGGGCGCGCCGAGCAGGATGAGGATCGGCGACAGCATGCTGATCACCATGTGCTGCACCATGTGCACGCTGAACATGACCATGCCGTAGTCGTTGAGCCCGGTGCACAGCACGAGCATGACGCTCAGGACGCCGACGACGAACGCCACCGTCCGCCCGACCGGCCAGGCGTCACCACGCCGTACCAGCCGCACCACACCCCACCCGTACAGCGCGAGCCCCAGCAGGCAGGCCACGAGGAAGAACGGGTCCGGCGACCACGCGAGCCCCCGCCCCAGCGTGAACGGCGGCAGATCCATGGTCATGCCGTGCCCGCTGTGATCCATCCGCCGGCTCCTGTTTCGTACGGGTTGCGCTGTCTGTCCGCACCCAGACTAGAACTGCCCCCGGCGAGACTTGCGGCCGGGGGCAGGTTCTTTCAGCAGTGGTCAGAGAACGCACTCCGCCTCGGCGTACCGCTCGTCCGGAACCGTCTTCAGCGTCTCCACGGCCTCCCCCAGGGACACCATCACGATGTCGGTCCCGCGAAGAGCCGTCATCTTCCCGAACTCTCCCCGGTGAACGGCCTCCACCGCATGCCACCCGAACCGGGTCGCGAGCACCCGGTCGTACGCGGTGGGCGTACCTCCGCGCTGCACATGCCCGAGGATCACCGGACGGGCCTCCTTGCCGAGGCGCTCCTCCAGCTCGATGGAGAGCTGCCGGGCGATGCCCGCGAAGCGCTCGTGCCCGTAGACGTCCTTGCGGCCCTCGTCGTAGGTCATCGTGCCCTCGCGAGGCTTCGCACCCTCCGCCGCGACGACGATCGCGAACCTCTTCCCGGCCGAGAACCGCTCGCCGACCTTCGCGGCCAACTCCTCGATGTCGAAGGGCCGTTCAGGCACGACGATGGCGTGCGCACCCGCGGCCATGCCCGAGTGCAGGGCGATCCAGCCGGTGTGGCGGCCCATGACCTCGACGATCAGGACGCGCTGGTGGGACTCGGCGGTGGTCTTCAGCCGGTCCAGAGCCTCGGTCGCGACGCCGACGGCCGTGTCGAAGCCGAAGGTGACGTCCGTGACCGCGATGTCGTTGTCGATGGTCTTCGGCACACCGACGATCGGCAGGCCGCCGTCGGACAGGAGACGGGCCGCCTTGAGCGTGCCCTCGCCGCCGATCGGGATGATCGCGTCGAGCCCGAGCTCCTCGACATGCCCCTTGGCCCGCTCCACACCGTCACGCAGATGCGCCGGCTGGACACGGGAGGAGCCGAGGATGGTGCCGCCGCGAGCCAGGATGCCGCTCACCGCGTCGAGGTCGAGCTTGAGGTAGTCGCACTCCAGGAGGCCTTTCCAGCCGTCGCGGAAGCCGATGACCTCGTCGCCGTGGTCGACGACGGCACGGTGTACGACGGACCGGATGACGGCGTTCAGGCCGGGGCAGTCGCCGCCGGACGTGAGGACACCAATGCGCATAGCCCGAAATACCTTCTCAACGTGGGCCGGGAACCGGACCACGCTGTCCGGCGGGACGCCGCCACCCTACCGGCGGCAGGGGGCGGGTCCGCATCGTGCGTCCGCCTGCTGGACGTCCCCGCACAGGTGAGCGGACGCCCCGCCAGACGGGCCCCGACCGTGAGGTCAGGCGGGCTGCTGAGCAGCCGCGATGCGCTCCGAGCGCAGCGCCTCGTACCAGCGGTCGTCGATCGGCGGCAGCGCGTTGACGTCGAGGGCCAGCTTCAGCAGCAGGTCCGCGATCAGCGGGTTGCGGGCGAGTACGGGCCCGTGCATGTACGTGCCGAAGACCGTGTCGTTGTACGCGCCCTCCGTGCCGTCGCCCGTGCCGTTGCCCTTGCCGAGCCGCACGTTCGCGAACGGGCGGGCCGTGGGGCCGAGGTGCGTGATGCCCTGGTGGTTCTCGAAGCCGGTGAGCGGAGGCAGACCCAGCCGCGCGTCGATGTCGCCCAGCACGTCACCGACGCACCGCTCGCCCTCGCCGCGGGTGGAGTGCACGTCGAGCAGACCAAGGCCCGGCTCGCGCTGACCGAGGTCGTTGATGAACTCGTGGCCGAGGATCTGGTAGCCGGCGCAGACCGAGAAGACGATCGCGCCGTTGCCGACCGCGCGGTGCAGACCGCCGTCGCGGCGCAGCCGCTCGGCCGCGAGCCGCTGCGGCCGGTCCTCGCCGCCACCGATGAGGTAGATGTCACCGGAGGTGGGGATCGGCTGGTCGCTGCGTACGTCGAGACGGGCCACGTCCAGACCGCGCTGCCGGGCCCGGCGCTCGACGACGAGGGCGTTGCCCTGGTCGCCGTACGTGCTCAGCAGGTCCGGGTAGATCCACACCAGCCGCAGGCTGTTGTCACTCATTCTCTTGGTCCTCCGGGGTTCAGTTGCCGACACGACGCCGCAGGTCCTGGAAAGCGGTGTAGTTCGCGACGACCTCGATGCGTCCGGGCGGTGCCATCTGCACGGCCTGGTCGAGGTTCTCGCAGACCTGGAACTGCTGGCCCGCGACCTCAAGACGGACGGCCAGGTCCAGCTTCCGGTCGCCGAGCACGAAGATCGGGTGGCCGGTCAGCTGCGTGTAGTCGACGTCCCACAGCCAGGAGGTGTCGGTGCCGTCGGCGCCGCGCGCGTTCACGGAGAGGATCACCGGGGTCGGCGGCGGGTCGATCAGCGAGAACGTCTCCAGCCAGCCCGCCGGGTTCTTGGCGAGCAGCAGGCGCAGGTCGCGCTGCATGAACTGGACGACGTCGTAGCGGCCGGCCACCGCCTGTACCTGGTACATGCGTTCCAGGGCGACCTGCGGAGGCACGCCGAAGACGGCGGCGACGGCGGCCGACGAGGCTGCGTTCGCCTTGTTGGCGCGGCCCGGCAGCTGGAGGTGGATCGGCCAGGCCGAACCGTGCGGGTCGAGGACGTGGTCGCCGGAGAGTGCCCAACTCGGCGTGGGACGGCGGAAACCGCAGTCGCCGCAGAACCAGTCGTCGCCGGGGCGCTGCATCACACCGCCGCAGGACGGGCAGGACCAGGCGTCGTCCTTCCACATCTGACCGGCGGCGACCCACACCACGTTCGGTGAGGAGGACGCGGCCCACACGACCAGCGGGTCGTCCGCGTTGGCCACGACGACGGCCTTGGAGCCCGCCAGGCCCTCACGCCAGTGCTCGGCCATCATGCGGGTCTCGGCCGCGCGGTCGAGCTGGTCGCGGGAGAGGTTGAGCAGGGCGATGCACTTGGGATCCGTGTCCCGCGCCACACCGGAGAGGTACTTCTCGTCCACCTCGATGACCGCGTACCGCGATTCCGAGCCGCCGGCCAGCGCGGACGTGATGCCGGCGGGCATGTTCGCCCCGAGTGCGTTCGAGACGACGGGGCCCGCCGCGCGCAGTGCCTCCGCGATCAGGCGCGTCGTGGTGGTCTTGCCGTTCGTGGCCGACACCAGGATGACGTCCAGGTGCTGGGCCAGACTGGCCAGGAGGTCGGGGTCGAGTTTGAGTGCCACCCGGCCGCCGATCACCGATCCGCTGCCACGGCCTGCGGCGCGTGACGCCGCTGCGACCGCCTTGCCCGCCGTCACGGCCAGCTTGGCCCGCGGCGACAGCGGGTCCGAGTTGCCTGCCATCAGTTCCCGATCCTCCTTGCGTACGGCGCCGCGCCCTGCTCCCGGCAACGTGTGGCCCTCAGCCTATCGAGATCCACTCACCGGCCCGAATCGCGGCACCTCCGCGGCACCCGCGCGACATTGAGGACCGTACCCTTGCCGCCATGCGACACGGCTCGATCCCGGGCGCCCGAGGGCGCGTTCTTCCTCTGTCTTTGCTCGGCGACCCCGTGTTGCACACACGGTGTGAAGAAGTCACGGAGTTCGGGCCACAACTGGCGCGGCTGGTCGAGAACATGTTCTCGACGATGTACGCGGCGCAGGGTGTCGGTCTTGCCGCGAATCAGGTCGGAGAATCGTTGCGGGCCTTCGTATACGACTGCCCCGACGACGAGGAGCGGCGGCATGTGGGGCACGTGGTGAACCCGCGGCTCGTCGAGGCGGACGGGCTGGTGCTGCGGGGACCCGAGGGGTGCCTGTCGTTGCCGGGGCTGGAGGCGGGGACCGAGCGGTACGACCACGCCGTGGTGGAGGGGTTCACCGTGGACGGCGAACCCGTGCGGATCCATGGCACCGGCTGGTTCGCCCGGTGCCTCCAGCACGAGTGCGACCACCTCGACGGCGGGCTGTACGTGGATCGGGTCCGTGGCTGGCGCCGCCGCAGGGTGATGTGGCAGGCGGGCAGGGCCTCTTGGGGACGGTGAGGGCCGGCCGCGCCCCTTCGAGGGGCGCGGGGAACTGCGCAACCTTTCAGGGGCGCGCGGAACGCTAGAAGGCCGGCCCACCCAGCTTGTCGCCCGCAGCCGCCAGGCGGCCCCACAGGAGGTCGGCCAGGGCCCGGACCAACTCGGCGCGGGCGCAAGGGCGTTCGCCGAGCCACCAGTCGCCTGCCGCGTGCATCATGCCGACGATCCCGTGGCCCCAGACGCGGGCGAGCTGCTGGCTGTCCGGGCCGAGGTCGACGCGCTCCTCGATGACCTCGGCGAGCTCCTCGCCCATGCGGCGCAGCAGGGGAGCGGAATGCTGCCCGGTGTCGAAGCCCTGGTCGCTCTGCGGGCCGCCCTCCGACGGATGCATCAGGAAGCGGTACACCTGCGGGCGTGCCTCGATCGCCGCGAGGTACGTGTCGAGCGTGGCCTCCACGCGTTCGCGGCGCTCGGCCGGTGCGTCCAGGGCGGCGCGCAGCGCTCCGAGGAGGGCGTCCGTGTGCCTCTTGGCGAGAGCCGCGTACAGTCCACTCTTGTCGCCGAAGTGGCGGTACAGAATCGGCTTGGTGATGCCCGCCTCCGCCGCGATGGCGTTCATCGACGCACTGGGGCCGTCGCGGAGCACCACCCGGTCGGCGGCCTCCAACAGCTCGCGCCGTCGGCGGTCGGCGGACCTCTGTTGATCGGTCCGCTGTGTGGTGTCCATGTGCTCTCCCCACCCGTGCTTATTCGGTGACGCCTGCGCAACGTAACACCCGCAGACAATTCTGCCTCGAACGGGCTGCCGAGCGGGAACGGGGAGTTGACTTTTCCTACCCACCGGTAACAGGCTACGGTTACCGCAAGTAACACATGAGTGCAGCGCTGGAGGGGACATGGCCGAGTTCACCATGGAGCTCAACGACGAACAGAGGGAGGTCCGGGACTGGATCCACGGGTTCGCCGCTGACGTCATCCGCCCCGCCGCCGCCGAATGGGACGAGCGCGAGGAGACTCCCTGGCCGGTCATCCAGGAGGCCGCGAAGGTCGGCATCTACTCCCTGGACTTCTACGCCCAGCAGTACTTCGACCCCACCGGCCTCGGCATACCCATGGCCATGGAGGAGCTGTTCTGGGGCGACGCGGGCATAGCCCTCTCCATAGTCGGCACCGGCCTCGCCGCCGTCGGCGTCCTCGCCAACGGCACCGAGGAGCAGATCGGCACCTGGATCCCCCAGATGTACGGCGATGCCAACGATGTCAAGGTCGCCGCCTTCTGCTCCTCCGAGCCCGACGCCGGGTCCGACGTCGCCTCGATGCGTACGCGTGCCGTGTACGACGAGGCCAAGGACGAGTGGGTGCTCAACGGCACGAAGACCTGGGCGACCAACGGCGGCATCGCCAACGTCCATGTCGTCGTCGCGGTGATCGACTCCGAGCTGGGATCCAAGGGCCACGCGTCCTTCATCATCCCGCCGAACACGCCCGGTCTGTCCCAGGGTCAGAAGTTCAAGAAGCACGGCATCCGCGCCTCGCACACCGCCGAGGTCGTCCTGGAGGACGTACGCGTCCCCGGCTCCTGCCTGCTCGGCGGCAAGGAGAAGCTCGACGAGCGCCTCGCCCGCGCACGTGAGCGGGCCAGGGCCGGCGGCGGCGAGCGGCTGAAGAACGCGGCGATGGCCACGTTCGAGGCGTCCCGCCCGGCCGTCGGTGCCATGGCGGTCGGCACCGCCCGGGCCGCGTACGAGGTCGCCCTCGACTACGCCAAGACGCGTTCGCAGTTCGGCCGCCCGATCATCGACAACCAGGGTGTGGCCTTCCAGCTGGCCGATATGCGTACGTCCATCGACGCGGCGCGGCTGCTCGTGTGGCGCGCCTCCTGGATGGCCGTCAACGGGAAGCAGTTCACCTCCGCCGAGGGCTCCATGTCGAAGCTCTTCGCCAGCGAGACGGCCAAGAAGGTCACCGGGCAGGCGATCCAGATTCTGGGCGGCAACGGGTACACCCGGGAGTATCCGGTCGAGCGGATGCATCGGGATGCTGCGATTTACACCATTTTCGAGGGTACGAGTGAGATCCAGCGGTTGGTGATTGCTCGGACTCTTTCGGGGATGCCGATTCGGTAATTGTGAGATCCGCGGGCACGTCGTGGCTGGTCGCGCCCACGCGGCGGAGCCGCAGATTGACACAGCCCCGCGCCCCTAAAAGAAGAAGGCGCGCCCAGGTCACCGGTGCTTCAACGGTGTGAGTTGTTCGATGTCGTACCTCGAACGCAGCTCCTCGATTGCCTCGTGGTCCGGTGGGCCGCCCGCGTCCAAGATTTTCAGCAGCTCCTCGAAGTACCGTTCGTGATCCGGTGGCGGGGACGCCTGGAAGAACATCTTGGCCGGATTTCCCGTGGGATTGGCGAACGCGTGCGGGCAACCGGGCGGTACGACGATCACCGTGCCCGGTGTCGCCCGTACGACCTGGTTGCCCGAACCGGACTGCCAGCGCTGCCAGTTGTCGGGTGTGCGGACGAGGGGCTCGAAGGCGAGCACGTCCAGCTCGCCCTCGAGCACGTAGAACAGCTCCTCGCTGCGCGAGTGGACGTGCGCGCCCACGTCGAAGCCCGGCGGGACGACGACCTCGAAGCTGGACGCCGTCCGGGAGTGCGTGCCGGTCACCTTGAACGTCACGTGCTGGGCGGGGGTGCGGACCGTACGGCCGTGACCGGGTGGGACCAGCAGGCCTTCGGGCGGCGGCGTGAGCGCGGTCACCAGGTGACGGGCAGGGCCTCGGGCCCGCGGATCAGCGCGCCGCGCCGCCACGGCACCTCGTCCTCCGAGACCGACAGACGCAGCGTCGGGATCCGGTCCAGGAGCGTGTTCACGATCAGCTCCTGCTCCATGCGGGCCAGCATGCCGCCCACGCAGTAGTGCGGGCCGTTCCCGAACGCCAGGTGCGGGTTGGAGCCGCGCTCGAAGTCGATCCGGTCGGGGTCCGGGAAGACCTCCGGGTCGCGGTTGGCGGCGAGGTAGGAGACGTAGATCGGGTCGCCCTTGCTGATCCGTACGCCCCTGAGCACCACGTCCTCCGTGGCGATGCGGGACAGGCCGACGGCGTTGCGGTGCGGGATGTACCGGTGCAGTTCGTCGATCGCCTGCGGGCGCAGCTCCGGTTCGTCGCGCAGCCGGTCGAAGAGGGCAGGCCGGGTGAGGAGGACGTAGAGCATCTGGCCCGTGTTGTTGGTGACGGCCTCGCCGCCGATCTGGATCGGGCCCGCGAGCGCCATCGCCTCCTCCTCGGTGATGTCGCCCCGGCCCACCGCCGCGCCCAGCAGTGAGGTCACGTCCTCGCCGGTCGCGCCGCGCCGCTCGGCGATCAGCTTGCCGAAGTACGCATCCATGTCCCGCTTGGCCTGCTCGCTGACCTTCGCTCCCTGGGAGGAGGAGAGGATCGCCTGCGTCCACGTGTGGAGCGTGTGCCGGTCGGAGGCCGGGACGCCCATGAGCTCGCAGATGACGGTGATCGGGAACGGCGCCAGGACACGGTCGATGAGGTCGGCGGGAGGTCCGTCCCGCAGCATCTCGTCCACCATCCCCTCCAGCGTCTTCTGGGCGCCGGCGCGCAGCCGCTCGATGCCGCGCGTGGTGAACGCGGTGTTCACCGCCCTTCGCAGACGGCCGTGGTCGGGCTTGTCGACGAAGTTCATCGCGCTCGGCTGCGGGATGAAGTGCGGTGCGAGCCGGGTGACTTCGCGGCCGATCACCTCCGCGCGGCTGAACCGCGGGTCGTTCGTGACCAGCCGTACGTCCTCGTAGCGCGTGACCAGCCAGGCCCAGCCCTCGCCGTTGGGCAGCTGGATCCGGTTGATGGGGCCCTCGCGCATCAGCTCGGACAGGACGGGGTCGAAGTCGACCCCCGTCAGGTCCAGGGCCGGCCAGTGCCGTACCGGGGGAGCCGCCGTCGTCTCTTCGCTCATGGTCATGTCATGCCGTTTCTTCGTCTGAACGGTGCCAGCGGCCCAGTGCCATCTCGGCCGTGATCCCCGGCCCGAAGCCGGCGAGAAGTCCGCGTGCCTGGTGGTGGGAGCCGCCCTCGTCGAACAGCCGGCGCAGCGCGTCCAGGACGACGGCGCTGGCGATGTTCCCGTACTCGGTGAGCGTCGCCCGGCTGAACCGGAAGGCCTCCGGTGCCACTTGGAGGAACGTGCTGAGGTCGTCGAGGATCCGCGGACCGCCGGCGTGGATGATGTAGAAGTCCAGGTCGGAGGCGTCCCAGCCGTGCAGGCCCGCCAGGTCCTGCAGCGCGGGGGCGAGCGGCTCCATCGTGGTCGGCACCCGCTTGTCCAGCAGGAAGTGGAAGCCGGTGGCCCGGACGTCGTACATGATCCAGTCCTCGGTCTTCGGGATCAGGTACGAGCCGTTGCGCTCCAGGCGGATGCCCTCGCCGCCGCGTCCGCGGACGACGGCCGCGGCTATCCCGTCCCCGAAGAGGCCGTTGCACAGCAGCGAGCCGACGCCCAGGTCGGTCGGCTGGTAGCACAGCGAGCAGAACTCGCAGGCCACGATGAGGGCGTTGGCCTCGGGATAGGCCGTGCAGAAGTCGTGCGCCCGGTTGATCGCCGCGCCCCCGGCGGCGCAACCGAGCTGCGCTATCGGCAGTTGGCGCGTGTCGCTGGAGAACTCCATCGAGTTGATCAGCCAGGCCGTCAGCGAGGGCATCATGAAGCCCGTGCACGAGACGTAGATGATCACGTCGATGTCGGCGGCCAGGACCCCCGCGTCGTCGAGCGCCCGCTGTACGACCGCCGGGACACGGGCCTTCGCCTCGGCCTCGTAGGCCTTGTTGCGTTCCTCGAAGCCCGGGTGCTTCAGGGTTTCCTCGATGGGCCGCACTATGTGCCGGGTGCGTACCCCGGTGTTCTCGATCAGCCGGAGTGCGAGCGGCAGCTGGGGGTGATCGGGGTGGCGGGAGCGCGCCAGCTCCAGCGTCTCCTCCATCGTGATCACGTATTCCGGAACGGACACCGCGGGTCTGCACAAAGTCGCCATGTGCCTGCGCCTTCTCTCGCCCGCCGGGAACTCCCTCTCCTCGGCGGAAGGGTGGTCCCACCACGATCACCCGGCAGGGTCGGGATATCGCGCCGGACTACTCCAGATCGGGGACCCCGGGGTCGGCGTGGCACTCTGGTCGCAGGGCCAGCGAGTCAGCCGAACCGAAGGAGTACGCGATGACGCGGACGGCCAGGGAACTGCTGGAGAGCACCACCGGAAAGCTCGCCCCCGACCCCCACGCCAACCGCCTCCTCCCGCTGATCGCCCGGGGCGCGGCCCGCCGCGACACGCTCGCGGCCCTCGCCCTCGAACAGCGCCATGTCATCGCCGCGGACCGCCGCGCCTTCCTCCACCTGGCCGAACGGTCGGCCGCGGAGGGGACGGCCGCCGGGCCCGAGTGCGCGGCCTTCTTCGGCATGCTCGCGGAGGGCGAGACGCTGGCCCAGGACCGGCTCGGGGCGTACGTGGCGGCCTGCGGCGTGGACCCGGCACGGGAAGCGGCGTACGAGCCCCTCGCCGACTGCCAGGCCTACCCCGCGTACGTCGCCTGGCTGGCCCTGAACGGCTCACCGGCCGAGGTGGTCCTCGCCCTCAGCGCCAACTTCGCGGCCTGGGGCGGCTATTGCGCCACGATCGCCGAGTCCCTGCGCGACCACTACGGCTTCGACGATGCCTCTTGTGGCTTCTTCGACTTCTTCGCCGAACCGTCACCCGAACTGGACCAGCGGGCCTTGTCGGCCGTGCAGGCAGGGCTCGACGCCGGACGACTGGACGAGAACGAGGCCCACCACTACGGCCGCCTGCTGGCGAGCTACGAGGCCATGTTCTGGCACGCGCTATGGGAACTGGATCAAAGGGCCCACTGAGGCGCGCCCCGTAAGGGGCGCGGGGAACTGCGCGCCCGGCCACAAACAACCCGCAGCGTCCGGACGACCTGGGAAGCGGCGCCCTCAGCCGGAGGCACTACCACTGCTGTGCGCGATGCATGCCACGTCAATACGGTCGGCGAGCTTCGCGAGCTCGATCGTGAGGGCGGCGACGGTGTCCTCGTCGAGCCCGTCCTGCCCCGCCTCCACCAGATGCAGCCACCGACCACCCATCGTTCGCAGGAGCTTGCTCACGTCGGCCGCGGAAACCTGCAAGGTACCGCGGTCGTCGACGATCAGAGGCAGGGTCACTTCGCGGTTCACAGTGGGGATCGTAGCTCCGGAACGCTCACGCTCCGTGCCATACGGTGGTGATGTTGCAGAACTCTCGGATTCCGTGTCCCGACAGCTCACGCCCGTAGCCGGACCTCTTCACCCCGCCGAACGGGAACGCCGGGTGGGACGCCGTCATCCCGTTGACGTACACGCCACCCGCCTCCAGATCACGTACGAAACGGTCGATCTCGGCCTCGTCGCGGGTCCAGACGTTGGAACTCAACCCGAACGGCGTGTCGTTGGCGATCGCCACGGCCTCGTCGAGATCGGCGGCGCGGTAGAGCGTGGCCACCGGTCCGAAGGCCTCCTCAAGGTGGATGCGCATCTCGGGGGTGATGTCGGTGAGGACGGTCGGCGGGTAGTACCAGCCGGACCCGTCGGGGCGCTCGCCGCCGCACAGGACGGTCGCGCCGCTCTCGACGGCGTCGTCGACGAGCTCCTCCAGGTCGCCGCGGCCCTGTTCGGTGGAGAGGGGGCCGACGTCCGTGTTCTCGTCCAGGGGGTCGCCCACCGTCAGGGCCTTCATGCCCGCCGTGAAGCGCTCGGCGAAGGCGTCGAAGACGTCCGTGTGCACGATGAACCGCTTGGCGGCGATGCACGACTGTCCGTTGTTCTGCACCCGGGCCGTCACCGCGACCTGCGCCGCCCGTTCGACGTCCGCCGACGGCATCACCACGTACGGGTCGCTGCCGCCGAGCTCCAGGACCGTCTTCTTGACCTCGTCCCCGGCGACGGAGGCGACCGCGCGGCCCGCCGGTTCGCTGCCCGTCAGGGTGGCCGCCTTGACCCGCGGGTCGCGCAGGACGTCCTCGACCGCGCCCGAGCCGATGAGCAGTGTCTGGAAACAGCCCTCCGGGTAGCCCGCCCGGCGGAACAGGTCCTCCAGGTAGAGGGCGGTCTGCGGGACGTTCGAGGCGTGCTTGAGCAGGCCGACGTTGCCCGCCATCAGCGCGGGCGCGGCGAAGCGGATCACCTGCCAGAGCGGGAAGTTCCACGGCATGACCGCCAGGACCGGGCCGAGCGGGCGGTAACGCACGAGGACGCGGGAGGCGCCGGAGTCCTGCGCGTCGGCCGTGTCGCCCTCCTCGTCGGCGAGGAGCTTCTCGGCGTGGTCGGCGTACCAGTGCATCGCCTTCGCGCACTTGGCGGCCTCGGCGCGAGCCTGTTTGACCGGCTTGCCCATCTCCGTCGTCATCACGCGCGCGATGTCCTGCGCGTCGCCTTCCAGGAGGTCGGCGGCCCGGTGCAGTAGCTGTGCGCGCTCGGCGAATGAGGTTGTGCGGTGGGTGTGGAACGCCGCCTCTGCGGTCGCGAGGCGGTGTTCGATCTCCTCGGCGCTCAGGGCGTCATAGGTCTTGAGCGTTTCGCCGTTCGCCGGGTTCACCGTTGCGATGGGCATGGCTTTGACCTCCTGGTACGGGCTGTGACTTCGACAATCTCGCTCCGCGGGACGGGGCGCAACGCGGACGGGCCGCGTACCCGTGCGGGGACCCGGCATGCGTGGCGTCCCGGGGGCGGTGTTCGACGTGCGGGTGCGCCGTGGCTGGTCGCGCAGTTCCCCGCGCCCCTAAAAGAAGGGGCGCGTCTCCTCAGCTCGTCTGTTCTGCGAGGCGGTCCAGGAACGTCGTCTGGGCCTTGACCAGCAGAGCCCGTGCTCGGTCCAGATCCAGCCATTCCGCTCTGTCCAGTTCCGGGAACTCCTGGACCCGGCCCGAGCCCCGCGGCCATTCCATCGTGAAGGTGCCGGGGACCATCATCGTCACGTCCAGGTCCGCCTCGATGGCCCAGACCGTGACGACCTTGCGGTTCGTCTGGGTGACCTCGCCGAGGGGGATGGGGTCGCCGTCGGGAGGCGGGAGGCCCAGTTCCTCCTGGAACTCTCGGCGTGCCGCGTCCCAGGCGGCTTCGTCCGGCTCGTACTCGCCCTTGGGTACGGTCCACGCGCCGGCGTCGCGACGGGCGAAGAAGGGGCCGCCCATGTAGCCCAGGAGTACCTCGATGCCTTGGTCGGTGCGGCGGAAGAGGAGCAGGCCCGCGCTGCGTTTCACGGGGGCGGTCACGGGGTGACCTCCGGGTGGGCGGCGAGCAGGGTTTCCACGGTGTCGGCCTGGTCCGGAGTCTTGTCCTCGCGGTAGCGCACGACCCGGGCGAAGCGGAGGGTCACGCCCGCCGGGTAGCGCGTGGAGCGCTGCAGACCGTCGTACGCGATCTCGACGACGAGTTCGGGACGGACGGTCACGACCCAGCCGTTGTCCTCGACGGCGAGTTCCTGGAGCCGCTCGGTCTGCCAGGCCAGCATCACGTCCGTCAGACCCTTGAAGGTCTTGCCCAGCATGGCGAAGGAGCCGTCCGGATTGCGGGCGCCCAGATGCAGGTTGGAGAGCTTGCCGGTGCGCCGCCCGTGACCCCACTCGGCGGCCAGCACGACCAGGTCCAGGGTGTGTACGGGCTTGACCTTCAGCCAGGAGGCACCGCGCCGGCCCGCGCTGTAGGGGGCGTCGAGGGCCTTGAGTACGACGCCCTCGTGGCCCCGCTTCAGCGTGTCGGCGAGGAACTGTTCGGCAGCCGCCCGTGCCCGCTCGTCCGCCGGATCGGCCACGAGGGTGCGCCGTACGCGCATCGGCTCGGGGACCAGACGGGCCAGTTCCGTGTGGCGGTCGGCGAACGGCAGGTCGAGCAGGTCGCGGCCGTCCACGGAGAGCGCGTCGAAGAAGACGGGGGAGACGGGGACGGCCTCGGCGGCCGTGGCGACGTCCACGCGGGAGCCCACGCGGCCGGCGATGTCCTGGAACGACCGCGGGCGCCCGCCCTCGTCGAACGCGATGACCTCACCGTCGAGGATGAAGTGCTCGCCCTTCAACTCCCGTGCAGCAGAAGTGAGTTCGGGCAGTCGGTCCGTGATGTCGTCCAGGGTGCGGGTGTAGAGGCGTACGTCGTCGCCGTCGCGGTGGACCTGGACGCGGATGCCGTCCAGCTTCTCCTCGACCGCACAGGCGCCGAGCTTGTCGATCGCCTCGGCGACCGACGAGGCGCTGTGCGCGAGCATCGGCTGGACGGGACGGCCGACGGTGAGCCGGAACGCGGCGAGGGCCTCCGGTCCGTCGGCGAGCAGCCGCTCGGCCACGGTCTGCAGCGAACCCGCCAGCATCACCGCACGCCGTACGTCGGCAGAAGGCGCGCCCGTCGCCTGGGCGAGGCCCTCCATGGCGACGGCGTCCAGGGCGCCCTGACGGACCTCGCCGCCGATCAGCCCGAGCAGGAACCGCTGCTCGGGTTCGGTGGACGCACCCATCAACTCGGCCACCAGCCGCGCCCGTTCCGCCTGGGAGCCGGTGCCGGAGACCTTGCCGAGGGCCGTGAGGCGGGCGTCCACCTCCCGCACGGTCAGGGTGGGTTCCGCGGCGGGCGGAACCGGCGTGCCGAGGATCTTCCAGCCGATGCCGAGCCGCCCCTGGGGAAGGCGGCCCGCAAGATACGGGATGACGATCGGCACGTCGTCCGCCTCGGCGTCCCGGAACAGCTCCGCGAGCAGAGCCGTCTTCCGGGACCGCGCCGAGGTGGCGGCGACCTCCTGGGACACACGGGCGAGCCGGTGCAGCAGCATGCAGCCATGGTGCAACGGAGGCGCCCGATCCGCGCCCGCACGGGGGACACCCGCACAGCGGGGTCTTCGGGCTGTGGACCAGGGCTCGGGGCTCACGGCCTCGGGCCCGCGGCGCCGCCCGCACGGCCGCATGGCGACTCCACTCCGCATGGCTACGGTCAGGGCCCCGCGCGACTGTGGGCCGCGGCTCAGGGCCGTGGTTTCACGGTTCCGGGCCCACGGCCGCGCGGCCGGGTCCATGCCGCCGCCCGCACGTCCGCGCGGCGACTCCACTCCGCACTCCGCGTGGCTACGGCTCGGGCCTGAGCCCGCGCCTGAGCCTGCGATTGCGCCCGCGCCCGTGAAGCAGGCGTAGCCGGGGCCCCGGCTACGCCCGCACGGCCGCGTCGAGGTCCGTGAAGAGCAGTTCGCCGTTGATCGTGGCTCCCGCGCGGTAGCCGCCGCTCGCCGCGTTCACCACCTGCTCGCCGAAGCCGATCGCGTTGCCCGCCGCCCAGACGCCGGGGACGCTGGTCAGACCCGTCGGGTCGACCACGGCGTACGTGCCGAACGGTGTCTCCTGCAGTTCGGCGCCGAGCCGCTCCAGGAGACCGGTGCGCGGGATCGCTCGGGGTGCGACGAACAGGACCGAGCGCTCGTGCGTCGTGCCGTCCGCGAGCCGGATTCCGGTGAGCCGGTCGTCGTCGACGACCAGTCCGGCGACCTCGCCGGGCACCACGTCGACCCCGGCCGCGGCGAGCCTGCGCAGATCCTCGTCCGCGAGTTCCTCCTCGCCGACCGTGTGCAGGAAGAGGGTCACGTCCTTCGACCACTGGGAGACCATCAGCGCCTGGTGGACGGCCATCGGGGTCGTGGCGAGCACGCCGAAGGCCTGGTCCCGTACCTCCCAGCCGTGGCAGTACGGGCAGTGCAGCACGTCCCGCCCGAACCGCTCGGCGACACCCGGCACCTTCGGCAGTTCGTCCGCGAGGCCGGTGGCGACGACCAGCCGGCGCCCGTGCACCGTGCGCCCGCCTTCGAGCGTCACGTCGAACTCCCCGTCCGTGTCCTTGGCCACGTCCACCGCCCGGTCCCGGACGAGTTCGACGCCGTAGCGCGCGATCTCCTCCCGTCCCACGGCGAGGAACTCCATCGGCGACATGCCGTCCCGCGACAGATAGCCCTGCATGTGGGCGGCTGGTGCGTTGCGCGGCTCGCCCGTGTCGATCACGAGCACACTCCGCCGTGCGCGTCCCAGGACGAGCGCGGCGGACAGTCCGGCCGTGCCGCCTCCGACGACGACCACTTCGTACCTCTCGGTCATGGTGACCACCTCCACTGAGAAGGTCGCTCATCTCCTGCCGTATTGACAAACATCTTTGCCGAAACTGCAATGAGGAGATGAGCGAGAGCGACAAACACAAGGGGCACAAGGAGACCGGCGCGGAAACCAGTGCGGAGACCGGTGTGGATACGGACACCGACGGCGTCCTCGCGGAAGTCGGACCGCGGCTGCGCCGCATCCGCAAGGAGCGGGGTGCCACTCTGGCGGGTCTGTCCTCCGCCACCGGAATCTCCGTGAGCACGCTGTCCCGTCTGGAGTCCGGACTGCGCAAACCCAGCCTGGAGCTCCTGCTGCCCATCGCCCGTGCCCACCAGGTGCCTCTCGACGAACTCGTCGGGGCCCCGCAGGTGGGCGACCCCCGCATCCGCGCGGCGAAGCCCATCGTCATGCACGGCCGTACGCACTGGCCGCTCACCCGCCAGCCCGGCGGCCTCCAGGCCTACAAGGTGCTCGAACCGCAGCGGAAACTGGAGCCGGAACCGCGGACGCACGAGGGCTACGAATGGCTGTACGTGCTCTCCGGGCGGCTGCGTCTGGTGCTCGGCGAGCACGACGTCGTACTCGGCGCGGGGGAGGCCGCCGAGTTCGACACGCGTGTGCCCCACTGGTTCGGGTCGACGGGGGAGGGGCCGGTGGAGTTCCTCAGCCTCTTCGGGCGGCAGGGGGAGC
>NZ_LIQZ01000351.1 GCF_001418655.1 Streptomyces phaeochromogenes | reverse complement strand
CCGTCTCCGCCGCCCCCGCGCCCGGTTCACCCGCGCGGGAGGTCGGATGACGGAACGATCTGTGGACCCGCGGGCGTTGAGAGCAGCAGAACGGGGGTGGCGATGACGCGCGCGAGTCACACGCACGACATTCAGGACGGCGATCTGGTCCTGACCAAGGACGGCCTGCCGGGCTGGCTGGACCCGGTGGTGCATGCCGTGGAGACGGTGGAGCCGCTCCAGCTGAGCCGGTTCCTGCCCCCGGAGGACGGCGGCGGGCGCCAGTCGGCCGTACTGATCCTGTTCGGTGAGGGAGAGCTCGGCCCCGAGCTGCTGCTCATGGAGCGGGCGAGTTCGCTCAGATCGCATGCGGGGCAGCCGTCGTTCCCCGGTGGCGCCCTCGACCCCGAGGACGGCGACCCGAAGGCCGACGGGCCGTTGCGGGCCGCCCTCCGCGAGGCCGAGGAGGAGACCGGGCTCGACCCCCGCGGTGTCCAGCTCTTCGGCGTGCTCCCGAAGCTCTACATCCCGGTGAGCGGCTTCGTGGTCACCCCGGTGCTGGGCTGGTGGCGCGAGCCGACACCGGTCGGCGTGGTCGATCCGGCGGAGACGGCCCGCGTCTTCACGGTCCCCGTGGCGGATCTCACGGACCCCGGCAACCGCGCGACGGCCGTGCACCCGCGCGGCCACGCAGGTCCGGCATTCCTGGTCGAATCCGCCCTGGTCTGGGGCTTCACGGCCGGAATCATCGACCGCCTCCTGCACTACGCGGGCTGGGAGCGGCCCTGGGACCGCGACAAGCAGGTCCCGCTCGACTGGCGCGCATGACAGGGTGGCACCCGTGCTGTGTCTCTCCGGGGGCCGCGACATGAGCGGCTGCGCCGGGTGTCCCCGGACCCCCGGCCGAGGCACGGCCACCGCAAAGTGATGAGGCGAGGCTTGAAGCAGTGAACGTGCTGGACATCCTGTTGCTGGTCGCCGCCGTGTGGTTCGCGATCGTGGGCTATCGCCAGGGGTTCGTCGTAGGCATCCTGTCGGTGATCGGATTCCTGGGCGGCGGTCTCGTCGCGGTCTACCTCCTGCCGGTCGTCTGGGGTGCGGTGACGGACGACGCGGAGGTCGGCACGACCGCAGCCGTCGTCGCCGTGGTCGTCGTGATCGTCTGCGCCTCGGTCGGCCAGGCCCTCACCACCCATCTCGGCAACAAACTGCGCCGGTACATCACCTGGTCCCCGGCCCGCGCCCTGGACGCCACGGGCGGCGCCCTCGTCAACGTCGTGGCGATGCTCCTCGTCGCCTGGCTGATCGGCTCGGCCCTGGCCGGTACGACACTGCCGACGCTCGGCAAGGAGGTCCGCGGCTCCAAGGTGATGCTCGGCGTGGACCGGGCGCTGCCCAACCAGGCCGACACGTGGTTCGCCGACTTCTCCTCGGTCCTCGCGCAGAACGGCTTCCCGCAGGTCTTCAGCCCGTTCTCGAACGAGCCGATCAACGAGGTGGATCCGCCCGACCCGGCCCTCGCGAGCAGCCCGGTCGCCGCCCGCGCCCAGCGCTCCATCGTCAAGGTCACCGGCACCGCCCAGAGCTGCGGCAAGGTCCTCGAAGGCACCGGCTTCGTCTTCGGCCCGCGCCGCGTGATGACCAACGCCCATGTGGTGGGCGGCGTGAACGAGCCGTACGTCCAGATAGGCGGCGAGGGCAAGCGTTACGCGGCGAAGGTCGTGCTCTACGACTGGGAGCGCGACATCGCCGTACTCGACGTACCCGATCTGGACGCGCCCGCCCTGAAGTTCACCACGAAGGAAGCGACCAGGGGGGACGACGCGATCGTCGCGGGCTTCCCGGAGAACGGCTCGTACACGGTCAACCCGGCGCGCGTGCGCGGCCCCATCACGGCCAACGGCCCGGACATCTACCACCGCGGCACCGTGCAGCGGAAGGTCTACTCCGTGTTCGCGACCGTGCGCCAGGGCAACTCCGGCGGCCCGCTGCTCACCGCGACCGGCGAGGTGTACGGCGTGGTGTTCGCGAAGTCCCTCGACGACGCGGACACGGGGTACGCGCTGACCGTGGAAGAGGTCCAGGAGGACATCACCAAGGGCCGTACCGCCAACCAGCAGGTGGGCAGCGACAGCTGCGCGCTGTAGTCCGGGGCGCTGAAGGACTCGGCCGGGCGTCACACGGGCGAGGGTCCGAGGCTTCCGGCCGCGCGGGTTCTCAGTCGCGTGGGTGGCGCAGGCGCGCCGAGACCCAGCGGGCACGGCGCTTCAGAATGTGCGGGATTCCCAGCCGAGGATCCGTGCCCTGCAGCTGCGGGGCTCCCCTCTGATGGGAGCTCAGGCCACTGGCCGAGCGGCGGTTTCGTGCTGCGTCACTGTAGTCGTGCGTCCAGCCCATACCCCGACGTCTGCCCCTGCCCCAAGGTCGATAACCGCCCCCACGCCCCCCAATCGGCCTATGCGTCGGGCAATTGGCCGTTCGTAGAACAGGCGTTCCCGAGACGTGTGGGGCGTGTGATGCGACAGCTTCGTCGAACGGCCCCTGACCTGCGGCGCGATGCCCTCAGCGGTCCGGCTCGGGGTCCTTCAGCCAGTTCACCAGTTCGGTCGAGAAGGCCACCGGATCCTCCTCGTGTGGAAAGTGCCCGAGCCCGTCGAACAGGCGCCAGCGGTACGGCGCTTCGACGTACTCACCGGACCCCGCGGCACTCCGCGTGCGCATCACCGGATCGAGCGAGCCGTGCAGATGCAGCGTCGGCACCCGAACCGGCCGCTTCATACGGCGGTTGAACTGAATGCCGTCCGGACGGGCCATCGAGCGGACCATCCACCGGTACGGCTCCAGCGCGCAGTGCGCCGTCGACGGGATCAGCATCGCCCGCCGGTACGCGTCCACGGCCTCGTCGTCCGGCAGCCGCGGCCCGGACCAGTCCCGGACGAGCTCGCCGACCAGCGCCCCCTCGTCGGCGAGCAGTTGGCGCTCGGGGATCCAGGGCCGCTGGAAGCCCCAGATGTACGAGCCGGCCGCGGTCTGCTTCATGTCCGAGAGCATCGCGGAGCGCCAGCGCCGGGGGTGCGGCATCGAGGAGACGACGAGCCGGCGGACCAGCTTGGGCCGCATCACGGCCGCGGTCCACGCGAGATAGCCACCGAGGTCGTGTCCGACCAGCGCCGCGTCGGGCTCGCCGAGGGACCGTACGACGCCGGTGATGTCGAGCGCGAGGTTCGCGGGGTCGTAGCCGCGCGGGGTGCGGTCGCTGCCGCCGATGCCCCGCAGATCCATCGCGACCGCGCGGAAGCCCGCGTCGGAGAGCGCCACCAGCTGATGCCGCCAGGTCCACCAGAACTGCGGGAAACCGTGCAGCAGCAGGACCAGCGGCCCGTCGCCCATCTCGGCGATGTGGAAGCGCGCACCGTTGGCCGCGACGTCCCGGTGGGTCACCTGTTTCCCGCCGGGCACGTCGAGCCGTACGACCGAGGTGGGTTGCGCCGAGGATGAGGCGGGATCCGTCATGAGGACGAGCGTGCCACAGCCTTGACGGTGTCACCGACCGGGTCGGCCGCGGTCACCTCACGGGGGTGCGGCTTCACGTTCTGCAGTACGGCCGCCGATTCCTTGACCGAGGCGGCCGTCTTCTGCGGGCCCTGGCCCTTCTTGGCCTTCTTCGCGAAGATCACGCCGATCAGCGCGAGGACGCCGGCGACCACCACGTTCCCGGCGAACGACAGCAGGAAGCAGACGGCCAGGTTCCAGTCGCTCCAGGTGCGGATGCCGTACGCCAGGGCGAAGCTCAGCATGGGCAGGGAGAAGATCAGTACCGCACCGGCCGCCGCGAACGCGCCGCCGCCGACCGCTCCGCGCTTGACGTCCCTCTTGAGCTGTGCCTTCGCCAGTGCGATCTCGTCGTGCACCAGCGCGGACATCTCGGTCGTCGCCGAGGCGAACAGCTGGCCGATGCTGCGTTCGGCGCCGACCGGGCTGCCGTCGGGTGCGCTCATCGCGTTCTCCCTGTTGTCTTGTCGGTTGTCTTGTCGCCGTTGTCTTGCGTCGTCTGTCGTCGTGGAGCTGTGCGCGTTTTGGGTACGTGTGGACCGTACGTGCCGGACCGGGCGTATCGGAACGTGCGTAACGGACCGTGCGTGTCAGATCATGCCGGACCGTCGTTCCCCTCGCTTGCCCCGCCCGTCACTTCGGCAAGCCTTCGGTGCTCGGCGGCCTTGCGTTCGTGGATCTCGGCCATCCGCAGGTGGTACGCGGGGTTGTCCTGTTCGTAGATGTCGGGGATGCCGTCGAGGTCCTCGTCGCGCTCCTCGTCCTCCCACAGCCTGCGGTACTTGGCGTTCCGTATCTTCAGCAGGACGCCCGACAGGACGGCCGCGATCAGGGAGCCCATCAGGACGGCGGCCTTGACCTCGTCGGTGAGCGCCTTGTCGCCCGCGAAGGCGAGCTCCCCGATGAGCAGCGAGACGGTGAAGCCGATGCCGGCGAGCGAGGACACCGCGAAGACGTCGGGCCAGGCCAGGTCGTCGGAGAGCGAGGCCCTGGTGAAGCGGGCCGTCAGCCAGGTGCCGCCGAAGATGCCGACCGCCTTGCCGACGACCAGCCCGAGCACGACACCGAGGGTCTCCGGCCGGGTGAACACCTCGCCGAGCGCGCCGCCGGACACCGCGACCCCGGCGCTGAACAGCGCGAACAGCGGTACGGCGAGGCCCGCCGACAGGGGGCGTACGAGATGTTCGATGCGCTCGCCGGGTGAACGTTGCTCGCCTTCGTCCTTGCGGGTGGTGCAGCGCAGCATCAGCCCCATCGCGACCCCGGCGATGGTGGCGTGGACGCCGCTGTTGTACATCAGCCCCCAGATCACCAGGGCGAGCGGCACGTACACGTACCAGCCGCGTACGCCCCTGCGCAGCAGCAGCCAGAAGACGGCGAGGCCGACGGCGGCGCCGCCGAGCGCCGCGAAGTTGAGGTTCTCGGTGAAGAACACGGCGATGATCAGGATCGCGAAGAGGTCGTCGACGACGGCGAGCGTGAGCAGGAAGGCGCGCAGGGAGTTCGGCAGCGACGTACCGATGACGGCGAGGACGGCGAGCGCGAAGGCGATGTCGGTCGCGGTCGGTACCGCCCAGCCGTCGAACGAGCCGCCGCCGGTGACGTTGACCAGTGTGTAGACGAGCGCGGGCACGGCCATGCCGGACAGCGCGGCGACGACCGGGAGCGCGGCGGCCCGCGGGTCCCTGAGGTCACCGGCGACCAGCTCGCGCTTGAGCTCGATGCCGGCGACGAAGAAGAAGACGGCGAGGAGGCCGTCGGCGGCCCAGTGCTCGATGGAGAGGTCCAGGCCGAGCGAGGCGGGTCCGACGTGGAAGTCCCTGACCGACTCGTAGCTCTCCCGGATCGGGGTGTTCGCCCAGATCAGCGCGGCGATCGCGGCGGCGAGCAGGAGGACGCCGCCGACCGTCTCGGTGCGCAGCGCGTCCGCGACGAAGGTCCGCTCGGGCAGGGAGAGCCGTCCGAGGACCTTGTGGTTCTTGCGGGGA
The DNA here is from genome assembly GCF_001418655.1 of Streptomyces phaeochromogenes. Taxonomy (GTDB): domain Bacteria; phylum Actinomycetota; class Actinomycetes; order Streptomycetales; family Streptomycetaceae; genus Streptomyces; species Streptomyces phaeochromogenes. The sequence continues at coordinate 4,797 of NZ_LIQZ01000351.1, read as the reverse complement.
GCGGGCGCGGGCACGAGAACGACCTCCGGTCGGTAGGCATCACTGAGCACTTGCCGACCAGACTTCCCGGCGCACCTTTTGAGATCTCTGGGATCTCGGGGTTCTCTCTGTCGCGTTTCTCTTGTCGCGTTGTTTACGCGTTTCTCAGCCTACCCAAGATGCGGCCGGTCCCATCCGGTGATCTTCAGGCTAGACGCGAAGAGGGGCACCCGGCGCGTCCGGCGCCGGGTGCCCCTCTTCCAGCCGTACGTCAGTCCTCGCTGGCCGCCGCCGGGAGCTTGGTCTGGATGAGGTCCATCACCGTGGAGTCGGTGAGCGTGGTGACGTCACCGAGCTGGCGGTTCTCCGCGACATCGCGCAGCAGCCGGCGCATGATCTTGCCCGAACGGGTCTTGGGCAGCTCGGCCACCGGCAGGATCCGCTTGGGCTTGGCGATCGGGCCGAGCGCCTTGCTGACGTGGTCGCGCAGGTCGCCCACGAGGCTCTCGGTCTCGGACGCCGTACCGCGCAGGATCACGAAGGCCACGATCGCCTGGCCGGTCGTCTCGTCGGCCGCGCCCACGACCGCCGCCTCGGCGACCGACGGGTGCGAGACGAGCGCCGACTCGACCTCGGTGGTCGAGATGTTGTGCCCGGACACGAGCATCACGTCGTCGACGCGGCCGAGCAGCCAGATGTCGCCGTCGTCGTCCTTCTTGGCGCCGTCGCCCGCGAAGTACTTGCCCTCGAAGCGCGACCAGTACGTGTCGAGGAACCGCTGGTCGTCGCCCCAGATGGTGCGCAGCATCGACGGCCACGGCTCGGTGAGCACGAGGTAACCGCCGCCGCCGTCCGGCACTTCCCGCGCCTCGTCGTCGACGACGGTCGCGGCGATCCCGGGCAGCGCCCGCTGAGCGGAGCCGGGCTTGGTCTCGGTCACGCCAGGCAGCGGCGAGATCATCATCGCGCCGGTCTCGGTCTGCCACCAGGTGTCCACGATCGGGGTGCGGTCGCCGCCGATGTGCTTGCGGTACCAGATCCACGCCTCGGGGTTGATCGGCTCACCGACGGACCCCAGCACCCGCAGGCTGCTGAGATCGAACTTCGCGGGGATGTCGTCGCCCCACTTCATGAACGTACGAATGGCGGTCGGAGCCGTGTAGAGGATCGTCACGCCGTACTTCTGCACGATCTCCCAGAAGCGCCCCTGGTGCGGGGTGTCCGGCGTGCCCTCGTACATCACCTGCGTCGCGCCGTTCGCCAGCGGTCCGTACGTGATGTACGAGTGGCCGGTGACCCAGCCGATGTCGGCCGTGCACCAGTAGACGTCGGTCTCCGGCTTGAGGTCGAAGACGGCGTGGTGGGTGTACGCGGCCTGGGTGAGGTAGCCGCCGGAGGTGTGCAGGATGCCCTTCGGCTTACCCGTCGTCCCCGAGGTGTAGAGGATGAACAGCGGGTGCTCGGCGTCGAACGCCTCGGGGGTGTGCTCGGCGGACTGCTTCGCCGTGATCTCGTGCCACCAGACGTCACGGCCCTCGGTCCACGCGACGTCCTGGCCCGTGCGCCGCACGACGAGGACCTTGTCCACGCCGTCGACCCGGGAGACCGCCTCGTCGACGGCCGGCTTGAGCGCGGAGGGCTTGCCGCGGCGGTAGCCGCCGTCCGAGGTGATGACCAGCTTGGCGTCGGCGTCCTGGATGCGGGTCGCGATGGCGTCGGCGGAGAAGCCGCCGAAAACCACGGAGTGTGCGGCACCGATGCGGGCGCAGGCCAGCATCGAGACGACGGCCTCGGGAATCATCGGCAGGTAGATGGCGACCCGGTCGCCCTTCCCGACGCCGAGTTCGGTGAGGGCGTTCGCCGCCCGGGAGACCTCGTCCTTCAACTCGGCGTACGTGATGGCGCGGCCGTCACCCGGCTCGCCCTCGAAGTGGATGGCGACGCGGTCGCCGTTCCCTGCCTCGACGTGGCGGTCCACGCAGTTGTACGCGACGTTGAGCCTGCCGTCCTTGAACCACTTGGCGAACGGCGGGTTCGACCAGTCCAGGGTCTCGGTCGGCTCGGTGGCCCAGGTCAGCCGGCGGGCCTGCTCGGCCCAGAAGCCGAGCCTGTCAGCCTTGGCCTGCTCATACGCCTCCGCGGTGACGTTGGCGTTCGCGGCCAGGTCGGCGGGCGGCGCGAACCTGCGCTCTTCCTTCAGCAGGTTGGCCAGGCTTTCGTTGCTCACGACATCTCCCTTTCCCAGGGTGTCCGTTGTGTCCCAGGCCACAGCTCATCAGACGGGGACCCCTGGTGACAAGGGCCGTCCGGGAATTGGTTTAGACCTGTGGGCAGGATCATGTGTGCGTGCGGCTTCCCGCGGACACGGGGGGCCACACGTTCTCACGGACGGGGAAGGGGCGCGGTTCAGGCTCGCGGGCGGAGCGGGCCCTCGGGAGAGCGCCGGGCGGGCCTGTGGGAGAGGGCCCGCGGGCTCCTGGGAATGGGCTCGCGGGCTCCTGGGACGGGCGGTTCGGGCGGGTGCGGCGGTTCAGGCAGGTGTGTCGTGCAGCGCCGTCGCCGCGACCCGGTCGAAGACCTCGCCGTCCGGCTCCTCGTGGTGAGCGCGCTCCGTGAGGAGATAGGCCTGGGCCTCGCCCACGTGGAAGTACATCCCGTGCAGTTCGAGCGCGCCCTCCTGCAGCGCGCGGGCCACGGAGTCGTGCGCCCGCAGATGCTCCAACTGCTGCACCACGTTGGTCAGACAGAGCTGCTCCACGGCGTCGGCGGGGGCCCGTCCGGCGATACGCGTCCAGGGCCGGTCCTTGGCGGCCATCCGCTCCAGACTCGGCAGCCCGTGCCGCAGCCACCGCTTCAACGGCGTCTGCGCGCCGCCCGGTTCGGTGTTCATCAGCGCCTGCATCGCCCCGCAGCCGGAGTGCCCGCACACGGTGATGGACCGCACCTGCAGCACCTCCACCGCGTACTCGATCGCCGCCGCGACCGAGTCGTCGGCACTCTCCTCGCCGGGGGGCGGTACGAGATTGCCCACGTTCCGTACGACGAAGAGGTCCCCGGGGCCGCTGGAAGTGATCATCGATGTGACCAGCCGGGAGTCGGCGCAGGTCAGGAAGAGCTGGGAAGGCTGCTGCCCCTCCCGCGCGAGCCTGGCCAGCTCGCCGCGCACCAGGGGCGCGGTGTTGCGCTGGAACGAGCTGATGCCGCTGGCCAGTTGGTGCCCGCTCCGACGTCCGCCCTGCGGGGCGCTGCTCTCGGGGCGCTCGCAGTGGTGGTTGCGCCAGGGCGTCCAGGGCCGGCAGTGGCAGTGCGAGGTCTCGCCGGTGCCCCCCTGGACGTGGGGCGCGGCCAGCCGGGTCCCGGTCCGCCCGGTGAGCTCGACGGAGCCGCCCTGCGCGAGGTGTGTGCTCTGCCAGTCGTGCAGCGATTCGTACGCCGCGTGGTCCATGAAGGAGCCGTCCAGCTCGACCACGGCATCGGCCCCCTGGGGCACGAGATGCAGGGTCCGGCTGAGGCGCGGCACGGCGAGGAACGTCAACTGCCCGCGTACGCGTACGTGGTGGACGCCCGCCGAGTCCTCCTCGTGCGTGATCCGGGTGCGGGTGAGCCGGTGCAGGGCGACTCCGACGGCCACGGCGATCCCCAGCAGGACGCCTTCCAGCACGCCTAGGACGACGACGGCGAGGGTCGTGACCGCGTACACCAGCACCTCTCGGTGGCGGGTGACCGTGCGGATGTGGTGCAGGGACACCATCTGGATGCCGACGGCCATCACCAGGGCGGCGAGCGCGGCGAGGGGGATCAGCTCCAGGACCGGGACCATCAGCAGGGCGGCGATCACCACCCAGACGCCGTGCAGCATCGTGGAGTTCCGGCTGACCGCTCCCGCCTGCACGTTCGCCGAGCTGCGCACGGCCACGCCCGCGACGGGGAGCCCGCCGAGCGATCCGGAGACGATGTTGGCGGCGCCCTGTCCGAGCAGCTCGCGGTCGAGGTCGGAGCGCTTCTGTTGGGTCGGCCGCCCGGCTGTGAGCTTGTCCACGGCGACGGCGCCGAGCAGCGACTGGACACTGCACACCAGCGTGACGGTGAGCACGGCTGCGGTGATCCCGAGCGCGGGGCCCTCGGGCAGTCCGGCCAGCGCGTGGCTCCGCCAGGACGGCAGGTCGACCTTGGGCAGGGTGAGCCCGGCGAGCGCCGCCGTGGTGGTGGCCGCGGTGACGGCGACGAGCGCGGCGGGCACCTTGCGAAGGGCCCGGCCCACGCGCCCGGGGATCCGGGTCCAGGCCAGCAGGACGGCCAGCGTCAGGGCGCTCATCGACAGCGCCGCCACCTGGGGGTGGGCCAACTGTCCCGGCAGCTCCCGAATGTTGGCGACGACCGAGCTGCGCGGGGAACCGCCGAGCACGATGTGCAGCTGGGCGACGGCGATGGTGATGCCGATGCCGGCGAGCATGCCGTGCACGATCGCGGGGCTGACGGCGAGAGCGGAGCGGGCCACGCGCAGGAAGCCCAGGCCGAGTTGGGCGAGACCGGCGAGGACGGTGATGGCGCAGGTCGTACGCCAGCCGAACTTCTGGATGAGATCGGCGGTGACCACCGTGAGCCCGGCGGCGGGGCCGCTCACCTGGAGCGGGGCGCCGCCGAGGCGGCCGGCCACCAGCCCGCCCGCGGCGGCGGCGACGAGCCCCGCCTGCAGCGGGGCCCCGGTGGCGAGGGCGATGCCCAGGGACAGCGGAAGGGCGATCAGGAAGACGGCGATCGAGGCGGACAGATCGGCGCCGGCGATGCGGGGGACATGGGGGAGCCGGGGGGTACGGG
>NZ_LIQZ01000350.1 GCF_001418655.1 Streptomyces phaeochromogenes | reverse complement strand
GAACTTTCCGTAGGCCGGGGGTGGGCCCGCGGCCCGGGGTTCGGTAGGCCCGGGGTTCCGTAGTCCGTAGTCAGTGGTTGTACGCCGATGGGGGCGCTCCTTGTGACAAGGGGCGCCCCCATCGGCGTGCGGCGTGCGGCTCTCTCGGCGGGGCCGTCTCGGCGGCGGCCCCGGACTCAGCCCACTCGGCCCGCGAGCAGTTGGTTGCTCAGCCCGCGAGCAGCTTCTTGACCACCCCGGCGACACGGCCGCCCTCGGCCAGGCCTGCCACCTTCGGGTTCACGATCTTCATGACCTGGCCCATGGCGCGCGGGCCCTCGGCACCGGCGGCCTTCGCCTCCTCGACCGCCTGCGCGACGATCTGCTGGAGCTCGTCGTCGGAGAGCTGCTTGGGCAGGTACTCGGCGAGGACCACGCCCTCCGCCTTCTCGCGCTCGGCCGACTCCGCGCGACCGCCCTGCGCGAAGGCCTCGGCCGCCTCGCGGCGCTTCTTCGCCTCCTTGGCGATCACCTTCTGCACCTCGTCGTCGGAGAGCTCGCGCTTGGACGTACCCGCGACCTCCTCCTTCTGGATGGCGGCGAGGGTCAGCCGGAGCGTCGAGGAGCGGAGCTCGTCGCGCTCCTTGATGGCGGCGTTGAGGTCTGCCTGCAGCTTCGACTTGAGCGTGGTCATGGGGTGATTGTCGCAGGTGTGGTGCGACCGCTGCCCATGGATTTCGGGCGCTCCCCTCGACGCGCCTCCGATGCTTCTCCGGCGCCCCTTCGATGCCGCTCCGCCGGTCCTCCGATGGTCTTACGAGTGTGTGGGGTCTGACACGATGGGCTCATGCGCGCGCGATACGGAGTACCTCTGGGAATCGCGGCGGCTGGCGCCGCCGGTCTGCTCTACTCGGCGGGTTTCGAAGCCCGCTCCTTCCGTCTGCGACGGGTGACGGTCCCGGTACTGCCGCCCGGGATGCGACCGCTGCGCGTGCTCCAGGTCTCCGACATCCACATGGTGAGCGGCCAGCGAAAGAAGCAGCGCTGGCTGCGGTCGCTGGCGGGGCTGCGTCCCGACTTCGTCATCAACACCGGGGACAACCTGTCCGACCCGGAGGGCGTGCCCGAGGTGATGGACGCCCTCGGTCCGCTGATGGAGTTCCCGGGCGCGTACGTCTTCGGCTCGAACGACTACTACGGGCCCAAACCCCGCAACCCCGCCCGCTACTTGCTCGAGAAGGCGCAGGGCAGGCACGGGCTGAACGGCAACGCGCCCGTCGTCGGCGTGATCCACAACCCGTGGGAGCCGCTGCGCGACGGCTTCGACGCGGCGGGCTGGCTGAACCTGACGAACGCCCGGGGTTCGCTGAAGATCGACGGCTTCGAGGTCGAGCTGACCGGGCTCGACGACCCGCACATCAAACGCGACCGCTACGCGCGCGTGGCCGGCGGCCCGTCCGACTCGGCCGACCTCTCGCTGGGCATCGTGCACGCCCCGTACCTGCGCACGCTCGACGCCTTCACCGCGGACGGCTACCCCCTGATCCTGGCCGGCCACACCCACGGCGGCCAGCTGTGCATCCCCTTCTACGGCGCCCTCATCACCAACTGCGACCTGGACACGGAGCGGGTGAAGGGCCTCTCCACGCACACGGAGACCGAGTCCGGGCGGACGGCGTACATGCACGTGTCGGCGGGCTGCGGCACGAACCGCTACACACCGGTACGGTTCGCGTGCCCGCCGGAGGCTACGTTGCTTACGTTGGTGGGTCGGGGCTGACGCCGTCGCGTCACGCGGAACCGGGGTAACGGGGCGGTCGCTGCTGCGCGGGAGGGAGCGGTCGGCGGTCGCTGCCGCGCGGGAAGGGCAGCGGGACGGACGCTGACGCGGGGAGTGGGCGAGGGTGCGAGGGTGCGAGAAGCAGCACCGCTCGACCGGTTCAACCCGCCTCGCCCCTTTTGTCCGACCCGCTTAACGTGAGGGGATGACCGCCCCTCTGCCCGCAGACATCCCGGACATACCCGTCCTCCCAGGCGTGGCCGCCAACGCCGCCGCCATCGTCCCCGTCGTCCCGGCGGACGCGGTGGTCCCCCGCGTCCGCCGCCCCCTGGTCGCCGCCTTCCGCCTCCTCGTCGCGCTGACGGCGACCGCGGGTGTGACCCTCGCGCTTGTCCTGGGCACACCGTCCCGGGTCATGAGCCACTTCACGATCCTGAGCAGCGTCGCGGTGGCCGCGGTGTTCACCGCCTCGGCCTGGCGGGCGTGGGCGGCCCGGCGCCCGCTACCACCGTCCGTCACCGCCGGCACGATGCTGTACGCGGTGGGCGCGGGCCTGGTCCAACACGTGATCCTGGCGAACGGTTCGAGCGCTTTCTCGATGACGGGCGGCATCGAAACGTCCACGGGCTGGCCGGCCCTCACGAACCAGCTCCTGCACACGGCGGTCCCGGTCATGGCCGTACTGGACTGGTTCCTGCTGACCCGCCCGGGCCCGCTGCGCCTCCACACCGCGGCCACCTGGCTGGTGCTGCCCGCCGCGTACCTGGCCTTCACCCTCGCCCGGGGCGCACTACTGCCTGCCGGCACCCAGGCCCGCTACCCGTACCCCTTCCTCGACGTCTCCCGACACGGCTACGTAGAGGTCCTCGGCAACGCCACCGTCTTGGGCCTCGCCTGCTACGCACTGGCCCTCCTCCTCGTCGCCCTCGACCACATCCGCCCCGTTCCACGCCGCCACCGACCCCCCGAAAACCGGATTTCGTCTCCGGCCACCGGTGGGCTAAAGTAAACGACGTCGCCACGAACAGGGCTCACTTGAGTGGCCTGCTCAAAGCGACATCGGGGTGTAGCGCAGCTTGGCAGCGCGCTTCGTTCGGGACGAAGAGGTCGTGGGTTCAAATCCCGCCACCCCGACAGTTGTAAGACCAGGTCAGGGGCTTGATCCGTGAGAACGGATCAAGCCCCTGAGTGGTTTCCAGGGCCCCTTGGGAGAAATCTGGGAGAAGATCTTGGAATTCCGTCTCCCAGACGGTTCCTACCGACGTGCTCTCAGACGCTCCTGCAAGAGGGCGTTGAGCACGGCCACCGGAGACGTGGGGCACATCGCCAACCGGGCATCGAGGGACGCCTCCCACTCCATGGTCAGGTTCGCCATGAGTTCATCGCGCATCTGCCGGGTGACGTGCGTGTAGCGGGCTTGGACCGAGCCGTCGATGTGCCCCATGCGCTCATCCATCAGCTTCGGCGGGGTGCGGAACCCCTCCATACGCGTCTTGTGCGTGTGGCGCAGCCCGTGAGGCGTGAGCCCCTTCGCGATCGGCACCCAGCAACTGTCTGCCCGAGCCTGTGCACCCCTCCCCCGCGCTGGGACACCGGGCCAGGGGTCGGCAAGGACGGGGACCGGTCGCGCTTCCTGGGGCGCCTTTTTCGGGTACCAGCCAGAAACGGCCGGGGTGAAGAGCCACGTGGCGAATCCGTTCCGTCGCCAGTGCTCGGCCTGGTCGACGGCTCCCTCACCGCGAGTGAAACCGAGAGCGTCGATGGCTTCCCGTACACGGACTCTGGTGGCTTCGGCTACGACGTCCGGCCGGTTGAGGACGTTGGACACGGTGCCTGTCGAGACGCCGGCACGTCTCATGCCTCGATAACGTTGACTTCTGAGCATTCGAGAGCGTTTAGCACTTCTACACATCCTTACCAGTTAAGGGAAGGAAGGGAAACAGCCTAAGTGGGTTAGCGGCCATACGGCCATCTACCCCTCAACATCCTCGCGAAGCTCTTGAACTGTCTTACGGATGACCGATAGGCGCGAACGAGGCACCCCAGAATTATCGGCGAGCTCTGATTCAATTTCTTCGAATTTAGAGAGCGCCTCAGCTGCCCCAATGCGCCCCATCTTGAGGAGGCAGCGCTGAACCAAAAAGCGAGAGAATATCACTTCTGCATGACTGTCACCGAATACCGTTATTTCAGCAGCCAAAACTTGCCCATATAGCCGCAGCGCCTCAGAAAAATCACCGTGCTTATACTGGTGATTCGCCAAGCAAGAAAGAACATCTCGAGTAGCCGCGTCTTCATTCCCGAGAATATCTACGTAAGCTGCCGCTACCTCCTGAAGCTCCTCACGCGCCTCAGTGCATCTGTCTTGATCTTCCAATGCATGTGCCAGACAATGACGCTCCCGAAGCACCAGCGAGTCTAGGGAGTCAACAGATTGCAGCCGAACCTCCAATACCGCGCGAATCTCTCGCTCAGCTTCAGCAGGTCGCTTGCATTTACGAAGTGCGTCGGCTCGCTTATGACGGGCCTGCAGTCCCGCTGCCCCAATAGGTGAGCGTCCTTCACCACTGCCATCAAACCACGGAATCAGATCGTCGAGCACATGGAGTGCATCAAATTCCTTCTTCTGACTCACAAGGTTATCCGCGAGGCACTTCATCATATCTCGATAGAGCTTTCCGCCCGCACCGTTAGACTCCTCCAACTCCGAGATAACCGACCTATATTCAGCCTCGGCTTCGTCAAAACGGTTTGCAGCATCTAGCGCATGCGCCATGTGATGCCGATTTTGCAATGACAGAAACTTATAGTCTTCTGGACTTTCGCTCCGCGTATGCTCAATCAGCGCGCGGTACTCATTATCAATCTCATGGGTTTCCTTCCCTCTCGCTCTCATTGCACCCACAACTGCACTATGCGTGAGCAATGTATACGGATCATCTGACCCAAGAACCCTTCGTCGAGCATTCAAGACGGCTCGGAGTTGTGCCTCCTCATCGGCGGCAGAAGTCAGACCATTCCTGCGACGGATTAGGGCCATATCGTGGCGGGTAATGAGCGTCTCCGGATGCTCCTCACCGAGAGACTCGATTTGAAGAGAGAGAATTTCTTCCCCTTCTGTAATCTTCTGCTCCTCCCCCAAAAGAGAGAGCATCACTCTGTGCCTGCTGGACAAACGAACCGGGTGGCTCTCACCCAGAGCAGAGCTACGCTGAAGCAACAAACCTGCTATCACGCCTGCCGTGTCGAACCCATTACTAAAAGCGTGATAGGCATACGCCGAAAGCCCTGCCCGCAATAGAGGGAGGAGTACCTCTGAATCCGGTGGGGCTACCCTCAGTGCAGCTACGATATGGGGGGAAATAAGTCGCCACCAATTCCAGTTCCGTGGAAATTCCGGAGCCCTCGAGGATCCTTTTTCAACAATCTTTGCCGTCGCCTGCCAAACAGCGTCACGTTCCTCTAGAGTGCTATCGCCAAGACGAAGAGCGTTTGCCTCCAACACGAGACGGTGGCTAACTAGGCACGGCGTAAGGTCGACCCTGGAGGATTGCGCCCCAGGAGTGACATCTACTACATCAATGAGACTCAAATCCACCAGAGCCTCCAGTGCGCGATCTGCGCGTTCCAGTTTCGATTCCACTTCCCGGCCTTCTCCCCAAATCAAGTTGGGGTCAAGGAGTTCGATTGGAAGCGGAGTGGGGGCAAAGCAGGAAAATATTCGCATGAGAGCACGGGCTTCGGGAAGACGCTGCTCATCCAGTAGGTCCAGAGATATCTCCCACGTTCGTCCAATCAAACGCCGATACGTGGTTTCCCTATCTGGATTATCTGAATTCCAGCGCTCATTCTGATCCAGGAAACCTGTTCCTGCTTCACCTAGTGCATCAATGTAGTCTGTAAAACTTCGCACCCTGCCAGACTGTTTTCCGTGACGCCGAAACAATCCGGCACCACGCGCTGACCGAGCGAGGTAGGAACCGGCAATCTTGAGCGCAAGCGGAAGTCCGTCGAGCCGTTCAGCAAGAAGTAGTGCCTCCGTAGGGTCCCCAGAATCGCCTGCGAGATCTAGCAAGACGTCTCGCCCATCTGAAGGATCCAAAGGGCCAATTCGGGATGCATCTGCCTCACTTCCCCAAACCCCTGGATTAGCGACCCTGGTAGTTACAAGAGTCATGCCTGCATGACTTGTACGCAACCAACCCGTCCCATCTCCTGGAACTCTCCCTCGTGAAGCAAGCCAGGCTGGTTCGTCCGCGTTATCAATGACCAGGAGCCAAGGTTGTTCAGCATCATCCAAATATCGCCATACCAAGTCAGTGGCGCTAACACGTCCACTCCACGCCGCATCGATGTCATTCTCAGGCGCACCAAGCTCGCGGGCGACCTCCCGCATGCCAGTGATTAGTCGATCCGGAGTGGACGCTGAGAGCCAAAATATTCGGTAACCGCGATCCCTGGCATTCCTCGCCAGGTGCAATGCGACCGCGGTCTTGCCGCAGCCCCCCAGACCGCAAATCACCTGCACTCGACTCTCACCCGCTGCCAGCCGCTCCTCAAGCAGTTCCAGCAGTTCGTCACGCCCGCGTAGGCGCGGTGGCAAATCACCGTAAGGTGCACGAATGGAGAAAGTGCTCAGATCAACTGGATTAACCGTGACGGGCCGATTTTGCTCTTCAGGTTGGTCTACGAGTCCGGCCGAATGCGCCGCCGCACGTTGTCGCACCAAGGATTCCTTGGCTGCCTGATGCATCTCGGCCCAGCCTTGGTTCGGCTGGACCTCGCACCCCCGCAGCAGCGCAGCCAACTTCTCCCAGGAAGGCACGCGCCGAGCAGTCAGCGCGTCGGAGACCGTTGTACGACCGACGCTTGTGGCGGCTGCGAGCTCTCGTACTCCCCCGTAACCCGCCCGCTCTGCGGCAACGCGAAGCCGCGCGGCGAGGTCTTGCGCCTCCTGCGGAGCCGTGCCATCGATCTGTCCGAAGCCAGCACCCACACGTCCTCCCCCGTCGTGTCAAACCAGGGTATGCCCGTGTCCGATGGGACGTCCTGCGGACAGCGGACAAACGTCAACATCGCAGGCTGTGGCTTGATCGTCCGGTCGTCGTCCGACGGCTGTACTGGACAGTGAAGGCCGCCTCTACACCGGAGTTAACGCGCAGAGGAGCGCTCAGACATCCGTGAAGGGACAGAACAGTGGCCGCGATTCAGTTTGTTCAGGAACACGTAACGGAGCTTTCGCTCATCGTCAGTTGGCTACGACTGATGCTTGACGTCGCACGCATCGCTGACGGCGGTCGTAGCTGCTGCCAGTGTTGCCAGAATGCGACCGGCCAGCCCGAGTAGGCCCTGCTGCCCCCGCAATCCTGGGAGAACGCTGGGAGAAGATCTTCTCCCAGCGGGACCCAGAAGCCCGGCGAGACCAACTTATCCCAACGACCTGACCTGGCCATGTGCCCTTCGGGTCAGGCATGGATCTCGCCCTGACCTTATTCGGGACGAAGAGGTCGTGGGTTCAAATCCCGCCACCCCGACAGCTGAGTAGCAGATCAGAGGGCCCTTACCGGGTAGGTAAGGGCCCTCTGGCGTTGCTGTGTGGCTAACGGAGCTGGGCAGGGGATCCTGCCAGCCCCCTGCCCCGTCCGTACGGGTACTCGTCCCGCCCTCCGCGTCAGATCGGGACCGCAACCCCCGTGAACGTCGTTTCCGGGGTCTGGGGGCTGGTGAAGCGGGCGTTGACGAGGTAGAGGCGGTTGCCGAAGCGGGCCGCGGTTGTGGGGACGTCGAAGCGGGGGTCCGTGATCGTGCCGGTCAGGGTGGCTGTCGTGGCCTTGGAGTCGAGGTGGAACACGCTGATGAGGTTCAGGCGGTTCTGGACCACGTACAGGGTGCGGCCTATGCGGTAGAGGCCGTCACCGTTGACTACGTTGGCCGCCCCGACGAGGGTGATCTTGATGGCGCGGCCCGTCCTGAGGTTCACGTTGTAGAGCTCGCCCGGGGTGCTCTTGACGACGATCAGGGCGCGGCCGTCGGGGGTGCCGACGATGCCGTTCGCGTTGTTGACGTCGGGGAGTTGGACCCAGTCGCCCGTGAGGGGGAGGGTTTTTACGGTTCCGGTTCGGCCTCGCGGTACTCCGTAGAGTGCGGCGGCGCGTGAGTCCGTGAACCAGGCTCGGTCGCCCAGGAGCGTGACGTCGTTGATGAAGTGGCCGGTCGGTTCCGACAGTTGGTGTGTTGCGACCACTTCGCCGGTGCGGGAGTCATGGGTACGCGCCACACCTGTGTTGCCCGCCACGTACAGGAGGCCGTCGTGGTCGAGCTTCAGGCCGACGGCTATCAGGCCGGTGCCGCCCGCGAAGAGGATGCCGCCTTCGCCGGTGCGCAGGTCGGTGCGGTAGATGGCGCCGTTGGCGCGCGAGCCCATGTACGCGTACGGCTTTCTGCCGATGGCTATGCCCTCGGGGAGGAAGCCGTTGGGGAGCGGGAACTCGGTCGGCCACGTGCCGCCGCCGGCGCCGCCGCCGGTGGTGGTCGCGGTCCTGGTGCCGGTGGCTGCGTTCGCCGTACCTGCGCCTGCGCCCGTCGCCACCGCGAACGCGGTGAGGGCGGCGCCGCCCAGGAGGGCGCGTCGGGAAGGGTGGGGGAGCGAGTGCGGGTGCGGGTGACTGCGGGTCATGGTTGCGGGCCTCCGGGAAGAGTGGGTGAGAGCCTTCAACTCGCCCATCCTGGCTCACAGTTGGCAGCCCCTCCCCCGTACGCCCGCTATCGACAGAGGATCGACAGCTTCCGGGGTGGCATGGACGGTGTGCGCCCGCGTCAGCCGTTCCAGCTCTCGTCGTACGGGTCTCGCGGCGCCTTGACCGGTTTCACCTCGGTGACGTCGAGGAACGGAATGATGCCGTCGTTCACCGGGTCCTTGGTCCGCTTGGCGGTGTACGTGCCGGTGACCTCCAGCCAGCTGTCCGGTCGCAGGACGGGAGGGATCCGGCCGGTCAGGCCGATCTTCACCGGCTGGGCGTCGGCGGCGCAGCAACTGAGTGCCATACGGACCAGGTACGGGGTGCCGTCGCGGTCCAGCGCCAGCAGGCCGGCGATCTTGATGTGCCGGTGGTCGAGGGAACGGCCGTGGTCGTACGCCGCCCGGCCCGCGTAGTCGACGAGGTTGAGCCTGATCGTTTCGCCGGCAGGGAGGTCGGCGAACCCCCAGGGCTGCTTCTGCAGGGCCGTGCCGGTTCGCATCGCGCTGTACGAGCCCAGGGCCGGCGGCGCCACGAGGATGAGGGCGAGGAGGGGGAGGACCAGGAGCCAGGAGATACGGGGTTCGTGATGAACGTGGGCATGGGCGTCGGCGTCGGCGTCGGTATGGGCTTGGCCATGAGGGGCTGCGAGGGTGCCGACTTGAGCCGGGGCGTCGGTGCGGGGCGAGGCCTCAGTCGCTATGTCGTCCCCGGCGGACGTACGCGCGGCCTGCCGCCCGTACCAGACC
>NZ_LIQZ01000035.1 GCF_001418655.1 Streptomyces phaeochromogenes | reverse complement strand
CAAACGCCGGAGAGGCTGAAAGATTGCGCGGCAGGGCCGAACCTCTTTAGCCCAGTCCAGGCACATCTCAGCCCGTCCGGCGTTTGAGGACGAGGCCGTTCAGGCCGATGCGGGGGTCTGGGGGCGGCAGCCCCCAGGGACGGGAAGGGTAGGGGCGGCGGGGGCGAAAATCAGGTCGGGAGGAGACCGTTGAGTCGGGAGAGGCAATTGGAGCCGGGGATTCACAGCATCACCTTCGACTGCACGGGAGACCCGTACGACCTCGGGCTGTTCTGGAGCGAGCTGCTCGGCCGGCCACTGGCCGACGACGACAAGCCCGGCGACCCGGAGGCACTGATCGCGGACCCCGACGGCGGCCCGAGGCTGCTCTTCGTCCGCGTCCCGGAAGGCAAGACGGCCAAGAACCGCATCCACTTCGACCTCAAGCCGAAGGGCCGCACCCGCGAGGAGGAGGTCGACCGCGCGATCGCCCTCGGCGCCCGGGTGACGAACGACCTCCGCCGCCCCGACGGCGGCGGCTGGGTCACCATGGAGGACCCCGAGGGGAACGAATTCTGCGTGGAGCGCGGGGAGTTGGACCCCGGCCCCGCCACCGACCAGCAGCCGCTCCGCCTGGAAGAGGTCACCCCCGACAACGTCGGGGCCGCGATCGCCCTCAAGGTCCGCCCCGACCAGGAACGCTTCGTCTCCCCGGTCGCGCAGTCCCTGGCCGAGGCCTACCCACGGCCCGACACCGCCTGGCCCCGCCTGGTCTACGACGGCGACGAACTCGTCGGCTTCGTCATGGCCTTCTTCGACATCCGCTTCGACCCCGAGAACCCCGACGACCGCCCCCGCTCCGGCCTCTGGCGCCTCAACATCGCCGACGGCAAGCAGCGGCGCGGATACGGCCGCTTCGCGGTGGAAGCCGTCCGCGACGAGATCCGCCGCCGTGGCCGCACCGGCCTGGTGACGGTCACCTGGGCGGAGGGCGAGGGCGGCCCCGAGCCGTTCTACCTGGGGCTCGGATTCCGCCGTACGGGAGAGATGAGCGGTGACCAGATCGTGGGGGAGCTGGACCTGGACGCGTGAGACCGGCCGGTTCTGCAAGCCCCGCGAGTCCGCAAGCCCCCCCGCAAGTCCCGCCAGGGGAGCAGCGTTTCAGGCCGCCGCCTGTGAGGTCATGGTTCGCCCCGCCTCCGGGTAATGGCAAGCCGTCAGATGCCCCACCCCGTTCCCCTCGACCCGCACCAGCGCAGGCGCCTCCGCCGCGCACCTCTCCGTCGCCTTCCAGCAGCGTGTGCGGAAGCGGCAGCCGGACGGCGGGTTGAGTGGGGAGGGCACGTCCCCGGTCAGGCGGATGCGTGTCCGGGGCGGGGTGTCCGATGCCGTCGCCTCCGGGACCGCGGACAGGAGCGCCCGTGTGTACGGGTGCCGCGGATTCTCGTAGAGGTCGTCGCGGTCGGCCGTCTCGACGATGCGGCCGAGGTACATCACGGCGACACGCTGCGAGAAGTGGCGGACGATCGCCAGGTCGTGGGCGATGAAGACGAACGCGATGCCCAGGTCCCTCTGCAGGGTCTGGAGGAGGTTCACCACCTGGGCCTGGATCGACACGTCCAGGGCCGACACCGGCTCGTCCGCCACGACCAGCCTCGGGCTCAGGGCCAACGCCCTTGCCACACCGATCCGTTGGCGCTGGCCGCCGGAGAACTCGTGCGGGAAGCGGTTGTAGTGCTCCGGGTTGAGCCCGACGATCTCCAACAGCTCGCGGGCGCGCCTCTCGCGGCCACCCTTCGGGTCGATGCCGTTGATCTCCATGGGGCCGGAGACGATCTTCCCGACCGTGTGCCTTGGGTTCAGCGAGGCGTACGGGTCCTGGAAGATCATCTGGATCTCGGAGCGGACCGGCGCCAGCTCCTTGCGCGAGGCGTGCGTGATGTCCTGGCCCGCGTACGTGATCTTCCCCGCGGTCGGTTCCAGGAGGCGGGTGATGAGCCGGCCCGTGGTCGACTTGCCGCAGCCGGACTCGCCGACCAGGCCCAGGCTCTCGCCCTCGGCGACCCGGAGGTCGAGCCCGTCCACGGCCTGCACCGCGCCCACCGTACGGCGGACGGGGAAGCCGCCCCGTACCGGGAAGTGCTTGGTGAGCCCGGTGACGTCCAGGAGGGGGTCCGTGCCGCTCATGATCGTGAAATACCTTCTCTCGTACGGCAGTTGGGCGTGAAGTCGGAGGGTTGGGGCGTCAGTTGGGCTGCGGTGTCGCGTAGTCGACGAAGAACTCCCGGCGCTGTTCGGCGGTGAGGTGGCAGGCCGTGCCGCGACCGCCGCCGTTGATCTCCAGCGGCGGGCTGTCCGTGGCGCACCGCCCGCCGTGGACCTTCTCCGCGAACGCGCACCGCGGGTGGAAGCGGCAGCCGGAGGGCGGATTGAGCAGCGACGGTGGCAGGCCGGGGATCGGTGACAGCGGCACGTCGACCGGCCCGTCGAGGCTCGGCATCGAACCCAGCAGGCCCCAGGTGTACGGGTGTTGGGGTGTCCGCAGCACCTGGTTCCGCGTGCCCCGCTCCACACAGCGTCCGCCGTACATCACCAGCACGTCGTCCGCGATGTTGGCGATCACGCCCAGGTCGTGGGTGACGAAGACGATCGCCGTGCCGAACTCCTGCTGGAGGTCCTTGAGGAGGTCCATGATCTGGGCCTGGACCGTCACGTCCAGGGCCGTGGTCGGTTCGTCGGCGATCAGCAGCTCCGGGTCGCAGACCAACGCCATGGCGATCATCGCGCGCTGGCGCATACCGCCGGAGAACTGGTGCGGATAGTCGTCCACCCGGAGGTCGGGCTGCGGGATGCCGACCCGTCGGAGCATCTCGACCGACCGCGCCCGGGCCTCGTGCCGGGACGCCCCGGTGTGTTTTCGGTACGTCTCGCCGATCTGTCTGCCGACCGTGTGGAAGGGCGAGAGCGAGGCCAGCGCGTCCTGGAAGATCATGGACATGGTGTTGCCGCGCAGCCGCTCCAGCTCCCGCTCGGTCGCGGTCAGCAGGTCCTTGCCGTCGAGCAGGATCTCGCCGTCCACGTCGGTGTGTTCGCGGTCGTGCAGGCCGAGGATCGCCAGGTTGGTGACGGACTTGCCCGAGCCGGACTCGCCCACGATGCCGAGCGTGCTGCCCTGCTCCAGGTCGAAGGAGAGCCCGTCGACGGCCCTGACGAGGCCGTCCTCGGTGGAGAAGGCGACCCGCAGATCGCGTACGGAGAGGAAGGGCGTGTTCATGAGGGGTGTCGTCCTCTCCTAGGCGAGCCGGATCCGCGGGTCGATGAGGGCGTAGACGGCGTCCACGACGATGTTGGCGACGACGATCGCGGCGGCTGCGGTGAGGACGACACCGAGCAGCAGTGGCAGGTCGTTGTCCCGTACGGCCTTGATGGACAGCGCGCCGATGCCGTGCAGCCCGAACGTCTCCTCGGTGATGATCGCGCCGCCGAGGAGATAGCCGATGTCGAGGCCGAGGATCGTGACGATCGGGCCCATGGCGCCCCGCCAGGCGAACCGGAAGAAGACCGTCCGGCGGGACAGGCCCTTGGCGCGGGCCGTGCGTACGTAGTCCTCGCTGAGGCTCTCCACCAGCTGGGAGCGGGTCATCCGCGTGTAGTTGGCCGTGAAGATCAGCGCGAGGACCAGCCACGGCAGCAGCAGCCCCTTGAACCAGGCGCCCGGATCCTGGGTGAACCCCGCGCTGTCCTGCGGCCGGGGAAGCAGATGCCACTCGTCGGAGAGGTAGTACATCGCGACCACACCCACGATGTAGATCTGCAGCGACGAGCCGACCAGCGAGGCGGAGGACGCGATCTTGTCCAGAGCCCTGCCCTGCTTGACGGCCGCGATCATGCCCGTACCGACGCCGAAGACCACGAACACCACCGCGCTGCCGATGGAGAGGGAGAGCGTCGTCGGGAAGCGGTCGGTGATCAGGCCGAGCACCGGCTCGTGGTTGGTGAACGAGTAGCCGAGGCAGGGCGCCGGGCAGTGCCCGAGCCCGGTGTAGTCGCGGCCGGCGAACACGCCCACGAGCCAGTGCCAGTACTGGACCGGCAGCGGGTCGGAGATCCCGAGGTTGTGCCGGACCAGCGCGAGCGTCTGGGGCGTACAGAGCTTGCCGCAGGCGGCCCGGGCCGGGTCCCGCGGGGCGACGTAGAAGAGCACGAACGTGAGGGCGCTGATGATCAACAGGATCAGCAGCGCGCCGAGCGTCCTACGGACGAGGAAGCGGAACATGGCGATGCGATTCCCTGGTGGCGGTTGCCGGTGGTCTCAGGCCTTGGCGTACAGCTTGTAGAGGATGAACGCCGAGAACAGCGGGTCGAACTCGCCCCCGCCCACCTTGTCCCCGTACAGGTAGTAGCGACGCTGGTAGGTCTCGGGGATGATCGGCGCCTCCTTCTCCATGATCTGCCGGTCCAGCGCGGCCCAGGCGGCGTTGGCCTTGGCCGGGTCGGCGATGACCGCGTCCTTCTTGATGGCCGCGTTCACCCAGGGCACGTTCAGCTGGGAGACGTTGTTGGCGCCGTTGGCGATCGTGGTGCCGTCGAAGAGAGGCTGGAGGAGGGTGTAGCCGGTGGGCCAGTCGGGGGACCAGCCGAACCACATGACGTCGAACTGGTTGTCTATCTGCTGGATCTGGTCGTAGTAGCTGGTCGACTCGACGGGCTTCACGACCGGGTCGAAGCCGGCCTCCTTCAGAGCGGCGGCGATGACGACCTTGGTCTTGTCGTACGCGTCGCTCGCGCCCTGCGGATAGGTGTAGACGATCTTCTGGCCGAGCTTCCCGGCCTCCTTCAGCAGGGCCTTCGCCTTCGCCGTGTCGCCCTGCGGCTTGGTCAGCTTGCCGTAGATGTCGAACTTCACGCGGCCCGCGATGTCGGGGGAGAGGACGGTGGTCGCGTACTCGCCCGCGGACGGGCCGCCGTAGATCCGGCGGATCTGCTCCAGCGGCCAGGCGTAGTTGAGTGCCTGGCGCACCTTCACGTCGGTGATCCGCTTGCAGTTGATGGCGTAGTAGTAGAGGCCGGTCAGCAGGCCGTCGACGGTACGGGCCTTCAGGTCGGCCGTGCCGAGCACCTTCTGGATGCGCTCCGCCGGCACCCCGCTGTACGCCATGACCGCGAACTCGTCGCCCCCGGAGTCGGCGATCAGCCGGTCCGTGGCCTGCAGCCCCTCCGGGCCGAACTCGAAGACGAAGGAGTCCGGGTAGGCGTTGCGGATCGGGTCCGTCGCCGGGTCCCAGTGCGTGTTGCGCACCAGCGTCAGGGACTTGTCGACCGAGTGCTGCTTGATCCGGTACGGGCCGCAGGAGACCGGGTCCTTGTCGTACTTCTCCTTGGTGTCGTGCTTGACGGGCACGGCGCCGTAGGAGTGCATCGCCAGCGTCCAGTTGAGGTCCGGGCGGGCCGTCCTCAGATGGAAGGTGATGGTCTTCTTCGCGGTGTCCGTGACGACCGAGCTGAGGTGCTTGCCGCCGTACGGGCCCTTGTAGACCGAGCGGAAGTCGTTCGTGCCGGTCAGCGCGGACTGGAGGTAGGTGGCCCCCTCGGTGGTGAAGCTCGCGAAGCCGCGCTCGATGCCGTGGCGCACGTCCTCCACGGTGAGCTCGCTGCCGTCCTCCCACTTCAGCCCGTCCTTCAGGGTGAAGGTCCAGGTCTTGCCGTCGTCCGACATGGTGCCGGTGTCGGTGGCGAGGTCGCCTACCAGCTTCATGGCGCCGCCGGAGGCGATCTTGTAGCCGGTCAGACAGCGGATGTAGAGGTTGCCGACCGTGGAGTTCCACGAGTAGTAGATGCGCTGCGGGTCGAGGTGCGAGAAGTCGTCCGGCCCGATCGGGTGGATCGTCCCGCCCTTGCGCGCCCCGGTGACCTCGGGGGCGGGGCCCTTGGAGTCGTCCGCCGTGCCGATGCTGACCGCGGAGTACTTGGCGGTGCTCGTGGAGCCGCTGCCGCCCGTGCCGCCACCGCCTCCGCCGCTGCTGCAGGCCGAGAGAACCATGGAGCCGCCTGCCGCGACCGAGGTGGCGATGACGAAGTTTCTGCGCGAAATAGACATGCGTGTCCTGCCTGAATGAGGGAGAGGGGGGCGCCCCTGTCGTTTTGGGGCGCGGGGCTGTGTCGATGTGCGGCTCCGCCGCGTGGGCGCGACGAGCCGCGACGAACCCGCAGGTCGAAGCCGGCCTGTCCGGCGGAGCCGTCGGCTATCGGCGGCGGGTCTTCGGATCCAGCGCGTCCCGGACGGAGTCGCCGAGCAGGTTGAAGGCGATCACGAAGATCACCATCGTCAGGCCGGGGAAGAGCATGTACGTGATGTCGTTCTGATAGACCTGCGCCCCGCGCTGGATCATCACGCCCCAGTCGGGGGTGGGATCACTGAGCCCCACGCCGAGGAAGGCGAGGGCGGCCTCCGTGGTGACGTACATCGGCAGCGCGAGGGTCGCCTGGATGAGGATCGGCGTCCACAGGTTCGGCAGCAGCTCCTTGAAGATGATCCGGGCCGGCGACGCACCGGTCACCTTGGACGCCTCCACGAACTCCCGCTCGCGCAGGGCCAGTACCTCGCCGCGCAGCAGCCGGGCGATGGGCGCCCAGCCGAACGCGGTCATCACCGAGATCAGGCTGACCACCGTGAGCCAGGTGGGGGTGGCGTCCTCAGGCGAGACGAGGATCGAGATCATCACGGGCCAGAAGGCGATGAAGAAGAGCGTGGAGGGGAAGGCCAGCAGGATGTCGATGACCCTGCCCACCAGGTAGTCGGTCCGGCCGCCGAGATAGCCGGCCGTGAGCCCGACGACGATGCCCAGGAAGGTGACCAGCAGGGTCGTCACCGTGGCGATCAGCAGCGAGTTGCGGATGCCGTAGAGCAGCAGCGTGAAGACGTCCCGCCCGAGCTGCGGTTCGACGCCGAACCAGAAGTCGCCGCTGATGCCGCCGTTGGGCCGGACGGGGAAACCGAAGTCGTTGAGGAGACCCGCCGTGTTCTGGCCGTAGGTCGTGTACGGATCCTTGCCGTACAGCCTGGCGATCAGCGGGGCGCCGACTCCGGCGACGAAGAAGACCAGCACCACATAGGCCGAGACCACACCCGTGCGGTCGCGCTTGAAGCGCAGCCAGGCGAGCCGGCCGGGGGAGCGGCTGTCACCGCCTCGGGGCGGCGTCTTCGGCGCCGTGGGTACGGCGTCTTCGGCCACCACCATGGGTGCGGTCGTGGCAGAGGGTGTAGGCGAGGTCATCGTGCTCCTGGCCCGAACTGTCATGCGGGTCTGCGGGATGCGACCCACGGGCTAGCGCGACCATTTCAACGCCATTCAGGCAGCGTCAATGAAACGTTGACGGCTTTGATCTGGTCTTTTGCCGTTTGACCTGAGGCAGGCCGCCCGCTTGGCGTGGCTTGGTACTGCCATGACCAAAGCGAGGTCCGATATGCGGTTCGCCGTGTTTCGGCATACGTGCATTCGGAGGGTGTTCCCACTCGTAAGAGTGGGATGAATGGGCGTCACGTCCTTTATGCCCCGATATTGGGCGCTGAAGGCACAGCGCTCCCGCGCCGGAGCCGCAGCGCACGGAACGTGCACTGGAAGCGCACTGAAGAGGAGGCACTCCATGCGTGGAGCCACGCACGCCAGATGGGCCGCATGCGCGGTGGCGGTAGCTCTCGCCGCGACGGCCTGCGGGGACGACGGGGGCGGCGACAGCGGCGGCGGCGACGGCTCCGGGATCGTGAGCTCCTCGTGGGGTGACCCGCAGAACCCCCTGGAGCCGGCGAACACCAACGAGGTGCAGGGCGGCAAGGTCCTCGACATGCTGTTCCGCGGTCTGAAGCGCTACGACGCCAAGACCGGCAAGGCGAACGACATGCTCGCCGAGAAGATCGAGACCTCGGACTCGCAGAACTTCACCGTCACCGTCAAGAGCGGCTGGAAGTTCAGCAACGGCGAGGCCGTCGACGCCAAGTCGTTCGTGGACGCCTGGAACTACGGCGCCAGCCTCAAGAACAACCAGAAGAACGCGTACTTCTTCGGGTACATCGACGGCTACGACAAGACGCACCCGGAGGACGGCAGCAAGCAGACGGCCGACACCCTCTCCGGCCTCAAGGTCACCGGGCCCAACACCTTCACGGTCAAGCTCAACCAGAAGTTCTCGACCTTCCCCGACACCCTGGGCTACGCGGCCTTCTCCCCGCTGCCGCAGTCGTTCTTCGACGACCACGCGGGCTGGCTGAGCAAGCCGGTCGGCAACGGCCCGTACACCATCGACTCGTACGCCAAGGGCTCGGTGATGAAGATGCGCGAGTGGGTGGACTACCCGGGCGAGGACAAGGCGCAGAACGGCGGGGTGGACCTCAAGGTCTACACCGACAACAACACCGCCTACACGGACCTGATGGCCGGCAACCTCGACCTCGTCGACGACGTGCCCG
The DNA here is from genome assembly GCF_001418655.1 of Streptomyces phaeochromogenes. Classification (GTDB taxonomy): domain Bacteria; phylum Actinomycetota; class Actinomycetes; order Streptomycetales; family Streptomycetaceae; genus Streptomyces; species Streptomyces phaeochromogenes. Next base: position 8,707 of record NZ_LIQZ01000035.1, on the reverse strand, counting down.
CCTCCCAGCTCAAGAACGCCAAGAGCGACCTCGGCGACCGGTACATCAACACGCCCGCCGGCATCATCCAGACCCTCGCCTTCCCGTTCTACGACAAGGCCTGGGACAAGGCCGGCATGGAGAAGGTCCGCACGGGCCTGTCCCGCGCCATCGACCGCGAGCAGATCACCGAGACCATCTTCCAGAAGACGCGCACGCCCGCCAGCGACTGGACCTCGCCCGTCCTCGGCGAGGCCGGCGGTTTCAAGGAGGGGCTGTGCGGTGACGCCTGCGAGTACGACCCCGACGAGGCCAAGAAGCTGATCGAGGAGGGCGGCGGGCTGCCCGGCGGCCAGGTCAAGATCTCGTACAACGCGGACACCGGCTCCCACAAGGAGTGGGTGGACGCCGTCTGCAACTCCGTCAACAACGCGCTGGACAACGACAAGGCCTGCGTCGGCAACCCGATCGGCACCTTCGCCGACTTCCGCAACCAGATCACCCAGTCCAAGATGTCGGGCCCCTTCCGGGCCGGCTGGCAGATGGACTATCCGCTGATCCAGAACTTCCTGCAGCCGCTGTACTACACCAACGCCTCGTCCAACGACGGCAAGTGGACCAACGCCGAGTTCGACAAGCTCGTCAACGAGGCCAACGCGGAGACCGACCAGGCCAAGGCCGTCGACCTCTTCCAGCAGGCCGAGGAGGTCCTGCGGGACGACATGGGCGCCATCCCGCTCTGGTACCAGAACGGCAGCGCCGGCTACTCGGAGCGGGTCTCCAACGTGGCGCTCAACCAGTTCAGCGTCCCCGTCTACAACGAGATCAAGGTCAGCTGAGCCGCGGGGGCACCCGTCGACACACGGGTGCCCCCGCCTACCTCCGGAGCCCTCATGGGACGGTATGTGATCCGGCGTCTGCTGCAGATGATCCCGGTCTTCTTCGGCGCCACCCTGTTGATCTTCCTGATGGTGAACGTGATGGGCGACCCCATCGCGGGCCTGTGCGGCGACCGGCAGTGCGACCCCGCCACGGCGACCCAGCTCCGTAAGGAGTTCGGCCTCGACAAGCCCCTGTGGCAGCAATACGTGACGTACATGGGCAACGTCTTCACCGGCGACTTCGGCACCGCGTTCAACGGTCAGGAGGTCACCGAGCTGATGGCGAGCGCCTTCCCGGTCACCATCCGGCTCACGATCGTGGCGATCCTCTTCGAGATCGTCATCGGCATCGCACTCGGCGTCGTCACCGGACTGCGCCGCGGCCGTCCCGTCGACACCGGCGTCCTGCTGGCCACCCTCGTCGTCATCTCCGTGCCGACCTTCGTCACCGGTCTGCTGCTCCAGCTGCTGCTGGGCGTCGAATGGGGCTGGATCAGTCCGTCCGTCTCCCCGGAGGCCCCCTTCGACGAGCTGATCGTGCCGGGCCTGGTGCTCGCGTCCGTCTCCCTCGCGTACGTGACCCGGCTGACCCGCACCTCCATCGCGGAGAACCGGCGCGCCGACTACGTTCGTACGGCCGTCGCCAAGGGGCTGCCCAGGCACCGGGTCATCACCCGGCATCTGCTGCGCAACTCGCTGATCCCGGTGGTCACCTTCATCGGCACCGACATCGGCGCGCTGATGGGCGGCGCGATCGTCACCGAGCGCATCTTCAACATCCACGGCGTCGGCTTCCAGCTCTACCAGGGCATCCTGCGCCAGAACACCCAGACCGTCGTCGGCTTCGTGACCGTCCTGGTCCTCGTCTTCCTGGTGGCCAACCTGCTGGTCGACCTCCTGTACGCCGTACTCGACCCGAGGATCCGCTATGCCTGAACCGATGCCGCGGGAACCTCACCTGTCGGGCGGCGGGCGTGCCCCGGAGGACGGTGCCATCGCCGCCACGGGCATGGGCGGCACCATGGACCTGGCCACGGCGGAAGGCGAGACCCTGGAGAAGACTCCGGGCGGACCGGACGGCACGGGCCCCTCCGAGAAACCGCGCTCCCTCTGGTCCGACGCCTGGCGCGACCTGCGCCGCAACCCCGTCTTCATCATCTCGGCGCTCATCATCCTGTTCCTGCTCTTCATCTCCCTGTGGCCGGGGGTGATCGCCACCCAGAACCCCCTCAAGTGCGACCTCGCCAAGGCCCAGGAGGGCTCCCAGCCCGGACACCCCTTCGGCTTCAACGGCCAGGGCTGCGACGTCTACACCCGCACGGTGTACGGAGCCCGGGTCTCCGTCACCGTCGGTGTGTGCGCCACGCTCGGGGTCGCCATCCTCGGCTCGGTGCTCGGCGGGCTCGCCGGGTTCTTCGGCGGGGCGGGGGACGCCGTCCTGTCCCGGATCACCGACATCTTCTTCGCGATCCCCGTCGTCCTCGGCGGTCTGGTCCTGCTGTCCGTCGTCACCAGCTCCACGGTCTGGCCGGTGATCGGGTTCATGGTGCTGCTGGGCTGGCCGCAGATCTCCCGTATCGCCCGCGGCTCCGTCATCACCACCAAGCAGAACGACTACGTCCAGGCGGCCCGGGCGCTCGGCGCCTCCAACTCCCGGATGATGCTGCGGCACATCACGCCCAACGCCATCGCCCCGGTCATCGTCGTGGCGACCATCGCGCTCGGTACGTACATCTCGCTGGAGGCGACCCTCTCGTACCTCGGCGTCGGGCTGAAGCCGCCCACCGTGAGCTGGGGCATCGACATCTCCTCGGCGTCCCAGTACATCCGCACGGCGCCGCACGCGCTCCTGTGGCCGGCCGGGGCCCTCGCCGTCACCGTCCTCGCGTTCATCATGCTCGGCGACGCGGTGCGCGACGCCCTCGACCCGAAGCTGAGGTGACCGCCGTGCTGCTCGAAGTGCGCGATCTGCACGTGGAGTTCAGGACCAGGGACGGGGTGGCCAAGGCGGTCAACGGCGTCTCCTACAGCGTCGACGAGGGCGAGACGCTCGCCGTGCTCGGCGAGTCCGGCTCCGGCAAGTCCGTGACCGCCCAGGCGATCATGGGCATCCTCGACACCCCGCCCGGGAAGATCACCGCGGGCGAGATCCTCTTCCAGGGCGAGGACCTCCTGAAGTTCAAGGAGGAGGAGCGGCGCAAGGTCCGTGGCGCCCAAATGGCGATGATCTTCCAGGACGCGCTGTCGTCCCTGAACCCGGTGCTGAGCGTCGGCGCCCAGCTCGGCGAGATGTTCACCGTCCACCAGGGCATGTCCAGGAAGGCCGCCAAGGCCAAGGCGATCGAGCTGATGGAACGGGTGCGCATCCCGGCCGCGGCGGCCCGCGTCGGAGACTACCCGCACCAGTTCTCCGGCGGAATGCGCCAGCGCATCATGATCGCCATGGCGCTGGCCCTCGAACCGGACCTGATCATCGCGGACGAGCCCACCACCGCCCTCGACGTCACCGTCCAGGCCCAGGTCATGGACCTCCTCGCCGAGCTTCAGCGCGAGCTCAACATGGGGCTCATCCTCATCACCCACGACCTCGGCGTGGTCGCGGACGTCGCCGACCGGATCGCCGTGATGTACGCGGGCCGGATCGTCGAGTCGGCCCCGGTCCACGACATCTACAAGGCCCCCGCGCACCCCTACACGAAGGGCCTCCTGGAGTCGATCCCGCGGCTCGACCAGAAGGGCAAGGAGCTGTACGCCATCAAGGGCCTGCCACCGAACCTCATGCACATCCCGCCCGGCTGCGCCTTCAACCCGCGCTGCCCCCTGGCCCAGGACGTCTGCCGGACCGACGTACCGCCGCTGTACGAGGTGACCGAGGCGGGCACGGACCGCGTGAGCGCCTGCCACTTCTGGAGGGAGTGCCTCCATGGCTGAGCCGATCCTCCAGGTGCGGGGCCTGGTCAAGCACTACCCGCTCACCCAGGGCATCGTCTTCAGGAAACAGATCGGCGCGGTGAAGGCCGTCGACGGCGTCGACTTCGAACTCGCCGCGGGCGAGACCCTCGGCATCGTCGGCGAGTCCGGCTGCGGCAAGTCCACCGTCGCCAAGATGCTGGTCAACCTGGAGAAGCCGACGGCCGGCGAGATCGCGTACAAGGGCGAGGACGTCACCAGGCTCTCCGGTCGCGCCCTGAAGGCCGTCCGCCGCAACATCCAGATGGTCTTCCAGGACCCGTACACCTCGCTCAACCCGCGCATGACCGTCGGCGACATCATCGGGGAGCCGTACGAGATCCACCCCGAGGTCGCGCCGAAGGGCGACCGGCGCCGGAAGGTCCAGGACCTGCTGGACGTGGTCGGGCTCAACCCGGAGTACATCAACCGCTATCCGCACCAGTTCTCCGGCGGCCAGCGCCAGCGCATCGGCATCGCGCGCGGTCTGGCCCTGCGCCCCGAGATCATCGTCGCGGACGAGCCGGTCTCCGCCCTCGACGTGTCGGTCCAGGCCCAGGTCATCAACCTGATGGACCGGCTCCAGACCGAGTTCGACCTGTCGTACGTGTTCATCGCGCACGACCTCTCGATCGTGCGGCACATCTCCGACCGGGTCGGGGTGATGTACCTCGGGCGGATCGTGGAGATCGGCAGGGACGCCGAGATCTACGACCACCCGACGCATCCCTATACACAGGCTCTGCTGTCCGCCGTGCCCGTCCCGGATCCCGAGGCCCGCGAGCACCGGGAGCGGATCATCCTCTTCGGCGACGTGCCCTCGCCGGCGAACATCCCCTCCGGCTGCCGCTTCCGCACCCGCTGCTGGAAGGCGAAGGAGCGCTGCGCCCTGGAGGTCCCACTGCTCGCGGTGCCCGCGGAGTTCCGGCACGAGGCGGCCGGCCCCGCGGCCCACGACTCGGCGTGCCACTTCGCGGAGGAGAAACAGGTGGTCCCACCGGAGGAGCCGCAGGAGGAGAGCAAAAAGGAGAGCCCTGCCGAGCCCGTGGACAAGATCCAGGACGAGCCCACGGACGACGTGAAATAGCATGACAAATGCGCATCAACTTCGTTAACACGCAGGCAACTTCGCCGACCCGATACCGATATACGGACGCGTCAGTCTGAACAGCGTACGGCCGTGCGGGTGCCGTAGACCGGCCGGGGCGCGCCATGTCTCCCCGGCCGGTCGCATGTCCGCGGCCGGTTCGCTACGGCAGGTTCAGGGACCGCTTCAGGAAGTCCACCTGGAGCAGCAGCAGATTCTCCGCGACCTGCTCCTGAGGGGTCATGTGCGTGACCCCCGACAGCGGCAGCACCTCGTGCGGGCGGCCCGCGGCCAGCAGCGCGGAGGACAGCCGCAGCGAGTGCGCGACCACCACGTTGTCGTCGGCGAGACCGTGCACGATCATCATCGGCCGGGCCGGCTCGGCCGCCCCCACCAGACCGTCGTCGTCGATCAGCGAGTTCGCCGCGTACACCTCCGGCCGCGTGTTCGGATCACCCAGATACCGCTCGGTGTAGTGGGTGTCGTACAGCCGCTGGTCCGTCACCGGCGCGCCCACCACACCCGCGTGGAAGACGTCCGGGCGGCGCAGTACCGCGAGCCCCGCGAGATAGCCGCCGAACGACCAGCCGCGGATGGCCACCCGGTCCAGGTCCAGCGGGAAGCGTTCGGCGAGCGCCCGGAGCGCGTGGATCTGGTCGTCGAGGACGACCGCGGCGAGATCGTCCTTGATCGACTTCTCCCAGGCGGGCGAGCGGCCCGGCATGCCCCGCCCGTCCGCGACGATCACGGCGAACCCCTGGTCGGCGAACCACTGAGGGGTCAGATACGCGTTGTGCGCGGCCAGCACGCGCTGCCCGTGCGGTCCGCCGTACGGGTCCATCAGCACCGGCAGCGGACCGTCGGTGTAGTCCGTGGGGAACAGAACGGCGCACGGCACGCGGCGCTCGCCCGCCTCCGTGAGCGTCACGCGCGGGCTCAGCCCGGGGTGTTCGGCGTACGAGGTCACGGTCGCCGCGGACTTGCCGTCGCGCAGCACCTGCACCTGGGCGCCCGGCCGGTCGGGCACGGCCGACACGAGCACGGTCACACCGCCCGCGCGGACCGCCGAATGGACGCCGGGTTCCTGCGAAATCCGTTCCACGCCGAGGTCGTTGACCCGGTAGACGTGCACCTCACCGGTCTCCGGGACGGCCGCCGCCTCGCCGGCCGACGCGGAGACCAGCACGTCGTCGTCCGACACGTCCAGCACCGCTCGCACATGCAACTGCGGTCCTGTCAGGGGGCGTTCACCCACGGCGAGCACGCGCGCCCCGCCCTCGTCGGCGATCCGCACAAGCTGTCCGCTCGGGCTCCAGCTCGGCAGCCCGGGGAAAAGATCAAGCCATTGTGGATCTTCGTCCGCGTGCACCATCCGGGTCGCCCCGGTGTCCGGGTCGACGGCCAGATAGAGCTGGCTCTTCTGGTCGCGCGCCTGGACGAGGAGCAGTGGTGCTCCGGCCGCCGACCAGTGCACCCGCGCGAGGTAGGGGTAGCGCGCCCGGTCCCATGCGACCTCCGTGCGCGCCCCTTGGAGTCCGATCACGAAGAGCCGCACCTCCGCGTTGTCCGTCCCGGCCGCCGGATACGCGACCTGCTGCGGATCCCGCTCGGGATGCGCCGGATCGGAGATCCACCAGCGGCGTACGGGGGCGTCGTCGGCCCGTGCGACCAGCAGCCGGTCCGACTCCGGCGACCACCAGAAACCACGCGAACGGCCCATCTCCTCGGCCGCGATGAACTCGGCGAGACCGTAGGTGACCGTGTCGGACTCCGGCTCCACGAGCGCCCGGTCGTCCTCCCCCTCGGCGCCGACGACCCTGAGGGCGCCCCCGGAGACGTACGCCACGAGCCGTCCGTCGGGGGACGGGCGGGGGTCCAACACCGGCCCGGGAACCCGCAGTTCACGTGCCGTGCCCGCCCGCAGCTCCGCGGTGAACAGCCGCCCCGACAGGGCGAAGGACGCCAGCTCCACGGCCGTGTCGGTGGCATAGCCGACGATGCCAGCCCCGCCCTCGCGGCTGCGCTCGCGCCGGGCCCGCTCCGCCGCAGACAGCCGCTCCGAGGAGCCTCCGAGCAGTGCCCCCGGATCCGCGGCGGGCCGCTCCTCGCCGTCCGCCACGTCGAGGACCCACAGCTGGTTCGCCCGGTCAGTACCGGACGAGGACCGCAGGTACGCGACACGGGAACCGTCGGGCGCCACGGTGAAAGCACGGGGCGCGCCGAGCGTGAAGCGCAGGGTGCGCGCCTGCCGGCGCGGGAAGGAGAGAGGCTCGGTCGTCATGCTCCGACCATATTGGCCATGCGCCCCCTTGTGCGGCCGTGCGCCGATCAATGCGCACGTACGAATAGTTATGATCACTACTGCTGCGTGGGTATCAACCTGCTGGCCGTTGTACGGATTTACTGCCCCCATCATCCGACCCCCCGCGTCCCTGGGATCCTTGGAGGTGAGCCGCCGTGGCACTCTCGATTTCGGCGGTGGTGCTGCTGGCGATCATCGTCTTCATCCTGATCAAGAAATCAGGGCTGAAGGCGCCTCACGCCATCGTGTGTGTCCTGTTCGGCTTCTACCTGGCCAGCTCGACGATCGCACCGACGATCAACGATCTGACCACGAACATCGCGGGCATGATCGGAGACATCAAGTTCTGACCCACGCCTCGTAGGGTTCTGCCCCACGCCTCGTAGGGTGGGGTCCATGACGGAACTGCCCTCCCGGCGTCTTCTCCTGGTGCACGCGCACCCGGACGACGAGGCGATCAACAACGGCACGACCATGGCCAGGTACGCGGCCGAGGGCGCCCACGTCACGCTCGTGACCTGCACCCTTGGCCAGCGGGGCGAGGTCATCCCGCCCGGCCTCGCCCACCTGTCGGGCGAGGCCCTCGGCGATCACCGCCTGGCCGAGCTCGCCGCGGCGATGCGCGAGCTCGGGGTCGGCGACTTCCGCTCCCTCGGCGGCCCCGGCCGCCACCACGACTCCGGGATGATGGGCCTGCCCGACAACGACGACCCGCGCTGCTTCTGGCAGGCGGACGTCGACGAGGCGGCCACGGATCTCGTCCGCGTGATCCGCGAGGTGCGCCCCCAGGTGCTCGTGACCTACGACACGAACGGCGGCTACGGCCACCCGGACCACATCCAGGCCCACCGCGTCGCCATGCGCGCCGCCGACCTGGCCGCGGAGTCCGGCTTCGGTCCGGAGCTCGGCGAACCGTGGACGATCGCAAAGATCTACTGGAACCGCGTACCGCGTTCGGTCGCCGAGGAGGGCTTCGCCCGCCTGAAGGACGTGCTCGACGAACTGCCGTTCCCCGCCTCCGCCGCCGTCGACGACGTGCCTGGCGTGGTGGACGACTCCCTGATCACCACGGAGATCGACGGCACCCCCTTCGCCGCCGCCAAGGCCGCCGCGATGCGGGCGCACGCCACCCAGATCGAGGTCGTCGAGCCCTGGTTCGCGCTCTCCAACCAGCTCGCGCAGCCACTGTTCGTCGTGGAGTACTACGAGTTGGCGCGTGGCGAGCGCGAAGGACCGGCGCGGGAGACGGACCTGTTCGCCGGGACGGCCGAAAAGGATGAGGGTGTCCGATGAGTCGTCGTGGATGTCCGACACGTAATGAAGTGAGTGGCTGATGAGTACGGCGAACAGGCCGGGTGCGGGCAGCATGCTCGCCGAGCCCCTGCGAGCGCCCTCGGCCGGACGGATCCTCGTCCACCTGGGGCTCTTCGTGCTGGGTGCCGTGGTCGGGGCGGCCGGCGGACTGGTCCAGTCGGGCCTGTTCCCGGGCGGACTGCTGCTCGCGCTGGC
>NZ_LIQZ01000349.1 GCF_001418655.1 Streptomyces phaeochromogenes | reverse complement strand
TGTTGCTCGCGCAGTTCCCCGCGCCCCTAAAAGACAAAGCCCAGGGCACCCCCCGTCGGGCCTACGGCCAAAGCAGTTCCCGGTGCCACGTGGACTCGGTGCGGTGGTAGGTGAGGCGTACGTGGCGGCGCTGGGGGTCGCCCTGGAAGAACTCGACCTCGTCGGGGGTGAGGACGTACACCGTCCATGAGGGGGCGGGGGCGTCGGGCTCCTGCTGGGCCCGGTGCCAGGCGGCCTCCGAGGCGTGCTCCAACTCCTCGTAGGAGCCGAGGACTTCGCTCTGGCGGCCCACAAGGGCGGAGGCGAGGGCGCCGGTCGAGCGGGCGTGCAGGTCGGCGTGGGCGACCTCGGGCGGGGCGACGGTCACCCGGCCGCGCACCCGGATCTGCCGGCCCTGCACGGGCCAGTAGAAGCCGAGTGCCGCGTACGGCCGGGCCGCCAGCTGCCGTCCCTTCCGGCTGCCCGCGTGCGACGCGAAGTGCCAGCCCTCCTCGTCGGCGCCGTGCAGCATCACGATCCGCACATCGGGCCGCCCCTCCTCGTCCGCCGTGGCCAGCGACATCGTGTGCGGCTCGGTCTGCCCTGCCCCCACCGCCTCCGCGAACCACTGCTCGAACAGCGGCAGCGGTTCCGCGGGGGCGGTCTCCGGGCTGAAGCGGGGCAGCTCGGTGTCCCAGACCCGCTGGGCCCTCAGCAGCCGTACGAACTCGGAGGGGGCCTGGGAGGAGGAAGACTCGGTGCTCATGGGGCGATTGTCGCGCCTGCCTCCGGCTCAGACCGCCCCGAGGTCCGACGAGAGCCAGCGTTCCGGGCGCATCCGGACGGCCACCTGGGTGCCGTGCTCCTTCCAGGAGAAGTCGACGTACCCGTCGACCTTGTCGGCCGGGAGGTAGCGGGCCGAGATCTCGTGGAGCTGCTCGCGGGTGGCAGGGGTCGTGTCGAGGACCGGGCCCTCGACGGACACGTACCGGATGGTGGGCTCGACCCGGTCGACCATGAGGGAGAACCGGCCCGCCGTGCGGAGCAGTTGGTTCTTGCGGGAGTCCGCCTGGATCAGGATCCATACGGTGCCGTCGGGCTCGTACTGGTACCAGATCGGCACCGTGAGCGGGGCGCGGCCGGCCCCGGCGTCGACCGCGAACGCGGCGATGTGCGGCTCTTTCAGGAACGTCTCTCGCTCTTCACGGGTCAGGGCCATGCGGGGGTCCTCCGGAGTGCGGTCGGTGGTGATTCCCTTTGGTCTTTCAGCGCGTTCTGTCCAGTTACGTATTCCAGTTCCGCGGGCCGGAAACGTGGTGCCGCGCGGAACGCGTTCGTGGCTGCTCGGCGGGCGTACCCCCCTTCCATGGTGGAGCCAGCACCACCATGGGTTCGGGTGTGGGCTGTCTCGTTGGGGCGGGCGGGCGACGGCATTGTTGAACCCAGTTGATCGCAGGGGTTCACGGCCCCGCCGCCCGGAAGGAAATCCCCATGAAGCCGCAGCTCGCGCAGCAGGCGAAGACGGTGGGCGACGTTGCTCCGGGGCCGTTCGCCTCCTTCGTCCGGTTCGTGGTGTGCGGCGGCGGGATCGGGGTCCTCTCCAGCGGTGCGGTGGCCCTGCTGGCCGGGACGATGCCCTGGGCGGTGGCGAACGCGGTCGTCACCGTCGCCTCGACCGTCCTCTGCACCGAGCTGCACGCCCTCTTCACCTTCGGGACCGGCAAGCGGGCCGGCTGGCGTCAGCACTGGCAGTCCGCCGGGTCGGCCACGGCGGCGTACGCGGTGACCTCGCTCGCGGTGCTGATCCTGCACCTCGTGCAGTCGTCGCCCGGGATGCTCACGGAACAGGTCGTCTACCTCAGCGCCTCGGGGCTTGCGGGGACAGGCCGCTTCCTGGTGCTGCGGCTGTTCGTCTTCGCGGGCGGCAGGGACGGGGGCCAGGACCGGGACCGGGCCTTCGTCCGCAAGGCTGCCGCTGCCCGGCGCCGGGTGGTCCCGGTGCCGACACGCCTGCCGAACCGTGTCCTTACCCCTGCGGCGTTCGCGGTCGGATCATGAGCTGAGGGCTTCGCCGATTAGTTTCTCCAGCCCTCGCCGTCTACCCGACGACACAGAGTTGACCGATCAGCTCTGCCGGAACCTGGAGGAACCTCATGCGGAAGATCACCGCCGGACTGTTCATCTCGCTCGACGGCGTCGTCGAGGCGCCCGACCAGTGGCACTTCCCGTACTTCAACGACGAGATGGGCGCGGCCGTCGGTGCGACCTTCGGTACGGCCGACACCATGCTGTTCGGCCGTACGACCTACGACAGCTTCGCCGGGGCGTGGCCCGAGCGGGAGGCCGCCGGCGGTGAGGACGCGGGGTTCGCGAAGCAGCTCGGTGACGTGCGGAAGATCGTCGCGTCCCGGCAGGAGCTCGCGTTCACCTGGCGGAACTCCGAGCAGTTGGCGGGTGACCTCGTGGAGACCGTCACCGCGCTGAAGAACGAGGAGGGCGGGGACATCGCCCTCAGCGGGTCCGTCTCGGTCGTACGGCAGTTGCTGGCGGCGGGGTTGTTGGACGAGCTGCATCTGCTGGTGCATCCGATTGCCGTGCGGAAGGGGATGCGGTTGTTCGAGGAGGGTGACTCCTCGATTCCGCTGAAGTTGATCTCGTCGCGGACCTTTCAGACGGGGGTCGTGAGCCTGGTTTATGGGCCGGAGGATGCGGCCGGGGCGGGCACGTACGAGGAGGCCAAGGGCCATCTTCCTCAGGGGGAGTAGGGCCAGGGCGGTTGTCGGGTGCGGGTGGGTGGAGTGCTGGGTGCGCAGTTCCCCGCGCCCCTAAAAGCCAAAGGCCAAAGCCAAAGCCAGGGGCGCAGCCCCGCTTTTTAGGGGCGCGGGGAACTGCGCACCCAG
>NZ_LIQZ01000348.1 GCF_001418655.1 Streptomyces phaeochromogenes | reverse complement strand
CGATCGCACGCGCCCGGGCGGCCACGACGCCCCCGGAAACCACCCTGGCCCGGCTCGGTCCACCGGCTCAACCCCGACGGTCGACCCATCCCCCGCCCACGAACAGCGAGTTCACTCCCCCCGCCGCTGCCCCGCAGCCAACCGCACGATGTCGACCCGCGACCGGATCCCCAACTTCCGGTACACCCGGGTGAGCGTCGCCTCGACCGTTTTCACGCTGATGAACAGGCGCGCGGCGATCTCGCGATTCGTGGCGCCCTCCAGGACGAGTCCCGCGACCTGACGTTCCGTGGAGGCCAGTCGGTCGAGGTGTGGCAGGAGGGACTCGGGGGCCATCGTGGAGGGGTCGACGGGAGCGGGGGCGGTCGCGGAGGCCGTCTCCAACTGCCGTAGCCAGGGCACCGCCTTGCAACGTCGGAACAGCCGTGCCGCCTCGTCGTAGGAGCCCCGCCCCGACTGCTCCGCCCGCAGCCGGGCCAGCGCGAGGGCGGCCCGGGCCTCCTCCAGCCCGTACCCGAGCTGCGCCAGCCGGTCCTGTGCCGAGGTCAACTGCTGGGCAGCCGCGTCGTATTGACCGGCCGCGGCCTTCACCAGGGCCTCGGCGCGGTCCAGTACGGCGAGGACGCTCGCCCGCCGGAGCCGTACCGCGTGTTCGCGTGTGGCGGTGATGACGTCCTGCGCCTCCGCCGGTTCTCCGACCAGGACGAGCGCCTCCGCGAGGTCGCCGTGCCAGCGGCCCCGCGCGGGGTCGGAGATGCCGAGCCCCTGCTCCAACTCCCGTGCCCTGCGCAGCGATTGGACCGTCCCGGCGGCGTCACCGGCCACGAGCTGGGCATGCCCGAGCGCGCCCAGCGCACGGGAGAGGTAGATCAGGTCGCCGTCGTCCTCCGCGCGGCGCACCGCGTCGCCGGCCAGTACGAGCGCCCGGTGCACGTCCCCTCCCGCGGCCTCGGCGAGCGAGGTGAACATGTTGCCCGCGGCCTCGCCGATACCGGTGTCCCGGGCCAGCCGCAGGCTCTCGTGGGCGAGGTCCAGGGCGCGGGCGCAGTGCCCGGAACGCAGCTCGGTCTCGGCGAGCCCGCGCAGGAAGTGCACCTCACTCTCGACCATGCCGCGCCGCCGCACCTCGCCGAGGAGCCGGGTGATCGTCGTACGGGCGTCGGTGAGCTGGTCGCTCATGATCTGCCAGCGGAACCGGGTGGCCCCCGCGCCGTTGTGGTCGCACGCCACCCGCAGGTCCTGAGGTTCCGCGAGGGCCTTCTCAAGGGTCGCCGGGGCCGCGGGGTGACCCATCAGGGTCTCCATCTGGGCCTGGAAGGACAGGGCCATCAGCTCGGTGCTCCGGTCGCCCGCGGTGGCGGCGAGCCGGGCCGCGTGCGCGGCCTCCTCGCGGCCCCTGGCCATCTCGCCCTCCACGAGCAGCGCCCGCCACGCCAGTTGGTAGCGGACCAGGGCGAGCAGCCGCGGGTCCTCGCCCGCGTCCGCGAGGGCCTGCGGGAACACGGCCTCGACATCGGCCATCGCCTGCCCCGCCGAGTCGATCACCACCATCCAGGCCCGTACCCGGACCGCCGGGTCGGTCGCCCGGTCCAGGACGTCCCTGGCCACCTCGCGGGCGAGGTCGATCTCGCCCGAGGTCAGCGCGTCCTCGGCGGACCGCAACCGTCGCTCGTCCGCGCCGGGCCCGCCGTCCGGCGGGGTGTGCCGGGCGGCGAGCAGCCCGAGCTGGGCGGCGACCGAGGGCGCGCCACGGTCCCGGGCCAGCGCCGCCGCCTCGGAGAGCCGTGCGGCGACCCGCTCGTCGGTGCCGGTGGTGGCCAGCGCGAGATGGCGGGCCCGCTCGATCGGGTCGGAGGCCACCGTGGACAGCGCGGCGTGGGCGGCCCGCCGCTCCTGGGGCGTCGCCTGTGCGTACAGCGCGGCCGAGACGAGCGGGTGCGCGAAACGGACCGCGCCCTCCTGCCCGTCCGGGCCCTGGCCTTCGGGACCCGGGGCCGCCACCAGACCGAGCGAGGCCGCGAGCGCGATCTCCGCCTCCGCGTTCGTACGGCCCGCGGACCCCAGCAGGGTCTGCGTGGGACGGGCTCCCGCGCTCGCGACCAGCAACGTCTGCCGGGCCTCGGTGGACAGCAGCTCCAGGCGGCTGAGGACGAGGGCACGCAGCGAGGTCGGCACCGGCAGCGGCTCGCCGGGGCGGGGCGGCGTCGGGCTCTCGGCCAGGGCACGCGCGAGCTCCAGCGCGAACAGCGGGTTGCCGCCGCTGGTGTGGTGGATGTCCCGCAGCGTCGAGCGGCCCAGGCCGGTGTAACCGCGGGTGACCAGCAGCTCGGACACGTGCGGCCGGGACAGCGGGGTCAGCCGCAGGGCCAGGGCGTCCGGCGGATACGCGCGTAGATACGGGTCGTGTTCTTGCTCCTTCGGTTCGGTGCCGGTACGCACCGCGCCGAGCATCCGCACCGGCATCCCACCGAGGCGGCGGGCCGCGAAACCGAGCAGCTCGGCGCTGGGCGCGTCCAGCCACTGCAGGTCGTCGGCGACGAGGAGGACGGGACCTTTGGCCGCCAGCGCGCGCAGGACCGACAGCACCGCGAGCCGCAGCGCGAGACCGTCCTGGTGCAGGGACGATTCGGCGCGGCCGGTGAGCGCCGCTTCGAGCGCGGCCTGCTGCGGGGCGGGCAGTGCGTCCGCGACCTCGTCGGCGACCAGGCCGAGCAGATCGACCAGAGCGAGGAACGGGAGATGGGATTCGGACTCGGTCGCGGAACAACGCAACACAGTCCGGGCTGATTCGGCATATTCCGCAGCCATTGCCCGCAGGACGGTCGACTTTCCTATTCCGGGCGGACCGTGCAAGAGAAGGCTGCCCCCTCGGGAGAGCTGCTCACGGGCTCGTCTGAGCACCTCGTCCCGCCCGACGACCTGCTCGGAACGGGGTCTGACAGGCTCCTCGAAATCCCGTCGCACGCGCACCGCTCCCCTCAGTCGTGTTCGGCTCAATATTAAGCAAAGAGCCCTTGAATTTCGGAGGGTTGCGCCGTGAGGGAAATAACAGAGATCCGGTATACGGGATTTCAGCGTGCCCGTGCATGTATAGAGCGCCGGGGGAGGTATGGACCTTCGGGGCGGCAAGCGAGGGCGGATCTCAGGGCAGCAGCCCCGCCCGCCGTGCCGCCACCACCGCCTCCAGTCGCGTGTGCGCGCCCAGTTTGCGCATCGCCGAGCGCAGATAGGCCTTCACCGTCTCCGGACGCAGCCCGAGCCGGTCCCCGGCGGTCGCGTTGGTCGTACCGACCGACACACAGGCAAGAACGTCCAGCTCACGCGGGGTGAGCCGGACCCGCCGGGCCGCCGGCACCGGGCCGGGCGAAGGGGTCAGCGTGGCGCAGACCGCCAGGAGCTCCGCCCGCAGCGCGGGGTCCACGACGCGCGGGGCCAGCGCGCGCAGCGCCCCGTGCGCCTCCCGGACCCGCTCCCACGCCGCGCCCTCGGTCACGTCCGGCGTCACCTCCGGCTCGCGCGCCGCGGCCAGCAGGCCCTGCGCCTCGTCCCGTACGACCAGGGACTGCTCCACGTCACGCGCCGCCTCCACCGCCGCGGACAGCGTCCGGTCACCGAGAGGCTGGGCCGTGCGCAGGGCGCCGTACAGGACACCGCGCACCCGGCGGCGTACGACGACCGGCACCGCGAGGATGGCCCGCAGGCCCTCCGCGGCGACCGCGGCGTCGTACTCGTGGCTGATCTGCCGCGAGGACGGGTAGTCCATGACGGCGCACGGCCGGGCGAGGGCGACCGCCTTGCCGCCGAGACCGTTGCCCGACGACACCGCGAGCGCGCTGAGCGCCGCCGTCGCCGTACCGTTGAGCTCATTGATCCGTACCTGATGGCGGCCCGGCTCGACCAGGCCGCCGAACGCTACGGGCAGCCCCGTCGTCCGCCGCAGCCGCATCAGCGCGCCGCGCAGCTCCACCGCTTCGGTAGCGCCAGTTGCCACGTGCTCGTCCCTTCGCCGCGGCGCACCCCCCGTTCGGGGGTAGTGAGATCCGCATCACGGATTACACGATGTGAGTGAGCCGCCCGGCAATGGTCCGGGGCCGAGGAGGACAGATGACTACGCCGCCGACGACGCCGACGGAGCACTTCCGCAGCGCGCGGGACTTCCTGCTGGAGCACCGCGAGGACTACGCCACGGCCTACGAGGGCTTCGTCTGGCCCCGCCCCGAACACTTCAACTGGGCCCTCGACTGGTTCGACCCCATCGCCCACGGCAACGCCAGGACCGCGCTGCACATCGTCGAGGAGGACGGCCGCGAGACCAAGCTGTCCTTCGGGGAGCTGTCCGTACGCTCCGACGAGGTCGCGGGCTGGCTGCGCGAGTTGGGCGTACGCGCCGGGGACCGCATCCTCGTCATGCTCGGCAACCAGGCCGAGCTGTGGGTGACGGCGCTCGCCGCGATGAAACTGCGCGCCGTGGTCATCCCGGCCACCCCGCTGCTCGGCCCCGCCGACCTGCGCGACCGCGTCGAACGGGGCCGGGTCCGGCACGTGATCGTGCGCGCCGAGGACACCGGCAAGTTCGACGAGGTGCCCGGTGACTACACACGCGTCGTGGTCGGCGGCGAACACCCGGGCTGGCAGTCGTACGAGGACGTCTACGACCGTGCCTCGGACGTCTTCAGGCCCGACGGCCCGACCCGGGCCGACGACCCGCTGATGCTCTACTTCACCTCGGGCACCACCGCCCGCCCCAAGCTCGTCGAGCACACCCACACGTCGTACCCGATCGGCCACCTGGCGACCATGTACTGGATCGGCCTCAAGCCCGGTGACGTGCACCTGAACATCTCCTCACCCGGCTGGGCCAAGCACGCCTGGTCGAACCTCTTCGCGCCCTGGAACGCCGAGGCGACCGTCTTCCTCCACAACTACACGCGCTTCGACGCGGTCCGTCTGATGGCCGAGATGGACCGCGCGGGAGTGACGACGTTCTGCGCCCCGCCCACCGTCTGGCGCATGCTCATCCAGGCCGACCTGACCCAGTTGCGTACGCCCCCGCGCGAGGCCGTCGCCGCGGGTGAGCCGCTGAATCCCGAGGTCATCGAGCAGGTGCGGCGCGCCTGGGGCGTCACGATCCGCGACGGTTTCGGGCAGACCGAGACGGCCGTGCAGGTGTCCAACAGCCCGGGCCAGCCGCTCAAGACGGGCTCCATGGGACGGCCGAGCCCCGGCTTCAAGGTCGAACTCCTCGACCCGGTCACGGGCACGCCCGGCGCCACGGAGGGCGAGATCGCCCTCGACCTGTCCGCCCGGCCCGTGGGCCTGATGACCGGCTACCACGGCGACCCCGACCGTACGGCCGAGGCGATGGCGGACGGCTACTACCGCACCGGCGACATCGGCTCGCGCGACGCCGAGGGCTACGTCACGTACGTGGGCCGCAGCGACGACGTCTTCAAGGCCAGCGACTACAAGATCAGCCCGTTCGAGCTGGAGAGCGCGCTCCTGGAGCACGAGGCCGTCGCCGAGGCGGCCGTCGTGCCCGCGCCGGACGAACTGCGGCTCGCGGTCCCGAAGGCGTACGTCGTCCTGGCGGAGGGCTGGGAGCCGGGGCCCGACACCGCGAAGGTCCTCTTCGAACACTCGCGCACGGCCCTCGCCCCGTACAAGCGCATCCGCCGCCTGGAGTTCGGTGACTTGCCCAAGACGGTGTCCGGCAAGATCCGCCGCATCGAGCTCCGCGAGGCGACGGCCGCGGGGTCGGACGCCGAGTACCGCGAGGAGGACTTCCGGTGAGTGAGGTGAGTGGCGTGGACGAGACGGGCGAACTGTCGTACGCGCACGGGACGAGCGGGACTTCACTGGTCGGCGACACCATCGGTGCCAACCTGGACCGGGCGGTCGCGGCCTGGCCGGGCCGTGAGGCGCTCGTCGACGTACCGTCCGGGCGGCGCTGGACGTACGCCCAATTCGCCGCGGACGTCGACCGGTTGGCCCGCGCGCTGCTCGCCGGCGGGGTCGCCAAGGGCGAACGGGTGGGCATCTGGGCGGTCAACTGCCCGGAGTGGGTGCTCGTCCAGTACGCGACCGCCCGTATCGGCGCGGTGATGGTGAACATCAACCCGGCCTACCGCACCCACGAGGTCGAGTACGTCCTCAAGCAGGCGGGCATCTCGGTGCTGTTCGCCTCGCTCAGCCACAAGACGAGCGACTACCGGGCCATGGTCGAGCAAGTACGGGGAAAATGGCCGCAGTTGATGGAGACCGTCTACATCGGCGACCCGAGCTGGGACGCGCTGATCGCCCGGGGCGCGCCCGACCTGGACGAGGAGTTCCGGACGCGCCGGAGCGAGCTGTCCTGCGACGACCCGATCAACATCCAGTACACCTCGGGCACCACGGGCTTCCCCAAGGGCGCGACCCTCTCCCACCACAACATCCTCAACAATGGTTATTTCGTCGGGGAGTTGATCGCCTACACCGAGCAGGACCGGATCTGCGTCCCGGTGCCCTTCTACCACTGCTTCGGCATGGTGATGGGCAACCTCGCCGCGACCTCGCACGGCGCGTGCATCGTGATCCCGGCCCCGTCCTTCGACCCGACGGCGACCCTGCGCGCGGTCCAGGACGAGCGCTGCACGTCCCTCTACGGCGTACCGACCATGTTCATCGCGGAGTTGAACCTCCCCGACTTCGCGACGTACGACCTGTCCTCCCTGCGGACCGGCATCATGGCGGGCTCGCCCTGCCCGGTCGAGGTGATGAAACGGGTGGTCTCCGAGATGCACATGGCGGAGGTCTCCATCTGCTACGGCATGACCGAGACCTCGCCCGTGTCCCTCCAGACCCGCCGCGACGACGACCTGGAGCACCGCACCGGCACGGTCGGACGCGTCCTGCCGCACATCGAGGTCAAGGTCGTCGACCCGGCGACCGGCACGACCCTGCCGCGCGGCTCGGCGGGCGAGCTGTGCACTCGGGGCTACAGCGTGATGCTCGGCTACTGGGACGAGCCCGAGAAGACCGCCGAGGCCGTCGACGCCGGGCGGTGGATGCACACCGGGGACCTGGCCGTGATGCTCGACGACGGGTACGTACAGATCGTCGGCCGGATCAAGGACATGATCATCCGGGGTGGCGAGAACATCTACCCGCGCGAGATCGAGGAGTTCCTGTACGCGCACCCGAAGATCGCCGACGTGCAGGTGGTGGGTGTGCCGCACGAACGGTACGGGGAGGAGGTGCTCGCCTGTGTCATCCCGCGCGATGCCGGGGATCCGCCCACGCTGGAGGAGGTGCGGGCGTTCTGTGAGGGGCGGTTGGCGCACTACAAGGTGCCGAGTCGGGTGCGGGTGATGGAGTCCTTCCCGATGACGGTGTCCGGGAAGGTGCGGAAGGTTGAGTTGCGGGAGGGGGTCGGTGGGCGTGTGTGATGGGTGCGGGTCCGTGGAGGCTGGGTGCGCCCGCGCGGCGGAGCCGCAAATGTCACAGCCCCGCGCCCCTTTGGGGCGCTCAAGTCGTGGCTCTGTACATGCACACTCTTGGCCAGCGGTCCAAGCCGTGTTCGGCCTCTGTGGCTCGGATCTTGCGTAGGCCCGGGGTGAGTTCGGGGTCGGTCAGGGGGCGGAAGCCGATGCGCTCGTAGTAGGGCGCGTTCCAGGGGACCTCCGTGAAGGTGGTCAGGGTGAGACCGGTCAGGCCCTGGTCGCGTGCGCGGTCGGCGGCGTACGCGATCAGGGTCCGGCCCACGCCCCGGTGCGCGGCGTCCGGGTGGACGGAGACCTGCTCGATGTGGAAGGCGCCGTCGACGGGCTCGCCGATC
>NZ_LIQZ01000347.1 GCF_001418655.1 Streptomyces phaeochromogenes | reverse complement strand
GTTTTTCAGGGGCGCGGGGAACTGCGCGGCCGGCCACGGCCCACCCGCGCCCGAAGGCACACCCCACGGGGTCTGGGGCGGAGCCCCAGGGGACGGGACGGGTAGGGGCGGCGGGGGCGAAGAACCCCGCTAGGCCCAGAGCTGGCCCTGCAACGCCTCGATGGCCTCTTCCGTCGTGGCGGCGGTGTAGACGCCCGTGGAGAGGTACTTCCAGCCACCGTCGGCCACGACGAAGACGATGTCGGCGGACTCGCCCGACTTCACGGCCTTGTTGCCGACACCGATCGCCGCGTGCAGCGCCGCCCCCGTGGAGACACCCGCGAAGATCCCCTCCTGCTGCAACAGCTCCCGAGTACGAGTAACCGCGTCGGCGGAGCCGACCGAGAACCGGGTCGTCAGGACGGACGCGTCGTACAGCTCGGGCACGAACCCCTCGTCGAGGTTCCGAAGCCCGTACACGAGGTCGTCGTACCGCGGCTCGGCCGCGACGATCTTGACGTCGGGCTTGTGCTCGCGGAGGAAGCGGCCCACGCCCATCAGGGTGCCGGTGGTCCCGAGCCCGGCGACGAAGTGGGTGACCGAGGGGAGATCCGCGAGGATCTCCGGGCCCGTCGTCGCGTAGTGCGCGCCCGCGTTGTCGGGGTTGCCGTACTGGTAGAGCATCACCCAGTCGGGATGCTCGGCGGCCAGCTCCTTGGCCACCCGCACCGCCGTGTTCGATCCCCCCGCCGCAGGCGACGGGATGATCTCGGCGCCCCACATGCCGAGCAGGTCCCGCCGCTCCTGGGAGGTGTTCTCGGGCATGACGCACACCATGCGGTAGCCCTTGAGCTTCGCCGCCATGGCGAGCGAGATGCCGGTGTTGCCGGAGGTGGGCTCCAGAATCGTGCAGCCGGGCGTCAACCGGCCGTCCTTCTCCGCCTGTTCGATCATGTGGAGCGCAGGCCGGTCCTTGACCGAGCCGGTCGGATTGCGGTCCTCCAGCTTCGCCCAGATACGGACGTCGGCGGACGGCGAGAGCCGCGGCAGGCGCACCAGAGGGGTGTTGCCCACCGCGGCCAGCGGGGAGTCGTAACGCATCAGCGATCAGAGCCCGGGCCGGTCAGACCATGCCGCCGGCCACGGCCGGCAGGATCGTGACGTTGTCGCCGTCGGTCAGCTTGGTGTTGATGCCGTCGAGGAAGCGGACGTCCTCGTCGTTCAGGTACACGTTCACGAAGCGGCGCAGCTCGCCACCGTCCACGATGCGGGCCTGGATGCCCGTATGACGGGTCTCCAGGTCGGTGAAGAGATCGGCGAGGGTCTCCCCGCCGCCCTCGACGGCCTTCTGGCCGTCGGTGTAGGTGCGGAGGATGGTGGGGATGCGGACCTCGATGGCCATGGCTGTGGGCTCCTGTCGGGAGTGAGTCGGTCAGTCGGTGGGCGCGCGGCGGCGCGGAAGAACAGGTGAGCGTTGTGAGACGCCGCGGCTCACAGCCGTACGGCGGCAGGGTTCAGCGCGTACAGATGGCGCTCTGCAGCCTGCACAGGTCGACGTGCAACCGTGCCACGAGCAGCATGCCCGGGGTCTTGTCGCTCACGTCGTGGGAAACCATGGGGTCATCGTATCGATTCCCGGTCCGGGTTCTGGAATGTGATCTCAGATACTGGATGAATTCTGACCGAAGTGCGGGATCAGTACGTCTCCACGACCGTGACCTCCTCCTCCGTCACCTCGCCCTCCAGGATCCGGAAGGACCGGAACTGGAAGGGTCCCGCGTCGTCGGCGTCCGCCGTGGAGACCAGGACGTAGTGCGCGCCGGGCTCGTTCGCGTACGAGATGTCGGTGCGGGACGGGTACGCCTCGGTGGCCGTGTGGGAGTGGTAGATGACGACCGGTTCCTCGTCGCGGTCGTCGAGCTCGCGGTAGAGCTTGAGGAGGTCGCCGGAGTCGAACTCGTAGAACGTGGGCGAGCGCGCGGCGTTGAGCATCGGGATGAACCGCTCGGGGCGGCCGGTGCCCTCCGGGCCGGCGACCACGCCGCACGCCTCGTCGGGGTGGTCCTGGCGCGCGTGCGCGACGATCTGGTCGACGAGGGCCTGGGTGATGGTCAGCATGGTCGTCAGGATAAGCAGAAGGGCCTCCATGTACCGAGGGGTGGTACGGGGAGGCCCACATGCTGAGCCACGAGCCCGGCATGTTCTGCGCGAGGTTCGTCAGCCGATCTTCTCGAACTCCGGGTCGCGGCGCTCCGTGACCTCCGGGTTCCGCGACTTCAGTACGGCCCAGCCGATGCCCAGTGCCGCCGCCCAGCCGGCCATCACGTAGAGGCAGACGCGGGAGTCGGCGTCGTACGCGATGAGGCAGGTGACGAAGAGCAGGAAGACGACCGCGACCCAGCTGAGCTTCGCGCCGCCCGGGGCCGGGAAGGACGAGGCGGGCAGGCGTCCGGCGTCGACCGCGCGGCGGTACAGGATGTGGCTGACCAGGATCATCAGCCAGGTCCAGATGCCGGCGGCGGTGGCCACCGAGGTGACGTAGCCGAAGGCCTTCTCCGGGACGATGTAGTTCAGGATCACGCCGATGCCCATGAAGAGCATGGAGACGGTGATGCCGAGCGCGGGCGTCTTGGTGGAGGACAGCTTGTTGAAGATCCTGGGGGCCTCGCCGTTGTCCGCCAGGGTGCGCAGCATGCGGCCGGTGGAGTACATGCCGGAGTTGCAGGAGGACAGGGCCGCCGTCAGGACGACGAAGTTCACGATGCCCGCGCCCGCCGGGATGCCGATCTTCGCGAAGGCCTCCACGAAGGGGCTGACCCCTGGCGCGAACTCGGTCCACTTCACGACGCAGAGGATGACGGTGAGGGCGCCGACGTAGAAGAGGGCGATGCGCCAGGGCAGGGTGTTGATCGCCTTGGGGAGGGTCTTCTCCGGGTTCTCGGACTCACCGGCGGTGACGCCGACGAGTTCGACGGCGAGGTACGCGAACATCACGCCCTGCAGGGTCATCAGGGACGAGCCGATGCCCTTGGGGAAGAAGCCGTCGAAGGCCCAGAGGTTGGAGACGGCGGCCGAGTCGCCCGCGGAGCTGAAGCCGAAGGTGAGGACGCCCAGGCCGATCACGATCATGCCGATGAGGGCGGTGACCTTGACCATCGAGAACCAGAACTCGATCTCGCCGAAGAGCTTCACCGAGATCAGGTTGGCCGCGAAGAGGACCAGCAGGAAGACCAGGGCCGTGACCCACTGCGGGATCTGCGGGAACCAGTAGTTGACGTAGATCGCGGCGGCGGTGAGTTCCGCCATGCCGGTGACGACCCACATCAGCCAGTACGTCCAGCCGGTGAAGTAGCCGAAGAACGGGCCGAGGAACTCGCGGGAGTACTCCGCGAAGGAGCCCGAGACGGGACGGTAGAGCAGGAGCTCTCCGAGGGCCCGCATGATGAAGAAGATGATGACGCCCGCGAGGGCGTACATCAGGATGAGACTGGGGCCCGCCTTGGCGATGTTCGCCCCGGCCCCCAGGAAGAGGCCGACGCCGATGGCGCCGCCGATCGCGATCATCTGGACCTGACGGCTGTTGAGGCCGCGTTCGTAGCCCTCTTCGGGGGCAAGCCCCTCTCCGGGGGCTTCGCTGCCCACGACACCCTTGCGGTCGTGCCCGTCGTCGTTCTTGCCGACCTGCACCGAGGTCATGTCTGATGCGCCTTTCTCCATGCCGATCCGAGCCGTCGTCGGCTCCGGATCGGGTCCCGATCCCCCCGGATTGAATGGAGCGGAGCGGGCTCCCCGAGCCCACTCGTGCCTGGTCGGCGATCCGCCGACAGTGGCGCACCCGACGGGGACATGGGTGGCGTCCCGCCGGGCGGTCGTGAAGATTTATCACGGCCGCAACGCTGATCACCTGAGGCGCGTGTAGCGCACACCACAGGGAGAACCGGACAAAAGTCGGACCGCGCCCCATAGGGCGCGGTCACGGTGACGGGATCGTTATTCGGATTTGAGCGTCCGCTGAGCGAACGGAATATGTCAGGACATCAACGTTTCAACCAACGTCTCCTGGAGGCCGCCCAGCCACAGATACGCCATCACCATCGGCTTGCGCGGGTCCTCGTCCGGCAGCCGGTAGAGGAGGTCGGTGTCCTCCTCGTCGACGACGTCGAGGCGGGAGCCGATGGCCAGGCGCAGATCGTTGAGGGCGCGCAGCCACTGCTCGGACTCCTCGGCGGAGAGCTTGAGGACCGCGCCGCCCTCCCCCACGGCCGAGAGCGTGTCCAGGGAGCGGATCACGGTGAGCGCGTTCTCCCGCTTGGCCGCGCGCAGGTCGTTCTCGGTGAAGCGGCGGAACTCCGCGGAGTACGCGCGCTGCTCCTCGGCCTGCTCGGGCGAGTTCGCCTCGACGTCGGGCCCGCTGTACGCGTCCGGGAAGAGCCGCTTCAGCACGGGATCGGAGGGCGGTTCGCTCGGGCCCTCCGCGAACAGCTCGGCGAGCGGGTCGTCGGAGGCGTCCTCGCCCGGCCCCGGTCCGATGAGCTCCAGGAGCTGTACGGCGAGGGAGCGGATGATGGAGATCTCGACCTCGTCGAGCGCGACGGCCGCGCCGCCGCCGGGGAGCGGTTCGAAGTGTCCTGGCATCAGGTGCGTCGCTACTTCCAGTACTGCGCGGGCGTCGGGCAACTGCCGGTCGGGCCGGGTCTCACCGGCCTCTTTCCGGTCGTGCTATTTCCGGTCGTGCTGGAGGGTGGCCCACAGACCGTAGCCGTGCATGGCCTGTACGTCGCGTTCCATCTCCTCACGGGTGCCGCTGGAGACCACGGCCCGGCCCTTGTGGTGGACGTCGAGCATCAGCTTGGTGGCCTTGTCCTTCGGATAGCCGAAGTACGACTGGAAGACGTAGGTCACGTAGCTCATCAGGTTGACCGGGTCGTTGTGGACGATGGTCACCCAGGGGACGTCGGGCTCGGGTACGGCGAAGACCTCCTCCGCCGACTCGGTTTTTTCGGTCTCTAGGGGTGCGGGAGCCGTCACACGGCCCATGCTGCCACCACAGGTGGGTGCCCGGCCAAACGAACCCACAAATCGTCAGAGTGACGAGATAGGGAGTACCATCCTTTGCCATGCCGCTATTCCCGGGGGACGCGGCACCCGACAGTGGCTCCGCCACGGGCCGGACCCCCGGCCGACCTGGGAGTGCCCCCTGTGTCATCGCGAGGAGACCCTAAGTGAACACTGCGGACCTAGGGCTGCCGGTTGATGTTCCCTCCACCGCGCTCTTCACGGACCACTACGAGCTGACCATGCTGCAGGCCGCCCTCAAGGGCGGGGCCGCCGACCGGCGCTCGGTCTTCGAGGTCTTCACGCGCCGGCTGCCCGAGGGCCGCCGCTACGGCGTCGTGGCCGGGACCGGACGCGTACTGGACGCGATCGAGAACTTCCGCTTCGACGCGGACGTCCTCGGCTTCCTGCGCGAGCGCCGCGTGGTGGACGAGCCGACCCTGGAGTGGCTGGCCTCCTACCGCTTCGGCGGCGCCGTCTGGGGCTATCCCGAGGGCGAGGTGTACTTCCCCGGATCGCCGATCCTGCGGGTCGAGGGCTCCTTCGCGGAGTGCGTGCTCCTGGAGACCGTGATCCTCTCCATCCTCAACCACGACTCGGCGATCGCGGCAGCGGCCTCCCGGATGGCCTCGGCCGCCGGGGAGCGCCCGCTCATCGAGATGGGCGCCCGCCGCACCCACGAGCTGGCCGCGGTGGCGGCGTCCCGGGCGGCGTACGTCGGTGGCTTCACGACCACCTCCGACCTGGCCGCGGGCTTCCGTTACGGCATCCCGACCGTCGGCACCAGCGCCCACGCCTTCACGCTCCTCCACGACAACGAGCGGGACGCCTTCCAGGCCCAGGTCGACTCGCTCGGCCGGGGCACGACGCTGCTCGTCGACACGTACGACGTCACCGAGGCCGTCCGGCTGGCCGTCGAGGTGGCCGGGCCCGAGCTCGGGGCGGTCCGTATCGACTCCGGCGACCTGCTGCTCGTGGCGCACCGGGTGCGCCAGCAGCTGGACGAGCTGGGCGCCACGGACACCCGGATCATCGTCACCTCGGACCTGGACGAGTACGCGATCGCCTCGCTGGCCGCGGCGCCCGTGGACGCGTACGGCGTGGGCACCCAGCTGGTGACGGGATCCGGCCATCCGACGTGTTCGATGGTCTACAAGCTCGTCGCCCGTGCCGAGTCGGCGGACCCGAAGGCTCCGCTGGTTCCGGTGGCGAAGAAGTCGACGGGCGGCAAGACGTCCATCGGCGGCCGTAAATGGGCCGCGCGGCGGCTCGACGCGTACGGGGTCGCCGAGGCCGAGGTCATCGGCCTCGGGGCGGTCCCGGCCGAGCTCAGCGACCGTCAGCTCCTGGTGGAGCTCGTCAAGGGCGGCCAGGTCCTCGCCCGCGAGCCCCTGGACGTCGTACGCGACCGGCACGCGGCGGCGCGCGCGAACCTGCCCCTCTCGGCGACTCAGCTCTCCCGCGGGGAAGCCGTCATTCCGACCGAGTACGTATGAGCCACGTGGGACCTGATCCGAGCAGCACGCGGGGGCCCACGTCAGGCCACGCCGGGCCCGAACGGGCATGAACGGACGAGGAGCGGGAATGCAACGGCCACAATTGCATCCCTCCCGCCATGCCCTCGAACTCTCCAGGCCCGGTTCCGCGGACACGCCCCGCCAGGGGTGCGGGGAACCGCGCGATCAGCCCACCACAACCCGCAGAAGGACACCGACATGCGCCGCGCCCTGATCGTCGTTGACGTGCAGAACGACTTCTGCGAAGGCGGCAGCCTCGCCGTGTCCGGCGGAGCCGACGTCGCCGCCGCGATCACGGAGCTGATCGGGCAGGCCCCCGCCGGCTACCGCCATGTCGTGGCGACCCGCGACCACCACATCGCCCCCGGCGGCCACTTCGCCGACAACCCCGACTACGTCCACTCCTGGCCCGCGCACTGCGTGGCGGGCACCGAGGGCGTCGGCTTCCACCCGAACTTCGCCCCGGTGGTCGCCTCCGGCGCGATCGACGCCGTCTTCGACAAGGGGGCGTACGCGGCGGCGTACAGCGGCTTCGAGGGCGCCGACGAGAACGGCGTGACGCTGGGCGACTGGCTGCGCGCCCGCGAGATCACCGAGGTCGACGTCGTGGGCATCGCCACCGACCACTGCGTCCGCGCCACCGCCCTGGACGCGGCCCGCGAGGGCTTCCGTACGCAGGTCCTGCTCGACCTCACGGCCGGCGTGGCCGAGGAGACCACAGAGCGGGCCCTGGAGGAGCTGAGCGCCGCGGGCGTGGAACTGAGCGGCAAGCCGGTCGTCTGAACCGGAAGCGGCCCGCGCATCCCTGCCCGGTCCGAGGCCCGGCCTAGAACCCCTGCGGTGTGGCCGTACGCCGCATCAGCGCCCGGATCGGGTGCCAGAGCTCGGCCGCGCAGGCGTCCGCACCGGGTGCCGTGCGCCATATGAGGCCGTCGGGATGGTGCAGGACCGCGGTGATCTCGTCCGGGGTCGGGGGCTCCCCGTTGCCGCGCAGGTACACCGCCCGCATGCCCAAGTTGCGCAGCCGTGTCAGGGCGCGGGCGCGGTTCTGGGCGTGCACGAGCACGCGTACCGAGCCGCTGCCCGCGGCGGGCGGTCGGGGCAGGTTCAACGCCACCACCACCGTGCCGTTCGGCAGCTTGCAGAAACCTCCTGCGGCCATGCAGTCACACCCCCGTGAGAACCAGTGTCAATAAGAGAGTCACAGCACGCACCTAAACACGATCGGCCGCGACCCGCCAGGGGGTCGCGGCCGATCATGGTTTGACCTGCGGTTATGGCTTTTACTTCGTCGCGGCCGAGACCTTCACCGTGATCGTCGAGCCGTCGCGCGGCTCCTTCACGATCGCGATCTTGGTGTTGGTGTCAGTGACGCGGACGCCCGAGGTCGGGTTGGTCTCGTCGTAGTAGGTGTTCGTGTGGTCGTTGAAGATCCGGTTGCCCGGGAGCGACGGGATCTTCGTGGCGACGTCCGCCTTGTGCAGCTTGAGGGCGTCCGTCCGGTAGGTGCTGAAGGGCGAGTCGTACGACTGGATGCGGGTGCGCATCAGCGTGCCGTCGGACCACTTCAGCGGCTTCGGGTGGGCGTCCACCGGCAGCAGCAGACCGGAGCCCGCGTGCTGGCTGACGTTGTTGTCGTTCTGGGAGGTGTCCCACTTCCAGATCAGCAGACCGTTCTGGTAGGGGAAGTGCTCCACCCAGGACGGGCGCGTGGTCGAGAAGCCGAAGTTGTACGGGCCGACCTTGAGGGTCTTGTCGTACGACACGTACTGGCGGTTCTCGGCGATGTAGTACTGCGCGTAGTCGTCCGTGACGGCCGCGCCGATGCGGGAGAAGCCGGTGGCCTTCCAGGCGGCGTCGGCGGTCTCGGCGTTGTCCGAGAAGACCGGCGAACCGTCGGCCGTCACCGTGATCACGTCGGCCGCGAAGCCCTTCTGGGCCACCCCGCCGTCGGTCTGGTAGCGGAAGCGGAGGTCGAACTTCTTGCCCGCGTAGGCGTCGAGCGGGAACGAGAGCTTCTTGTACGCGTCCACGGTGCCGGTCAGCGCGGGCTTGCCGCTGCCGTCGCGCGGGAGGGCCGCGCCGTCGACCGTGCCGTCCAGCGGCGTCCAGTTGGCGCCGTCGGTCGAGACCTCGGTGTAGAGGTAGTCGAAGTCGGTCTCGATGTCGTACCAGCCGTCGAGGGTCAGCGTGGCCGAGGACTTGCCGGTGAGGTCGACGGAACGGGTCAGCGTGTTCTTGAGGTCGTCACCGCTGCCGCTCCACCACTGGGTGGCGCCCTGAGCCGGGGTGACCACCGGGTTGGTGACCTCCTTCTCCGGCAGTTCGACCACCAGCGCCTGGGCGTTCTTGGTGTTGTACTCCGCCACGCCCAGCTTGTGGGTGGAGCGCGTCGCGGCCTTGGCCGTGTCGTACTTCAGCCAGCCGAGCTGGAGTTTGTCCCAGGCGGTCATGTCGCCGGGCAGGTCACCGATGGTGTTCTTGCCCTCGCCGAGCCAGGAGCCGGACGACATCAGCGTCCAGAACCCGGTGGAGTTCTCGGCCGTGTTGGTGGTGTCGTAGTGGTCCGGCAGACCGAGGTCGTGGCCGTACTCGTGGGCGAAGACGCCGAGTCCGCCGTTCTCCGGCTGGATCGTGTAGTCGCCGACCCAGATGCCGGAGGTGCCGATCTGCGCACCGCCCATCTTGTTGCCCGTGGGTCCGGTGGCGCCGGCGTCCGTGCCGAACGCGTACCAGCGGTGGGCCCAGATGGCGTCCTCGCCCTGTGCGCCGCCGCCCGCGGACTCGTCCTCGCCGGCGTGCACGATCTGGAAGTGGTCGATGTAGCCGTCGGGCTCGTTGAAGTTGCCGTCACCGTCGAAGTCGTTGCGGTCCCACTTGTCGTAGGCGGCCAGCTCGGACTTGATGTCGGCGTCGGACTTGCCGGCCGCCTTCTGGGCGTCGGCCCAGGCGGTCACACCGTCGGCGACGGCGTTCCACGCGCAGGTGTCGGGGTCGCACTTGTTGGAGCCGTAACGGGCCTCGTTGTAGGGCACCTTGACCCAGTCGGAGACCGCGCCGCCGATGGAGTAGCGGCCCGAGGACTGCTTCTCGTAGTACTTCTTCATCGACTCGACACCCTTGCCGGTGCCGAAGTAGAGCTCTTCGAAGTGCTTCTTGTTGTAGTCCGCCTGCCAGGCCGTGCTGTTGTCCTCGGCACGGTCCGGCTCGGCTATCTGGTTGTGCAGGGGACCCGGGGTGCCGCCGTAGCGGGGGTCCGTCTTGTCGCCGAACTCCACGAGGATCGTGAAGATCTGGTCGGTCTTCTCCCGGCCGAGCTCGACGTACTTGCCGTCCTGGAGTTTCACGACCTGCGAGCCGCCGCGGTTCTTGACGGTGGCGTCGCCGGATATGACCCGCTTGAGCGCCTCTTCGCGCTGGGCCTCCTGACGTTCGGTCAGCGGGCCCTTCAGGTCGTGCTCGCGATCGGTGTTGTTCTCGGCGCGCGCCGGGTCCTGCCGGTTCGCGGCCG
Source organism: Streptomyces phaeochromogenes (assembly GCF_001418655.1). GTDB lineage: Bacteria > Actinomycetota > Actinomycetes > Streptomycetales > Streptomycetaceae > Streptomyces > Streptomyces phaeochromogenes. Next base: position 13,887 of record NZ_LIQZ01000347.1, on the reverse strand, counting down.
GATCCTGACGGGCCGCCGCCGCGGCCGGCTGATCGCCGGCAGCGGCCTGCGCCACCGCGAAGGTCGAGAACGTGGTAGCGGCCGCTGCGAGCGACACACCCACCGCGGCTGCTCTGAACGTCCATGGTCTGCTGGTCACTTGATGCAGTCCTCCCCCGCGCCCGGGCGCGCGGAATGGAGGGGTGTCCAGGTCATGGAGTCCGCGCGCGCTCTATGCGCGTCACAAGTGACGACATTCGATCGGAGTTGCGGGAGAAAAGACAGACCTTGACTTGAACAGGTCAAGTGGGCTATGCACCGGCGGTCGTGCGCCGCGCGCGGACATCCGTCCGCTCACGGAGGAACGGTGTACGAGTCAACAGGCGCGTTCGAACGTCCACTTGATGGACGCCATGACTCCGTGCGCCCCCTGTGCACCGGCACCGTGGGTTAGGTCACGCTTACTGCTCGTTCCGCTCGGGCAGACAGCCGATTAGAGTCGGTTGGCGGCTCGCCGGATTTCCGGTGGTTTGCCAACCGGACACCGTTGTCGAACCCCAGATTCTTATCCGCACCCTCCCCCATCGCGAGAGGCACGGGGGGAGACCCCCACCCCGAGGATCGGAATAGCCATGCCTCGTCCGACCGCCGCACAGCTCGCCTACGGTTCCTGCACCGTGATCTTCTCCACGCTCGCCATGCTGCTGCTGTCACAGACGAGTTCGGGCCTGGGAGTCGTGGTGATAGCGCTCTCCGCCCTCGTGCTCGGCCTCCTCGTGGCCATGACGGTTCCCGTACCCAAGCCCGCCGCGCCCCAGGTGTCCGTCGCCCGGCCCGCGTCCGTCACCCTCTCGGAACACCGAGTCGCGGTGCGGCGCGAGACCGTCGCCGCCTCCAGCGCGCCCGAGCCGGTCCGCGAGCGCGCCTGAGCGCACCCCGAACCGACCCGAACCACAACACGAACCGGCGGGCCCGTTGACCACGGACCCGCCGGTCGTCTGCGCCGCCTGTGGACTCAGCCCGTGCTGACTCCTGTGGAACTCAGCCCGTGCTGACCACCACCGTCTTGGCCGCCTTGTCGTGCAGGCCCTGCTTGTAGGGCTTGTCGAAGAAGCTCCAGCCGCCCGCGATCGCGGTCCAGATGCACGCGCAGCAGAACGCGAACGGCAGCCACAGGACCAACGCGCGGACCAGCGAGGTCTGCACGGAGGGCGTGGCGCCGTTGTCGAGGTTCGCCACCCGCAGATGCAGCCACTTCTTGCCGAGGGTCTGCCCCGCCCTGACGGTCATGACCGTGTCGTAGCCGACGTAGAGCACCGCGGCGATCAGCGACTGGCCGAACGACCTGCCGTAGTCGATCTTGTCCGTGTCCACGTCGTACTCGTTGACGTTGAACGCCCACGTCACCAGCCACACCACGATGACGACGAGGATCATGTCGATGATCCGCGCGAGCGTGCGCTTGCCGCTGTCGGCGAGCGGAGGCATCCCGGCCAGCGGGTCGTTGCCGTACGGGCCGCCGCCGTACGGATCACCACCACCGCTGCCGCACGGGTCACCGCCGCCGTAGGGCGGGGGCGGCGGAGTGGCCCCGTAGGGCGAACCGGTGCCCGGCGGGGGCTCGTTGCCGTACGAGGGGTCGAACGGCGGGCCCTCACCGGGCGGTGGCGGCTGCTGTCCGGACGAGCCCTCGTCCGGCGGCTTCTTCTTGAACGGATCGTCATCCGGCGGGGGCGGCGGCTCGGTCGTCATGTCCCGAGTCGACCGCGAACCCCCCGACTGCGCAATGGGGGGCGGCCGTCCGGGGGACCGGTCAGCCCGCGACGAACGTGTGGGCCGCCTTGTCGTGCCAGCACTGGCGCCACGGGCGGTCGAACGCACCCCACAGGACACCCAGGACACCGATGGCGAGAAGACCGGGAACGCTGTAGACGAGCCAGCGGCGCAGGGCCAGTCCGAACGACGGCGGGTCGCCGCCCTCGATGTCCCGCACCTGGAGGCCGCACAGCTTCTTGCCGAGGGTGCGGCCCCACTTGGCGGTGGGCAGCGCCTCGTAGAGGACACCGAAGACGAGCAGTACGGCGACGATGATGCCGAGGTAGACCGCGGTGGTGCCGTCCAGGAGCCAGACCGTGACGGTCTCACCCGACAGCTTGGCCGCGTCGATCTTCTCGTTGACGTGGTCGAGGGCCCTGGTGCCCAGCGGAACGGCCGCCGCGCCGGTGACCGCGGCCAGCACGATCGTGTCCACGAGCCTGGCCGCGAAGCGCTTGCCGAGTCCCGCCGGGCGCGCGTTCGCCTGCGAGCGGGCCACCGCCTGGAACGGGTCCTCCCGCACCGGCTTCCACGGCACGACGGGCTGGTCCTCGTCCGGCCCGGCCAGGCGGTGCACCTGCTGGGCCCACGAGGGCTGCCCACCGCCCACACCCGCGGCCATGGGCGCACCGGAGCCGGACTGCGGAGGGGTGCCGGAGGCGGCCTGCTGCGGGGCGGACTGCTGCGGGGTCGCGGGGGCCGCCGGGAAGACAGCTGCGGGGCCCTGGGGGGCCGTCTGGGCGGGGCCCGACTGGGCCTGGGCCGCGGCTGCCTGAGCCGCCGCAGAGGACTGGGCGGCGGAGGCCTGCGCCCCGCCCTGCCGGCCCCCGCGCGGTACGGCCCTGAACGTCATCGTGCCCTCGGAGGCGAGGGGTTCACGGGAGCCGGGCACACCGCCCGGACGGTCGCCGGCCGAGACATGCGCGCGCCCGGCGCCCATGGCTCCCGCCGCGCCCGCTCCCCCGGCCGGCCCGGCGGCCCCGGGTCCGGCGGAGCCCGCCGCTCCGGTCGGCCGTACCGGTCCGGTGGGCCTGCGGAACACCACCGAGCCGCCGGAGCCCGGCGGCTTGAGGGCCCCCGAGCCCCCGTCGGCCCCGGCACCGGCATCGGAATCGGCCTGGGCCCCGGACTCGTACGAGTGGAACGTGGCCATGCCGTCCGTGTGGTCCGACCTGCCGTCGGGCTGGGACGGCAGGGCGGGCCCGGCGGACTCGGCCGACTGATCGACGGGTACACGCGGATCGGGCTTGCCCCAGCGGATCCGGCGGTCCGGGTCGCCGCCGAAGCCGGTCTGCCGTGAGCGGTCGGCGCCCCACGCGGTCGCGGGCTCGGGCCGGCTGCCGTGCTGGGCGTCGGCGGGCGACGGGTTCGCGGCCGGCGGGTCCTCGTCGAAGAAGTGCGGCCCCGTCTCCTCCGTGGAGGCGGGCACGGACCGTTCGTCCGCGGGCGACGAGAGCGGCTCGCCGCCGGACGGCGCCGGCCGGCTGGTGCCCGGCACCCACGAGGCACCGTTCCAGTACCGGACATATCCGGGAATGGAGGGGTCCGGGTAATACCCTTCGCGGGGCCTGTCGTCGCCTGGGGCCGGGGTTGGGGCGCTCATGTCCGTCGTCCCGTATCTGCTCGGGGGTCGTGTTGAGCGTCCACATCTATCAGACCGGCGCAAGGGTCACTGCCGCTCCTGGCGTACCTACCCCCTTCGAGCAAGGTTCCGCCACGTTTTCCGGCCGCTTCCGGTCGGGTGACGACCGTCTGCCGGCCGGGTGCTGATCGGGTCTGCCGGTTGCGTACCGACCGTCTCCGCCGGCCGCGTGCCGGTGCCTTCGGAAAAAGTTCCGCGAACCCGCGTAATGCTTCGCGGCCCGCGCCCTCTCCACTCGTACGGGCCCGCCCACAGGGCCACCGGACGAGAGGAAACGCACGACATGTACACCGTGGTGGAGCGCGAGCTCGAACTGAAACTGGTCCTGTCCCCCGAGCGCAGCATCCCGGTCCCGGCCCGGCTGAGCTACCGCACCGACGATCCGTACGCCGTCCACGTCGCCTTCCATATCGGCTCGGACCACCCCGTGAACTGGACGTTCGCGCGCGAGCTGCTCGTGGAGGGGGTGTTCCGGCCGTGCGGGCACGGGGATGTGCGGGTGTGGCCGACGAAGGTCGCCGGGCGGAGCGTGGTCCTGATGGCGCTGAGTTCACCCGACGGGGACGCCCTCCTCGAAGCGCCGGCCGCGCAGGTGTCGGCCTGGCTGGAGCGCACCCTGCGGGCGGTCCCGCCGGGCACCGAGGCCGACCAGCTCGGCATCGACGACGGCCTCGCCGAACTGCTCGCGCCCACCCCGGCCGACGACCTCTGGCTGCGCGACCCCTGGCCCTCGGACGAGTCCAAGGACGGAGAGTGAGACGGCACAGGGCGAGAGGGAGAGGCGCGAGACGCGGAGGAGGTGGCTCCGAACAGGCTTCCCGGGTCTCAGAAGAGCTTTCCGGGGTTGAGGATGCCCAGCGGGTCGAACGCCGTCTTGATCGCCCGCTGCATCTCCACGCCCACCGGGCCGATCTCGCGCGCCAGCCACTCCTTCTTGAGGACGCCCACGCCGTGCTCGCCGGTGATCGTGCCGCCGAGTTCCAGGCCGAGGGCCATGATCTCGTCGAAGGACTCGCGGGCGCGCCGGGACTCGTCGGGGTCGCCCGCGTCGAAGCAGACGGTCGGATGGGTGTTGCCGTCGCCGGCGTGTGCGACGACCCCGATGGTCAGCTGGTACTTCTCGGCGATCCGGTCGACCCCTTCGAGCATCTCGGCGAGCTTGGAGCGCGGTACGCACACGTCGTCGATCATCGTCGTGCCCTTGACCGCTTCGAGCCCGGTGAGGGACAACCGGCGGGCCTGGAGCAGCAGTTCGGACTCGGCCGCGTCGTCCGCCGGTACGACCTGGGTGGCCCCGGCCGCCTCGCAGAGCGCGCCCACGGCCGTCAGGTCGGCGGCGGGGTCGAGCGTGTCGAACGCGGCGAGGAGCAGCGCCTCGGTGGACTCCGGCAGGCCCATGTTCGCCATGTCGTTGACGGCCTTCACCGTCGTACGGTCCATGAGTTCGAGGAGCGACGGCACATGGCCGCCCTCCATGATCCGGCAGACCGCGTCGCAGGCAGCGGCGGCGGACGCGAACTCGGCGGCCAGCACCAGCTGTTGGGGCGGCTGCGGCCTCAGGGCGAGAGTGGCCCGTACGACGATGCCGAGCGAGCCCTCGGAACCGACGAAGAGGCGGGTCAGGTCGTATCCGGCGACGCCCTTCGCCGTACGGCGGCCCGTGGACATGAGGCGCCCGTCGGCGAGGACGACGTCCAGGCCGAGGACGTACTCGGCCGTCACCCCGTACTTCACACAGCACAGGCCGCCGGACGCCGTGCCGATGTTGCCGCCGATCGTGCACATCTCCCAGCTGGAGGGGTCCGGCGGGTAGTAGAGGCCGTGTTCGTTGACGGCGCGGGAGAGCGTGGCGTTGATGACGCCCGGCTCGACCACCGCGATCCGGTCGACCGGGCTGATCTCCAGGATCCGGTCCATCTTGACGAGGGACAGCACGATGCAGCCCTCGGAGGCGTTGGCGGCGCCCGACAGCCCCGTACGGGCGCCCTGCGGGACGACTGGGATCCGTAGTTCGGTGGCGACGCGCATGACGTGCTGGACCTGCTCGACGGTGCGCGGCAGCACCACGACGGCGGGGGTGCCGGCCTCGCAGAAGCTGGCCATGTCGTTGGCGTACGAGCTGGTGACGTCCGGGTCAGTGAGGACCGCCTCGGCCGGCAGGCCCGCGAGGAGACGTTCGGCGAGGCTGCCCGGCGCCACGGTGTCTTCATCGGGACGGGCTTCGATACGGCTCATGATCACAGCGTCGCACTCGGGGCCATCGGTGTGAACCCCGCCCGCGAGGGGCTTTCCGTGCCGGGGTGGTGGCCGGGTGTGCTCTTCGTATTGGCGCACAGTGAGCCGCATGGAGAGCGGCAGGGAGAGCGGCATGGGAAAAGAGCTGGCCTCGGGTTCGGCGGGCGGTCCGGTGGATGGCCTGGTGGGTGGTCCCGCGAGTCGTTCGGCCGGTCGTTCGCCCAAGAGGGGGACGCTCGTCGGTGCCGTCGTGGGATGTGCCGTCGTGGGGTGTGCCGTGCTGGGCGGTGTGCTGATGGTGGCGCCCCCTGAGCGCGGCGGGCCGCCGCCCGCGCCCGGTCCGGTGGCCCGGGCCGAGACCGCCGTCGGGGCCGGGGCGCCCGCCTCGCTGCCCGATCTGGTCGCGCTGATCGGGGACCGCGAGGCGCATCTGCGGGCCCATCCGGGTGATGTGCGGTCGTGGGCGGTGCTCGGCGCGGCGTACGCGGAGCGGGGTGAGCGGACCGGCGACGCGCGGTTCTACCCGAAGGCCGAGAAGGCGTTGCGTACGTCGTTGCGGGCGAAGCCGAAGAAGAACGTGGAGGCGCTCGACGGTCTGGCCGCGCTCGCCGACGCCCGGCACGACTTCCGGGCGGCGCGGAAGTGGGGCGAGGCCTCGGTGGCGGCCTCGCCGAAGCGGTGGACGGCCTATCCGGCGTTGATCGACGCGTACCGGGGGCTGGGCGAGTTCAAGGCCGCGGACAAGGCGCTGGCCAAGCTCGTCCGGCTGTCGAAGGGGTCGGCGGCGCCGAGGTCGCGGGTCCTGACGCGGGCCGCCCTCGTGTACCGGGACCAGGGGCTCCGCGAGGACGCCGCCGCCGCGTTCTCCGACGCGGTGGCGCTCGCCTCCGCTCCGGCCGAGCGGGCCGACTCTCTCGCCGGGGCCGGGGAGCTGGCCTGGGAGCGCGGGGAGCCCACCGAGTCGCTGCGCGCCTTCGAGGCCGCGGTGCGGGCCGACCCCGACGGGCACTCCGCCCTCGCCGGGCAGGGCCGGGCGCTGGCCGCGCTTGGGCGGACCCCGGAGGCCGTACGCGCGTACCGGGCCGCGTCGGAGAAGCGGGCGCTGCCCCAGTACGCGTGGGAGCTGGGCGAGTTGTACGAGTCGCTGGGGCAGGGCGGCGAGGCGCGGGCCCAGTACGACGTGGTGCGGGAGCGGGTGCGGGAGGGCGCCGCCGGCGGGGTGAACTCCGATCTCGTGGCGGGTCTCTTCGAGGCCGACCACGGTGACCCGGAGGCCGCCGTGCGGCTGCTGCGGGACGAGTGGGAGCGGCATCCCTCCGCGGCGGTCGCGGATGCGCTGGGGTGGGCGCTGCATCGCGCCGGGCAGCACGAGGACGCGCTCGTCTTCGCCACCAAGGCCACGGACAAGCAGCACGTGGGCGCGGTGCGCAGTGCGCCCTACGCGTACCACCGGGGCATGATCGAGCGGCAGTTGAAGCGGGAGGGACCCGCGCGCCGCCATCTGGAGGAGGCGCTGCGGATCAGTCCGTACTTCTCGCCGCTCGGCGTTCCGGCGGCCAAGGAGGCGTTGGGGGCACTGGGCCCGGTGTGAGTCGGTGTGACTCGGTACGGCCCGGTGTGACAGCGCCCAGTGCCCCGACGGCCTTGCCGGCTGCGGCGCCTACAGGTTGCCGCGCTTCTCCTGCTCCCGCTCGATCGCCTGGAAGAGGGCCTTGAAGTTGCCCTTGCCGAAGCCCATAGAGCCATGGCGTTCGATGATCTCGAAGAAGACCGTCGGGCGGTCCTGGACCGGCTTGGTGAAGATCTGCAGCAGGTAGCCGTCCTCGTCGCGGTCGGCCAGGATCTTCAGTTCGCGCAGGGTGTCGACGGGGACGCGGGTGTCGCCGACCCACTCGCCGAGGGTGTCGTAGTAGGAGTCCGGGGTGTCGAGGAACTTCACTCCGGCCGCCCGCATGGTCCGTACGGTCTCCACGATGTCGTTCGTGTTGAGCGCGATGTGCTGGACGCCGGCGCCGCCGTAGAACTCCAGGTACTCGTCGATCTGGGACTTCTTCTTGGCGATGGCGGGCTCGTTGATCGGGAACTTGACCTTGAGCGTGCCGTCCGCGACGACCTTCGACATCAGGGCGCTGTACTCGGTCGCGATGTCGTCGCCCACGAACTCCTTCATGTTCGTGAAGCCCATGACCTTGTTGTAGAAGGCGACCCACTCGTTCATACGGCCGAGTTCCACGTTGCCGACGCAGTGGTCGATGGCCTGGAAGGTGCGGTGGGCGGGCGGCTCGACGATCGGGTCCGCGGCCGTGAACCCGGGGAGGTAGGGGCCGTCGTAGCCCGTGCGCTCGACCAGGGTGTGCCGGGTCTTGCCGTACGTGGCGATCGCGGCGAGTACGACCGTGCCGTGCTCGTCCTTCAGCTCGTAGGGCTCGGTGACCGGGCGGGCGCCGTGCTCGACGGCGTAGGCGTACGCGGCGCGGGCGTCGGGGACCTCGATGGCGAGGTCGACCACGCCGTCACCGTGCTCCGCCACGTGTTCGGCGAGGAAGTGGCCCCAGGGAGTGGCGGCCTTGATGACGGAGGTGAGGACGAAGCGGGCGGAGCCGTTCTCCAGGACGTAGCTCGCGGTCTCGCGGCTGCCGTTCTCCGGTCCGGAGTAGGCGACCAGCTTCATGCCGAAGGCGGTGGAGTAGTAGTGCGCCGCCTGCTTGGCGTTGCCCACGGCGAAGACGACCGCGTCCATCCCCTTGACCGGGAAGGGGTCTGCCTGCCGCGCGGTCTCGGGGGTGTGGTGAGTGGTCTGAGTCATGGCCGCAGGCTCTCTCCCTTCGGCAAGGTGCGCAATAGTTTGCGAATCTGCTGGGCAATATGTTCAGTGAAATGCCTGCCGAGCCGGGCTTTGTGTACAGGATGACCACCTCGGAGGCCTGCATGGCGATCGATCATCTGGACGGGCGGCTGCTGGTGCTGCTCGCGCGGGAGCCGCGGATCGGTGTGCTGGAGATGTCCCGGCGGCTCGGGGTCGCGCGCGGGACCGTGCAGGCGCGGCTCGACCGGCTTCAGTCGAATGGAGTCATCCGGGGGTTCGGGCCGCAGGTGGATCCCGCGGCCCTCGGCTATCCCGTCACCGCCTTCGCGACGCTGCAGATCCGGCAGGGCCAAGGCACGGACGTACGAGCTCACTTGGCGACGGTGCCCGAGGTGCTGGAGCTGCACACGACGACGGGCGGCGGGGACATGCTCTGCCGGCTCGTGGCGCGGTCCAACGCCGACCTTCAGCGGGTGATCGACCGGGTTGTCGGTTTTGATGGCATCGTCCGGGCCTCCACGGCGATCGTCATGGAGAACCCCGTGCCGCTGCGGATCATCCCGCTGGTGGAGCAGGCCGCGGAGGACGACGACTGAGGCGACAGTGATGGCTGAGGCGACAGTGGGGTGAAGAGCGGGTGAGCTTCTGGGAGTACCTGAGCAGTCGCCATCAGCAGCTCCTCGCCGACGCCTACCAGCACGCCAGCGCCGTCTTCCAGTGCATGGTCGTCGCCACGGTGATCGGCGTGGTGGTCGGTGTCGCCACCTACCGGAGCGAGTGGGGCGGGAACCTGGCCACGACCACGACGGCGACCCTGCTGACCATTCCCTCGCTCGCCATGATCGGTCTGCTCATCCCGATCGTGGGGCTGGGGGTTCCGCCCACGGTGATCGCGCTGACCCTGTACGGGCTGCTGCCGATCGTGCGCAACTCGATCGTGGGGCTGCGCGGGGTCGATCCCTCGCTCGTCGACGCGGCCACCGGCATCGGGATGTCGCGGCTCGCCCGGCTCCTGCGGGTCGAACTGCCGCTCGCCTGGCCGCCGATCCTGACCGGGATCCGGGTCTCCACGCAGATGCTGATGGGCATCGCCGCCATCGCCGCCTATGCCTCGGGACCAGGTCTCGGCAACGAGATCTTCCGCGGCATCGCCTCCCTGGGCAGCAAGAACGCGCTCAACCAGGTGCTCGCGGGCACGCTCGGGATCATCGTCCTGGCCCTGCTGTTCGACGCCGCGTACGTCCTCATCGGGCGGCTGACCATTCCGAGGGGGATCCGTGCCTGAGCCGACGACCGCCACCACCACCGCGACCGCCACCGCCGCGACCACGGGCACGGGCGCGAACGCCACCACCGGTGCCACCATCGAGCTGGAGAACCTCACCAAGCGGTATCCGGGGAGCTCCGACCCCGCCGTGGACAGCGTCAACATGGAGATCAACGCCGGTGAGCTCGTCGTCTTCGTCGGCCCCTCCGGGTGCGGAAAGTCGACCACCCTGAAGATGATCAACCGGCTGATCGAGCCCACCGGCGGGCGGATCAGGATCGGTGGCGAGGACGTCACCGACATGGACCCCGTGAAGCTGCGCCGCAAGATCGGGTACGCGATCCAGGCCTCGGGGCTCTTCCCGCACATGACGGTCGCCCAGAACATCGCCCTCGTACCGAGGATGGTGGGGTGGCCGAAGGCGCGGATCAACGCCCGGGTCGAGGAGATGCTGGACCTGGTCGGTCTCGACCCGGGCGAGTTCCACGGGCGCTATCCGCGGCAGCTGTCCGGCGGCCAGCAGCAACGGGTGGGCGTGGCAAGGGCGTTGGCCGCAGATCCGCCCGTCCTGTTGATGGACGAGCCCTTCGGTGCCGTGGACCCGATCACCCGCGACCACCTCCAGGACGAACTGATCCGGCTGCAGCACGAGCTGCACAAGACCATCGTCTTCGTCACCCACGACTTCGACGAGGCGATCAAGCTGGGCGACCGGATCGCCGTGCTGCGGGAGCAGTCGCACATCGCCCAGTTCGACACCCCGGAGGCGATCCTCACCAACCCCGCCGACGACTTCGTGTCCGGCTTCGTGGGCGCTGGGGCCGCGTTGAAGCGGCTCAACCTGTCGCGCGTACGGGATGTGGAGATCACCGACTATCCGACGGTGACCGTCGACGACCCGCTCCAGGAGATCTTCAACAAGCTCCGGTCGAGCGGTACGAACGAGATCCTGCTCCTCGACCGGCGCGGGCGGCCCTACAAGTGGCTGCGGCGCGGGGACCTGATGCGGGCCAAGGGCTCGCTCGCCAGGGCGGGCACGCTGGTGCACGACACGGTGACCCGGGACGCGACGCTGCGGGACGCGCTGGAGGCCGTGCTCATCGACAACGCGGGGCGGGTCGTGGTGACCGGGCGGCGCGGGGAGTACACGGGCGTCGTGGACATGGAGACGCTGATGAACTCCGTGCACGAGTTGCTGGAGGCCGACCGGCTCGACGCGATCGAGCACCAGCACGAGCTGGAGGAGACGCGCGCCGCGCAGACCCATCACGCGCAGGAGGGCGTCGACGGTGCTGCCGGTGCCGGCGGGGAGGCGAAGGCGTGAGAGCCCCGGGGACCGACCACGACACCGGAACGGACCCGGGCGGCGAGGGCTCCGGGACGGATGCCGGGACGGACTCCGGGTTCGATGAGACGTCCGGGTTCGAGGATACGAAGGCTCCCCCGCCCGGCAAGTCCCGTGCCTCCAGGGTGACTTGGCAGAAACTGACCTTCCTGCCCGCCGTACTCACCGTCGTGCTGCTCACCACCTGGCTCTGGTTCCAGCAGGCGGAGCTGGACCCGCTCTCGGAGAACGCGCTGTCGGGCGGCCAGGTGTGGAAGGCGCTGCGGCAGAGCATCGAACTGACCGTGATCTCCACGTTCTTCGTGCTGATCATCGCGATTCCGCTGGGCATCCTGCTGACCCGCGGGGCCTTCCGCAAGGCGACCCCGGCCGCGATGGCCCTCGCCAACATGGGACAGGCGACCCCTGCGATCGGCCTGTTGGCGCTGCTCGTGATCTGGCTGGGCATCGGGCGGAAGGCGGCGCTGATCGGCATCATCGCGTACGCCGTCCTGCCGGTCCTGTCGAACACGATCGCCGGGCTGAAGGCGAACGACCCGACGCTGGTGGAGGCCGCCCGGGGCATCGGCATGTCGTCCGTGGGAGTGCTGACCCGCGTCGAACTGCCCCTGGCCGTACCGCTGATCCTCGCCGGCGTCCGTACCGCCCTCGTCCTGAACGTGGGCACGTCGACCCTCGCCACCTTCGGCGGGGGCGGCGGTCTCGGCGTACTGATCACGACCGGCATCACCAACCAGCGGATGCCGGTCCTGGTGCTCGGTTCGATCCTGACCGTGGCCCTCGCCCTGCTGGTCGACTGGCTGGCTTCGCTGGCCGAAATCCTGCTCAGCCCGCGCGGGTTGGAGGCGGGGACATGAGACGGCGTACGGGTCTGGTGGCCGCCGGGGCGGTGCTGGCGGCCTCGGCCGGGTGCGGGCTGACCAGTGGCTCGCCCATGGTCGACGACGTGGAGCCCGGCTCGATCGGGCAGGGAAAGCCGCTCAAGGGCGCCGATCTCACCGTCACCTCCAAGGAGTTCACCGAGCAGCTGATCCTCGGCGCGATCATGGGCATCGCCTTCGAGGCGGCCGGCGCGAGCGTGCTGGACCGCACGGGCATCCAGGGCTCCATCGGCGCCCGCGAGGCCGTCAAGAGCGGGGACGCGGACGGCATGTACGAGTACACGGGCACCGCCTGGATCACGTACCAGGGCAACAACGATCCCGTCACCGACCCGCAGAAGCAGTGGGAGGCAGTACGCGAGGCCGACCGGAAGAACGGCCTGACCTGGCTGCCGCCGTCGGCGCTCAACAACACGTATGCCCTCGCCATGAACCAGGCCAACTTCAAGAAGTACGGCACGAAGACCCTCTCCGACGTGGCCGCGCTGTCGAAGTCCGACCCGAAGGCGGTCACGCTCTGCGTGGAGAGCGAGTTCGCCAACCGGGCCGACGGGCTGCCGGGCATGGAGAAGGCGTACGGCATGAAACTGCCCGCCGGGAACATCACGCAGATGGACACCGGGATCATCTACACCCAGGCGGCGAAGGGGAGTTGCACGTACGGGGAGGTCTTCACCACCGACGGGCGCATCAAGTCGATGAACCTGGCCGTGATGGCGGACAACAAGAAATTCTTCCCCAACTACAACGTGGCCCCGGAGATCAACTCCAAGGCGCTGAAGAAGTACCCGGCGATCGCGATCGTCCTCGACCCGATCACCAAACGCCTGAACAACGACGTGGCACAGGAGCTGAACGCGCGGGTGGACGTGGACGGGGAGGACCCGCACGCGGTGGCGCTGGACTGGATGAAGGACGAGGGGTTCGTCAAGGAGGGCTGAGCGGGGACTCCCCCCGGGGGCGCTTCCGCTAGCAGTTCGGGACGGAGCCCTGGCCCGTCTCCAGGGCCACCAGGGCGGCGACCGCGCCCTTCAGAGTGGTCACCGGGATGAGGCGGAGCCCCTTCGGGAGGTTCGACTCGGCGTCCGAGCACTCCGCCTTCGGGACCAGGAAGACCGTGGCGCCGTCGCGGCGGGCGGCCTGCGTCTTGAGGGCGACACCGCCGACCGCGCCGACCTTCCCGTCGGCGTCGATGGTCCCGGTGCCCGCGATGTTGCGACCTCCGGTGAGGTCGCCGCCGCTGCCGTCGCCGTCCAGCTTGTCGACGATGCCGAGGGAGAAGAGGAGCCCGGCGCTGGGCCCGCCGACGTCCGCGAGCTTCAGGGTGACCTTGATGTCGCCCGAGTTCTCGCCGAGGTGATTGAGGGCGGCCTCGGTGGCGGTGTCCTGGGACTTCTTCATCTCCTCGGCGTTGTGCTCCTCGATCTCCTTCACGCTGTCGCCGCTCGGGTACACGGAGTCGCGCGGCATGATCGCCTGATCCGTACGGAACCAGCCGTCGAGCACGTCCCCCAGGCTCACGTCCTGGTCGGGCCCCGTCGCCTCGATGGTCGTCATCCGCAGCTGGCCGCGCGTCTTGTGCGTGTCCGCGCCGGTGATCGTGATGACCGGGTCGCCCTTGTTCTCGCCGAGGACATTCGCCGTCATCCCCGGCTGAGCCACCGAAAACGGCAACGGCACGAACACCGCCGTGGCCAGCAGAGCCACAACAGGAACAGCGCAGACGGCAACGGCCTGGAGGCGCGTGAGACGAGAGAGCACGAGATCAATCTAACGCGAGGCCGATTTCCAGCCGGGGGCCACCCACGAATCACCCCAGGGCGGGCGGAGAACCGTGCGTCTTCAGGGGCGCGGCACGCTTCGCGGGGGCGCGGGAGGCCGCGTGCCTTCCTTGGGGGCGCGGGGAACTGCGCACCT
>NZ_LIQZ01000346.1 GCF_001418655.1 Streptomyces phaeochromogenes | reverse complement strand
ACGCCGGACGGGCTGAAGGTGTCGGCCGGGCTGTGAAGGTGCTCCATCAAGGGCGCAGGGAACTGATTTGCACTGGTCGGCGCCGGTGACGTACTGTTCAGACATCGCCGCGGGGTGGAGCAGCTCGGTAGCTCGCTGGGCTCATAACCCAGAGGTCGCAGGTTCAAATCCTGTCCCCGCTACTGAAGGCCGAAGGCCCGGAACCATTGGTTCCGGGCCTTCGGTGTGTTCGGGGGCGAGAAGGAAGAGCGCGGGGATGTCGAAAGCCCCGGCCTTCTTGTGGCCGGGGCTTCGGGGGAGTGTAGGGCGGGGCGTCAGGCGGTCGCGCAGTTCGGGCATACGCCGCGGTACGTCACCTCGACGCCCGAGACCGTGAAGCCGAAGCGCTCGGAGTCGGGGAGGTCCGCCAGCGGATTGCCGCCCGGGTGGACGTCCTTGATCGCGCCGCACTGGGCGCAGACCAGGTGGTGGTGCGGACTGTGCGCGTTCGGGTCGTACCGCTTCGCGCGCTTGTCCGTGGCGACTTCCAGCACCTCGCCGAGTGAGACCAGCTCACCCAGGGTGTTGTAGACGGTCGCCCGGGAGATCTCGGGCAGCTTGGCCACGGCCCTCGCATGGACCTCGTCGGCCGTCAGATGGACGTGATCGCCGTCGAGGACCTCGGCCACGACGCGCCGCTGCGCGGTCATGCGCCAGCCGCGTCCGCGCAGTCGTTCCAACAGGTCGCTCATATCACCAAGCCTAACAGCTAGCAGGCCCAGTTTCCGAACGGGTGTGACTTTGGAGCTCTCCTTGACTTAGACATTGTCTATTGTAGGATCGAGTTCGGTTCTGGCTGAGGGGGCGAGGTCAGCAGAGACCGGCAGGGATCAGCGAGGAATACCGCAGGAGGCGTACGTGACTCAGGGACCGCTTACGACGGAGGCCGGCGCGCCGGTGGCCGACAACCAGAACAGCGAGACCGCGGGGATCGGCGGCCCTGTTCTCGTCCAGGACCAGCTCCTCCTGGAGAAGCTCGCCCACTTCAACCGCGAGCGCATCCCGGAGCGTGTGGTGCACGCCCGCGGCGCCGGCGCCTACGGCACCTTCACCGTGACCGCCGATGTCAGCCGGTACACGCGCGCCCACTTCCTCTCCGAGGTCGGCAGGCGGACCGAGACCTTTCTGCGCTTCTCCACCGTGGCCGGCAACCTCGGTTCGGCCGACGCCGTCCGTGACCCGCGCGGCTGGGCGCTGAAGTTCTACACCGAGGAGGGCAACTACGACCTCGTCGGCAACAACACCCCGGTGTTCTTCGTCAAGGACGCCATCAAGTTCCCCGACTTCATCCACACGCAGAAGCGCGACCCGTACACGGGCTCCCAGGAGGCCGACAACGTCTGGGACTTCTGGGGGCTCAGCCCGGAGAGCACCCACCAGGTGACCTGGCTCTTCGGCGACCGCGGCATCCCCGCCTCGTACCGCCACATGAACGGGTACGGCTCGCACACCTACCAGTGGAACAACGAGGCCGGCGAGGTCTTCTGGGTCAAGTACCACTTCAAGACCGACCAGGGCATCAAGAACCTCACCTCGGCGGAGGCCGCGAGGATCGCCGGCGAGGACGCCGACTCGCACCAGCGCGATCTGCGCGAGTCGATCGAGCGCGGCGACTTCCCGACCTGGACCGTGCAGGTGCAGATCATGCCGGCGGCCGACGCGGCGACGTACCGCTTCAATCCGTTCGACCTCACCAAGGTGTGGCCGCACGAGGACTACCCGCCGATCGAGATCGGCAGGCTGGAGCTCGACCGCAACCCGGAGAACGTCTTCGCCGAGGTCGAGCAGAGCGTCTTCTCGCCCGCGCACTTCGTGCCGGGCATCGGGCCCTCGCCCGACAAGATGCTCCAGGGCCGCCTGTTCGCGTACGGCGACGCCCACCGCTACCGCGTCGGCGTCAACGCCGACCACCTGCCGGTGAACCGTCCGCACGCCACCGAGGCGCGTACGCACTCCCGTGACGGTTTCCTGTACGACGGCCGCCACAAGGGTGCCAAGAACTACGAGCCGAACAGCTTCGGCGGCCCGTTCCAGACGGAACGGCCACTGTGGCAGGCGACCGCGAACTTCACGGCCGGCACCGGCAACCACGAGGCCCCGGTCCACTCCGAGGACGACGACTTCGTGCAGGCGGGCAACCTCTACCGCCTGATGTCCGAGGACGAGAAGGGCCGGCTGATCGACAACCTCGCGGGCTTCATCGCCAAGGTCTCGCGCGACGACATCGCCGAGCGCGCGATCGACAACTTCCGTCAGGCCGACGGAGACTTCGGCAAGCGGCTGGAAGCCGCGGTCCAGGCCCTGCGCGGCTGACGCCAGCACTGGAACGCTTGTCGTGGAAGAGCGGGCCGGATCTCCCGTACCGGAGATCCGGCCCGTTCGCTGTCCGAGTCGTTCGGGTCCCCGGCCGTGCTCAAGGAGAGCCGGGTTGACGTAGAGCCGGGTCGAAGCAGAGCTGCGCTCAGGCCGGGGCGTGCTGTCGCAGCGGTGCCCAGCAGCGGATGATGTCGCGGACCGAGACGATGCCGACCGGCTCGCCGCGGTCGAGGACGACGAGGTGGCGGAAACCGCCGTGGGTCATGGCGAGCGACGCCTCCTCCAGCGTCCAGGTCGGGGCGGCGAACACCACGTCGGTGGTCGTGTGGGCGTGGGCCCGCTCGGCGTCCGGGCTCTGGCCCAGGCCTACGGAGTTGAGGATGTCGCGCTCGGTGAGGATACCGAGCCCGCCTTCGTCGGGGTCGAGAACCACGGCCGCTCCCACGCGGCGTGCGGACATCAGCGCGGCGGCCTGCCGGAGGGTGTGAGCGGGTCCGATGGTGAGGACCACCGTGCTCATGGCGTCGCGGACGAGCATGGACGGAGCCACCTCCTAGGAATCCGTTAGTTAACGGATTCACAAGTTCACAAGTGGGGGGACTCTCAGAGTCGCAGTTAAAGAGACGGTCAACAAGAGGGCGCGTGCAGGCGATATTTGGGGCGCATTCTCGTCTGTCGGTGCCTCAACTGCCCCCGGGCGCCTCAGTAGCGCTGGTTCAGATAACCCAGCAGCTCGTCGTGGAGGATGCCGTTCGACGCGGCCGCGTTTCCGCTGTGCGGGCCCGGGCGGCCGTCGAGGCCGGTGAAGGAGCCGCCCGCCTCGGTCACGACGATCGCGGTCGCCGCCATGTCCCACAGCGACAGTTCGGGCTCCGCGCAGATGTCGACCGAGCCCTCGGCGACCATCATGTACGGCCAGAAGTCGCCGTACGCGCGCGTGCGCCACACCTCGCGGGTCAGGTCGAGGAAGCCGTCGAGCAGGCTGCGCTCCTCCCAGCCGCTCAGCGAGGAGTACGCGAAGGACGCGTCCCGCATCCGCGAGACCTGGGAGACCTTGAGCCGGGACGCGGACGACAGGCTGCGGCCGGTGAACGCGCCGTGGCCCTTCGCCGCCCACCAGCGGCGGCTCAGCGCGGGCGCGGAGACCACGCCGACGACCGGCTGGTAGCCGCCCTCGCTCGCCTCCATCAGCGCGATGAGCGTGGCCCAGACGGGTACGCCGCGTACGTAGTTCTTGGTGCCGTCGATCGGGTCGATCACCCAGCGGCGGGGGCCGGTGCCCTCGACGCCGTACTCCTCGCCGAGGATCGCGTCCCGCGGCCGTGCCCGTTGGAGGTGGCCGCGGATCAGCTCCTCGGCGGCCTTGTCGGCCTCGCTCACCGGAGTCATGTCCGGCTTGGTCTCGACCTTGAGGTCGAGCGCCTTGAACCGGTCCATCGTCGCGGCGTCGGCGGCGTCCGCCAGGACATGGGCGAGGCGCAGGTCATCGCGATAGTCGGGCATGAGCGAACCGTATCTTCCGGGTCGCTCCGCGGGGAACGGGGGGAGACCGGGGGTTGTGTTACAGGTACGGGTCGGATGCGGCCGGTCGCGCCCCGCCGCAGCCGGTCGCACCCCGCGACGAGCCGCGGTTCGGCACAGTCGCGCGCCCCTTGGCGGCGCTTGGCGCCCCCTGGTCGTGTCGCGAACCCTTGACAGTGCCTCCGTGCGCGTCAACTCTGAAGCGCAGAGCCGATCGCCCTCGGGAGGCGACGATGCCTGCAGCGCGGGAATCCCTACTGGACGCCGCCCACACGGCGCTCGGACGCCGTCCGTGGTCCACCGTGCGGATGGTCGACGTGGCCGCCGCGGCCGGGGTTTCCCGGCAGACCCTCTACAACGAGTTCGGGAGCAAGGACGGGCTCGCGCGTGCGCTCGTACGGCGGGAGGCCGACGCGTATCTCGCGGGGGTCGAGCGGGCTCTCGTGAGCCGTTCGGAGCCTCGGGAGCGGCTGGCCGCGGCGGCGGAGTGGACGGTGTCGGCGGCCCGGGGCAACGCGCTGGTGCGGGCGATGCTCACGGGGTGCTGGGCGGAGCGGCTGCCCTCGCCCACCCTGTCCGCGGTGCCGTCCTCGTCGGCCGTGCCCGCTCAGCGGAGGGCCGATGGGCCGTTGCCGTCGCCGGGGGACTTCGTGGGACTGGTGCGGGACCGGGCCGTCGCGTCGCTGGCCGTGCCGGGTGCGTCGAAGTCCGAGGCCTCGGAGTTGGCCCGGGCCTGTGAACTCGTGGTGCGGCTGGGGGTGTCGTGCGTGCTCGCCCCTGCCGGGGAGGGCGGTACGGCGGGGATGGTTCGGGACGCCTTGACGACTGTGCGGTCGGTGAGTTGATGCGGCTGAGGGTGGGCGCAGACAGGTGGCCTGTTCCTAGTGGGACGAGCCCGACAGCTGCAGGCCGATGACTCCTATGATCACCAGGGAGATCGAGATGATCTTCAGGGTCGAGACCAGGTCGTCGAGGAAGATCATGCCGTAGATGGCGGTGCCGGCGGCGCCGATGCCCGTCCAGACCGCGTAGGCCGGGCCCACATCGAGTTTCTTGAGCGACAGGGTGAGGAGACCGAAGCTGCCCAGGGCGAAAACGCAGAAGGCCACTGTGGGCCAGAGTCTCGTGAAGCCGTGGGAGAGCTTGAGGCAGACGGCGAAGCCCGTCTCCAGGAGCCCCGCAACGACAACCAGCAGCCACGCCATGTGATGCCCTCCCACGCTCCGTGACCGCTTCGTCTCGCTTGCATCCCGCTTGGTGCGATTATGCCTTTACCGTCGCAGCGGGGATGCAAACAACACTGAGGTCAAACGGAGATCGGTCGGGATCGCTCCGAGATCGGCCGGAAGCCGGCCGGAGATGAGCCGGAGATCAGTCCCCCTCGCGCCGTTCGCGCGTGGAGAGCAGCCGGCGCAGCGAGTAGAGGCGGGCCGGGTCCGCGTGCCCCTCGGCCACCCACGCGTCCAGTGCGCAGTCCGGTTCGTCGTGGCTGCAGGCGCGTGGACAGCCCTCGGTGCCGGGCTCCAGGTCCGGGAAGGCCTTGATGACGCGGGACGGGTCCACGTGGTGCAGGCCGAAGGACCGTACGCCCGGCGTGTCGACGACCCAGCCGTCGTTGTCGGGCAGGGGGATCGCCCGTGCCGACGTCGTGGTGTGCCGGCCGCGGCCGGTGACCGCGTTGACCACGCCCGTGGAGCGCCGCCGCTCCCGCGACACGAGGGCGTTGACGAGTGTCGTCTTGCCGACGCCCGAGTGACCCACGAACGCCGTGATCTTGCCGTCCAGCTGCTTGTGCACGCGGTCCAGCGCCTCGCCGCTCTCCAGCTCCTGACGGCTCGTCACGACATACGGGACGCCCAACGCCCCGTACATCTCCAGGAGTTCGTCGGGCGGGGCCAGGTCCGACTTCGTCAGGACCAGCAGGGGGTCCAGGCCGCCGTCGTACGCCGCCACCAGACAGCGGTCGATGAGGCGCGGGCGGGGCTCGGGGTCGGCCAGGGCCGTGACGATGGCCAGCTGGTCGGCGTTGGCGACGACCACACGCTCGTACGGATCGTCGTCGTCGGCCGTGCGGCGCAGCACCGAGGTGCGCGGCTCGATGCGGACGATGCGGGCGAGGGTGTCCTTCTCGCCGGACAGGTCGCCGACGATGGCTACCCGGTCGCCGACGACCGCGGCCTTGCGGCCCAGTTCGCGGGCCTTCATCGCCATGACGACCCGGTCGTCCACCAGACAGGTCAGACGGCCCCGGTCGACGGTGACGACCATGCCCTCGACCGCCTCCTCGTGCTTGGGGCGGATGTTCGTACGAGGCCGGTTGCCCTTGCGGTTCGGGCGCTGGCGGATGTCGTCCTCGTCGGTGTGCTTGCCGTAACGGCGCATGATCCTGGTCCGCCCGTCAGTTCCCGAGCATTCCGGTCCACAGATCGGGGAAGTCCGGGAGGGTCTTCGCCGTCGTCGCCACGTTCTCGATCTGTACGTCGTCGACCGCGAGGCCGATGATCGCGCCCGCGGTGGCCATGCGGTGGTCGTCGTAGGTGTGGAAGACCCCGCCGTGCAGCGCGCGCGGGCGGATGTGGAGGCCGTCCGCGGTCTCGGTGACGTCGCCGCCCAGTTCGTTGATCTCCTTGGTGAGCGCGGCCAGCCGGTCCGTCTCGTGCAGGCGCAGATGGGCCACGCCGCGCAGGGTGGAGGGGGAGTCGGCGAGGGCCGCGACCGCCGCGATGCCCGGGGTCAGTTCGCCGACCTCGCCCAGGTCCACGTCGATGCCGTGGATCGAGCCGGAACCGGTGAACTCCAGGCCCCGGTCGGTCAGTTCGCAGGAACCGCCCATCTCGGTGAAGATCTCACGCAGCTTGTCGCCGGGCTGGGTGGTGCGCAGCGGCCAGTCCGGGATGACGACCCGGCCGCCGGTGACCAGGGCGGACGCCAGGAAGGGCTGGGCATTCGACAGGTCCGGCTCGACGGTGAGGTCGCGGCCGAGGAGCGCGCCCGGTGTGACCCGCCAGACGTTCGGTTCGCCGCCCGACTCCGGGGTGTCCACCTGGGCACCGATCGAGCGCAGCATGTCGACGGTCATCCGGATGTGCGGCATGGAGGGGAGCCTGGAGCCCGTGTGCCGTACCTCCACGCCCTGGTTGAAGCGCGGGCCGGACAGCAGGAGCGCCGAGACGAACTGGGACGACGAGGACGCGTCGATCTCCACCGGGCCGCCCTCCAGCGCCCCGGAGCCGTGCACGGTCAGCGGCAGCGCGCCGCGGCTGTCGTCGTCGATACGGGCGCCGAGGGCACGCAGCGCGTCGATCACTCCGTGCAGGGGGCGCTCGTACGAACGCGGGTCGCCGTCGAACCGGATGGGGCCGTCCGCGAGGGCGGCGACCGGGGGCAGGAACCGCATCACCGTGCCGGCGTTGCCGACGTCGACCGTCGCCGGGCCGTGCAGGCCCGAGGGGATGACACGCCATGCCTCGCCGGAGCCGTCCGGGCCGACGCCCTCCTCGATGCCCACGCCCATCGCACGCAGGGCGCCGGCCATCAGGAGGGTGTCGCGGGAGCGGAGGGGGCGGCGCAGCCAGCCGGGCTCCGCCGCGAGGGCGGCGAGGACGAGGGCGCGGTTGGTGACCGACTTGGACCCGGGCACGTGGACCGTCGCGTCGACGGCTCCGCTCGCGTGCGGGGCGGGCCAGAGGGCGGTGTGGGCGGCGTTAACGGGCATGCCCTCACTTTAGTGCGGGTTCGCTCTGCTGGGTTTGGCCGGGAACGGGGGTCGCGGGTTGGGTGCGGGTGCGTTGTGGCTGGTCGCGCAGTTCGTCGAGCTCTGAAGACCCCGTTCCGGAGGAGCCTTCACAACCCCAGCAGCCACCTGCCCCCTCCTATCAGCGAGCACAGTGACACCGCGTGGAACAGGAACAGCCACACGCCCGCCGGGACGTGGGTCAGGCGGGAGAGCTGGTCGGCGTCGGAGTCGCCGGCTCCGCCGCGGCTGCGCTTCATCTGGAGTTCGAAGGCCGGGCGGACGCCGCCGAGGAGGAGGAACCAGACGACGGCGTAGGCGAAGGCGGCCTGGACCTGGGGGCCGGCCAGCCAGGAGACCACCACGAACGTGCCGCCGGTGAGGAGGACGGTCAGGGCGCCGTACGCGTTGCGGATCATCACCAGCATCGCCACGAGGAGCAGGGTGGCCAGCCACAGCAGGGCCGTGATGTGGCCCGCGGCCAGCAGCGCGGCGCCGCCGAGGCCGAGCAGCGGGGGAGCGGTGTAGCCCGAGGCCGCCGTGAGGATCATGCCGAGGCCGGTCGGCTTGCCGCGGCTGACGGTGAGGCCGCTGGTGTCCGAGTGCAGCCTGATACCGCTGAGGCTGCGACCGGTGAGCAGTGCCACCAGACCGTGGCCGCCCTCGTGCGCGATGGTGATGGCGTTGCGCGAGAGCCGCCAGACGTTGTGCGGGACGATCACGGCCAGTGCCGCGACCATCGTGGCTATGACCACCCAGGTGTCCGGGTCGGGCTGGCTCCCGAAAACCTCGTCCCAGAGGGAGGCCAGCGAGGTGGCGGCGATGCTGTCCATTGTGGGGTTGGGCTCCCTCGGGTCGTATGGAATCTGGCAGTCTGGCACGTATGTGCGGACGGTATGCAGCGAGTCGTGGACCCGAGGATCTCGCAGGAATCTTTGAGATCGAGAAGTGGGAGCCGGAGGAGGCTCTGGCCCCCGACTTCAACGTGGCTCCCACCAAAGAGGTCTACGCGGTCCTGGACCGTCCTGTTAAGGACGCGGCAGACCCGAAGCCGGTTCGGCAGCTGCGCACGCTGAAGTGGGGCCTCGTCCCGTCCTGGGCGAAGACCCCCGAGGGCGGCGCCCGGATGATCAACGCCCGGGCCGAGACCGTCCACGAGAAGCCCTCGTACCGGCGGGCCTTCGCCACCCGGCGCTGCATCATCCCCGCCGACGGCTATTACGAGTGGGTGACCGGTACCGGCGAGCGCGAGCTGGAGGTCGAGGGCAAGAAGAAGCGGCCCCGCAAGCAGCCGTACTTCGTGCTCCCCGCCGACGGGTCCGTCTTCGCGATGGCCGGGCTGTACGAGTTCTGGCGGGACAAGACGCTGCCCGACGACCATCCGCGGGCCTGGTGGGTGACGTGCTCCGTCATCACCACGGAGGCCGAGACCTCGCCGCTCGCCGCCGGACCGGAGGAGGGGCCGCGCGCGCTGGCCGACATCCACCCGCGTATGCCGCTCATGCTCACCCCGGACCGCTGGGACTCCTGGCTCGACCCGTCCCGTACGGACGTCGAGGACCTGCGCTCCCTGCTCGCGCCGCCGCCGGAGGGGCTGATGCGGGCCTACCCCGTCTCCACGGCCGTGAGCAACGTCCGCAACAACGGGCCGGAGCTGCTGAAGGAGCTGGAGGGGCCCGAAGAGGGCACACTCTTCTGACGTGACGGATCATGTGACGGAGATCATCGAGACCATCGACACCGACGCGGGTACGGCCCGCGTCACCTGGCACCGGGCGAGGAAGGCACGGCTGGTGCTGGCCGTCGGTCATGGCGCCGGCGGCGGGATCGAGGCGCGGGACCTGCGGGCGCTCGCCGCCGAGTTGCCCGGGCACGGTGTGAGCGTGGCCCTCGTCGAGCAGCCCTGGCGGGTGGCGGGCAAGAAGGTCGCGCCCGCGCCGAAGACGCTGGACGTGGGATGGCGGGGCGTCTGGCCGCTCCTGGCGAAGCCAGGCCTGCCCGTGATCGCGGGCGGACGCAGCGCCGGAGCCCGCGTCGCCTGCCGCACCGCCACCGAACTCGGCGCCCACGCCGTCCTCGCGCTCAGCTTCCCCCTTCACCCGCCGGGCAAGCCGGAGAAGTCCCGCGCCGGCGAACTGCTCGGAGCCGGGGTGCCCACGCTCGTCGTCCAGGGCGGCAACGACCCGTTCGGCAGACCTGAGGAGTTCCCGGAGGGCTCGTACGAGTCTCCGGAGGGCGTGTACGAGTCCCCGGAGGACGCGTACGAGATGGTCGAGGTGCCGTACGGCGATCATGGCTTCGCCGTGCCGAAGCGTGCCCCTCTCGACCAGGACCAGGCCCTGAAGATCATCACCGATGGCGTACTGAAATGGACCTCGTCACTCGGGTGACGAGTGGACCTCATCACTCGGGTGACCCCCGGGAATGCTGAGCCCCGGGCCACTGTTGTGCGGATCAGACGGCACGACACGTGCTGTGAGAAGTCGCATGAGAGGAAGTCCGCCGCATGGGTTCGACCATCTGCCCGAGCCGTAGCAGCAGCGCTGACCTGGAGTGGTCTGTTCTGCATGCGGCAAAGACCACCCCTATTCGGGCGGCGGCCGGGCCGGATCGTCGTCTATCCTCCGATTCTGGTGGGTCCGGTTTCGGTCCTGCCCAGACTCTGGAGGAGGTGGGTCCGGTCACAGGGACCGACGCAGGGACCGAAAACGGCCAGGCGGAGCAGCCCGAGGGCCCGGGCAGCGGCGAGTCGACCGCCGAGCGCAGTGCGCGCTTCGAGCGGGACGCGCTGGAGTTCCTCGACCAGATGTACTCGGCCGCGCTGCGCATGACGCGGAACCCGGCCGACGCCGAAGACCTGGTGCAGGAGACGTACGCGAAGGCGTATGCGTCCTTCCACCAGTTCCGTGAGGGCACCAACCTCAAGGCGTGGCTGTACAGGATCCTCACCAACACCTTCATCAACTCGTATCGCAAGAAGCAGCGCGAGCCCCAGCGGTCGGCCGCCGAGGAGATCGAGGACTGGCAGCTGGCGCGCGCCGAGTCGCACATGTCGACCGGTCTGCGCTCCGCCGAGTCGCAGGCGCTCGACCACCTGCCCGACTCGGACGTCAAGTCCGCGCTGCAGGCGATCCCCGAGGAATTCCGCATCGCCGTCTATCTCGCTGACGTAGAGGGCTTTGCGTACAAGGAGATCGCGGACATCATGGGGACACCCATCGGTACGGTGATGTCCCGGCTGCACCGGGGCCGTCGCCAGTTGCGCGGCATGCTCGAGGACTACGCGAAGGACCGCGGTCTGGTCCCGGCGGGCGCCGGGGAGTCGGACGGAACGAAAGGCTCGGGCTCATGAGCTGCGGAGAGCCGCACGAGACGGACTGCAGTGAAGTACTCGATCATCTCTACGAGTTCCTCGACCGGGAGATGCCGGATGCCGACTGCACCAAGTTCGAGGTGCACTTCGAGGAGTGCTCCCCGTGCCTGGAGAAGTACGGTCTCGAGCAGGCCGTGAAGAAGCTGGTCAAGCGGTGCTGCGGCCATGACGACGTGCCGACCGACCTTCGGGCGAAGGTCATGGGCCGCATCGAGCTGATCCGCTCGGGCGAGACCGTGCCCGAGCACGACGTCGCTGTCGCCGACATCCGGGGCGCGGCCACCGAGGGCTGACACCGCCCCGGTTCCTGTCTCTGTCTCCGTGCCGCCGGTCCTGACACCGGCCCCGGTCGCCAAGCTGCCCGCGGCCGGACCGGGTCGACCGGTCCGGCAGCGGGCAGCGGGCAGCGGTGTCGGGTGTCCAAGCCCGTTTCAGATCTCCAGGCCGTTCTCGATCCGCTTCAGGCTGTGCCGGGCCAGCGCCAGGTTGCTGCGGGAGCGGTCGAGCGCGAGGTAGAGGAAGAGCGTGCCGCTGCTGCTGCCGAGCGGGCGGATCAGGTGGTACTGCTTGCCCAGCGTGATCAGGATGTCCTCGATGGTGTCGTCCATGGCCAGCGACGCCAGAGTGCGCATCTTCGAGCGCACCACCTCGGTGTTGCCCGCCGCGGCGAGTTCCAGGTCGAGCGACGGCCCGCCGCCGAGCGTGCCGAGCGACATTCCGCTTTCGTAGTCGACGAGGGCGATGCCGATGGCCCCGTCCACGGTCATGGCTTCCTTGAGCGCGGTCTCGATGTTCATGTTGCCCCAATTCCTCAGTGACGCTGACGGTCGTTGCTCGTACAACTACGATCGAACACAAGTGGCTTGTGCGTCACAAAACATCAACTTTGTTACCTGTTGTGTTAGTTGACGTTCAAAGTACTGTGCGACGTTCGGACGTGAAGGGGGAAACGGGGAAATGACAACGGCCGTTGAAGCCTCCCTGGCCCGGCTCCTCGACTCCCCCGGGGTCATCGGTGTCGCCCTGGTCGACGCGGTCACGGGCCTCACCTACGGGGTGGCCGGCGACTCCGAGGAGGCCGCGGGCGGCGCGGAGTGCGCCGAACTCGCCGCGCTCATCGTCGAGCGGCTCGGACAGGCGGGCGCCGAGGGGGAGTTGGAGAGCGTGATCACGACCAGTGCGCGGCGCCATCAGGTGCTGCTCGCGGTGACACGGCCGGCCGGCGACCCCCTGCTGCTGGCGGCGGGCATGGACCGCGAGCGGGCCAACCTGGCGCTCGCCACGCGGAGTCTGGGCGACCGTGTCGCAGAGGTGCTCGCATGACGGGAGCCCCGGCGCGCAATCTGCCCGCGCTTCTGCAGGGGCTGTACGAGGAGGGCTTCACCGGTACGGTGCGGGTCTCCGGCGCCCCGGGCGGAACGATTCATCTGAGGGACGGTCTGATCGGCGCGGTCGAGACACCGGGCGCGCCGACCGCCACCTCGGTCCTGCTCACTCCGGGCCGCATCGACGACGAGGCCTGGCTGGCCGCGTGTGCGGCGGAGCGTGATGTGGACCGGCTGGGCGGGCAGTTGGTCGCCGAGGGCCTGATCGGCGCCGCCGAACTGGAGATCGTGTGCACCGCGGCCGTGTTCGACGCGGCCTTCGCCATGGCGCTCGGTCCGCCCGGCAGCTGGACGCTGAGCGACCCGGAGCCCACTCTCCTCGCCACGCCGGGTGTGGAGCCGAGGCGGCTGACCGAGGAGACCACACGGCGGATGGTGCAGTTGTCCGGTCCGTGGGGGGCGCCGGGAGAACTCGCGCGCGTGCGGCCCACACCGGTCACGGGCTCCGGGCCTGGCCGCTGGCTGCCGCACCGCCATCAGTCCGTACTGAACACCGTCAACGGGCGCCGTACGGCCCGGGACATCGCCTTCACGCTCGGGCGCGGGCTGTACGCGGTCATGCTCGACCTGACCCGGCTGGAGGCTCTGGACCTCGTCCGGTGGGACGCGGGCAGGGAACCCGGTGCCAGGCCGAGCACCGCGCCCCGCGTACTGCCCGAACGGCGCTCTGCGACACCGCAGCCGTCGAGGTCGGGCGCCGGGTCGGGGTCAGCGTCCGGGTTCGGGTCGCAGTCCAAGGCCGAACCACTGCCGAGGCGCAGGCCCGGCGGTGCGTCGAGGGTGGGAGAAGGGCCGGCACGTGAGGGTCCGGCGGGCCAACGGCCCGCGGGGGGAAGCAATGCTTTTGCCGCAGGGAAGGACGGGGGGACGGGGGGGTAGTGAGTTCACGCAGACGTCGGGCAGCGATGCGCCGACGGAGCACGGAGGCCGAAGCGAGGCGGGCCGCGAAACGGCGGACACGAGGACCGGACGCGGACGCCCCAAAGGCGCGGCCCGGGCGCTCCACCGAATCCGGCACTCCGTCGCAGGTTCCACAGGCACCGCAGGGCCAAGAGGTGCCACAGGCACCCCAGGGACAAGAAGCGCCGCAGGCGCAGCAGAACCCGCAGGTGCAACAGGCATCGCCGTCGCGGCCGTTACCGCCGGTCGGGAGACCGCCGCTGCCCGTGCGGGGCGCGGCCTCGCCGTCCGGGGCCGACGGGGACACCGCCGGTGAATCTCCGGGGGCGCAGCCGTTCGTTCTCCCCATGCTCTCGCCCGAGGACCTGGCCGCCGACCAACCTTCCGTCGACATGCTCCGCCGTGTCCGGCGTGGCCTGACGGGACTGCCGGAATCCGACTGACCCCCTTGGCGCGTGCCAATTGGACCGTACCAGGTTTGCATATGCCTTTAGCAAGGAGCTCGTCATGAGTGAACAGCCGCCGCCCAGTCCCCTGACGGAGATCCTGACCTCGCTGCGGGACCGGGTGATGGGGATATCCCAGAGCGTTCTGTCCACGGCGGACGGCCTCCTCGTCGTCCACGACTCGGACTCCGTCCACCCCGAGTCCGTCGCCGCGCTGGCCGCCGCGACGCTCGGGGTGGGGAGGCGGATGGCGGACCAGGCGGGCGTCGGCGCGCTTCGCGAGGTGGTGGCGAGGTGCGGCTCCGGGCACGTCATCGTGATGGCGGTCGGCGACCGGGCGCTGCTGACCGTCATGGGGGACGACGGCCTCGACATCCCCGCGTTCCAGCGCGAGTCACCGGCGACGGTGGAGCAGCTGAGCCGGGCGCTCGCGGCCGATGTGGCGCACTGACGGCTTCGACTTCGACGAGGCTCTGACGGCGTTCTGACGGCGTTCTGACGGCGTTCCGACGGCGGACGCCCTGACGACGCAGCCCCCCGCGTGCACCTGGCTCACTCGAACGGGCGAATCTGCCTCCTGGGCCCGGCGAATCGTTCCATGACTCCCCCGAGCCGTGCCCGGCCGTCCTATCGTCCATGTCCCAGGGCCTGTACGGGGCTTGTGGTCCCAGGTCCTGTACGGGGCCTGTGCCGGAGCCGCCCCGCCCGGTCGGCCGACAGGGGCCGGGCCACAGGGAAGGGGACGCCATGCGGCCGGTTTCGCCGTGGGCGCGTGTCTACGTCGTCTGCACCGCGCTCGGAGCGGCGTGCTGTGCGCTTCCGTTGCCGGCCACGCATGCGCCGTGGGGCGCGGTGGTCCTCTTCGCGGCGCTCTGCGCGGGGTGCGAAGGGCTCGCCGGAAGCCGGTTCGCGGCGGGCCGCACACCCGAGGGCGCCGGGGTGGCCGGGGAACCGGGCGGTTCCCCCAGATGGCACACGCCCGTGATCCTCGCCGCGGCCTTTCTGCTGCCGCCTCCGGCCGCGGCGCTCGTGGCTCTGCCGGGGGCGCTGCTGACCCGGGTCGAGCAGCGGCCCCGGTGGCTGCGCCGGGTGTGGCGGGCCGGGCAGCTCGCGCTCGCGGCATGGGCCGCCTCGTGGGTGCACTGGGCGCTGGACGGGCGGGACGCGGTCCTCTCGTCCCACTTCCCCTACGTCCTCGTGACCGCCGGCGCGGCCGTCGTGGCGTTCTGCCTGGTGCTGACCGTGCTCGACGGCGGGATCCTGGTGCTCGCCGAGCGGGTGCCCGTACGGAGTGCCTGGCGCGGACTCTTCCTCCGCTCGCTCGCCCCCGTCGCCGTGCACGGGCTCGCCGGGCTGATGATGGCGGTGCTCTGGCGCAGTCCGTACGGGCCGGTCTCCGCGTTGCTCGTGCTGTTGCCGATGTACGTGTCGTGGTGGGTGTTCGCCCAGTACCACCGGGAACGGGCCGCCCACCAGGCGACCATCCGGGCGCTCGTGCAGGCCGTCGACATCAAGGACGGGTACACGCGCGGGCACAGCGAGCGGGTGGGGCAGGCCTCGATGGTGATCGCGCGCGAACTGGGCATGGACGACGAGCGGGCCGAGGTGCTCAGGTTCGCCGGGATCCTCCACGACGTGGGCAAACTCGGGGTTCCCACACGGCTGTTGCGCAAGGACGGGCCGCTGACGCCCGAGGAGCGGCGGGTGATCGAACTGCATCCCGAGTACGGGCACGAGATGGTGCGCGGGATCGGGTTTCTGGGGGAGGCCAGGTCGGCGATCCTGCACCACCATGAGCGGCTGGACGGGAGCGGGTATCCGTACGGGCTCAAGGGGGGCCAGATCCCGGAGTTCGCTCGGGTGGTGGCGGTGGCGGACGCCTTCGACGCGATGACGTCCACCCGGTCGTACCGGCGGGCGCGGCCTGTGGTGGCCGCGCTGGAGGAGTTGGAGCGGTGTGCGGGGGCGCAGTTCGATCCGCGGATGGTGGAGGCGCTTGTGCGGGGGCTTGCCCGGCGGGGGTGGCATCCCGTCGTGACGGCCGACGAGACACCGCTGCGCGGCGATCCTCACCCACCCGCTCCGCCCGTTTCCAGCACGCCACCAGGTCAACGCAAAAGCCTCGACGGAACCAGACCATGAGGGCCCCCGGCAACACCTCGCCCCCACAAGCCACCG
>NZ_LIQZ01000345.1 GCF_001418655.1 Streptomyces phaeochromogenes | reverse complement strand
TGTGCGGGTCCGTTGTGGCTGGGTGCGCAGTTCCCCGCGCCCCTGAGGGGGTGGGGGGCCGGGGTGTGATGTGCGGGTCCGCGAGGGCTGAGTGCGCAGTTCCCCGCGCCCCTGAAGGGGTTGGGGTCCGGAGTGTGATGTGCGGGTTCGTCGGGGCTGGGTGCGCAGTTCCCCGCGCCCCTGGCGAAGGCGACCCTGAAGGGGTGCCCTCGTTCGGGTCGTTCAGTAGTTCTGGTTTCACTGGGGTACCTCGTCCTCGTCCGGGGTCAGGAGGTCCGCCACGTCGAGGATGTGGTGGCCCTGCATGGATGGGAGGCAGCTGCCTTTTGCCGGGCCGATTGCTGCTGACCAGGTCGGGGGGATCGATGAGGCGCCCTTGGTCGCGCCGGCCAGGGCGCCCGCCACTGCTGCCGTGGTGTCGGCGTCGCGGCCCATGTTCACGGCGGTGAGGACGGCTTCCGTGAAGTCGCCGTCGGCTGCCGCGTACGCGCCGAAGGCCAGGGCGACGGCCTCGGGGGCGAGGTCGGTCCAGGGGTAGCCGCCGATGACGACGGCGGAGCGGACGGCGCGTTCGCCGCGGTGGGCGCAGGCGACGGCGCGGCGCAGGGAACGGGCCGTCCAGGAGTCGTCGGGGATCACCGCCAGGGCCGAGGCGACCACCACCATCGTCGGGGCGCCCGCCATCGCCGCGGCCACGCCCGCCGCCACCGCCTGGCCGCCGTAGATGCCCTCGCCGTCGTGGCTCACCGAACCGTCGATCGCCACCAGGCGGGCGGCCTCGGCGGGGCGGCCCGCCGCGAAGACGCCGAAGGGGGCCGCGCGCATGGCGAGACCGTCGCTCCAGGCGTGCCGGTGCTGGGCGGAGATCGGGGCGGCCAGGCCCCTCCGCAGGTTCTCCAGCGTGCCCCGCTCGCTGAAGCCCGCGCCCCGGAAGGGGCCCTCGTCCAGGTCGGCGATCCAGTGATGCCAGGCCGCCTCCACATGCCGGGGCGTGAGCGCCGAACCGTGCCGGGCCAGGAGCAGCCCGGAGAAGATCGCGTACTCCGTGTCGTCCGTGCCGGCCGGAGTGTCGGTCACGTATCCCGTGATGCGGCCCCAGCGTGCGCGGATCTCGGACGGCTTCATGTTCTCGGCGGGCGCCCCCAGCGCGTCCCCGACGGCGAGTCCCAGCAGCGCGCCGCGCGCCCGGTCGCGGAGACCGACGGCGTCCCCGGGGGCCGGTACCGAGGGAACGCAGGCAATCGAAGCCATGACGGTGCCTCTCCATCGCGGGGTCCCGGAAGGTCTGAGGGACCCTTTGCGGATCTGTCCCCACCAAGTGGTTCGGCGGAGCCTCGCACGCCTCAGCGTCACCCGGTCGACATTTGTGCGCAGGTCTCTACGGATGAGCGAAGGGCGGTGAAAGCCCAGGTAAGTACGGCCTTCCTTGCTGGCGGGAGCGAAATTTCGGGCGTAGCTTGGGTGTTGTCCAAGAATAGAAATAGTCCAAGTAACGCAGTTCGAGCAGCATTTCGGGAGACCCTGGCATGGCCATCATCGAGACCGAGGCGACGCTTCACGAGGCGCACCGCGACAACCACACCCACCGGGACGTCAGCGGCGGCTGGCTGCGCCCCGCCGTCTTCGGCGCGATGGACGGTCTGGTCTCCAACCTGGCGTTGATGACGGGTGTGGCGGGCGGCGCGGTGTCCCATCGGACGATCGTCATCACCGGGCTCGCGGGGCTGGCCGCCGGTGCCTTCTCCATGGCGGCCGGCGAGTACACCTCCGTCGCCTCGCAGCGCGAGCTCGTCGAGGCCGAACTCGACGTCGAGCGGCGGGAGTTGAGGAAGCATCCGAAGGACGAGGAGCGTGAGCTCGCCGAGCTGTACCAGGCGCGGGGCGTCGAGCCCGGTCTCGCCCGTGAGGTCGCCCGGCAGCTGTCGAAGGATCCCGAGCAGGCCCTGGAGATACACGCCCGCGAGGAGCTGGGCATCGATCCCGGTGACCTGCCCTCGCCGACCGTCGCCGCCGTGTCGAGCTTCGGCTCGTTCGCCCTGGGCGCCCTGCTCCCCGTACTCCCTTACCTGCTGGGTGCGACCGCTCTGTGGCCCGCTCTGCTGCTCGCGTTCCTCGGGCTCTTCGCGTGCGGCGCGATCGTGGCCAGGGTGACCGCGAGGTCCTGGTGGTACAGCGGACTGCGGCAGCTCGCGCTGGGCGGTGCCGCGGCCGGTGTGACGTACGCCCTGGGCACTCTGTTCGGTACGGCCGTAGGATGACCCGCGCACCGCTGAGTCGAGCAGCTATGCAAGGGACTGCATAAGTAGTCGTTACTCAGCGGTTTCGAATCCTTAACCACTGGGCATGAGCCGTAAGCGCTGCGGGCAATGACGCCTGCACAGCAATTGAAGCGTTGGGCGACGTTGCCTGCCGCGATCGGGCCGACGGTCATTGATCTGTCCGAAAAGGCCCCCTTGTTCAGCCGCCACGAGCGGCCTCCGCCGCGACCCGCGGCGTCCGCATGTTGGAACGCCGTATCCGGTTCCCGAGAACGGCTCCATCATGTAACCTGCACGAAATTTTGCACCTTTCGCAGAGGGCCAACGTCGTCCCTCGGCACTTGCATATGCCACGACGACGACGGGAGAGCCGATGCGTACGCCGCGCCAGCCGTCCCAGCACTCCGCGAATGGCCAGAACTGGTCCTTCATGGATGCTCGCCCTGCCGCGCAGGGGATGTACGACCCGCGCAACGAGCACGACGCCTGTGGCGTCGGCTTTGTGGCCACCCTCACCGGTGAGGCGAGCCACGCGCTGGTCGAGCAGGCGCTGACCGTGCTCCGCAATCTGGAGCACCGCGGCGCGACCGGCTCGGAGCCCGACTCCGGCGACGGGGCCGGGATCCTCTCCCAGGTGCCCGACGCCTTCTTCCGCGAGGTGGCCGAATTCGAGCTGCCCGAGGCGGGCTCGTACGCGGTCGGTATCGCCTTCCTTCCGGAGGGCACCGCCACCGAGGCCGTCTCACGGATTGAGACGATCGCCGCTGAAGAGGGCCTGACGGTCCTCGGCTGGCGCGACGTCCCGACCGCCCCCGAACTCCTCGGCGCCACCGCCCGCTCGACGATGCCCCTCTTCCGTCAGCTCTTCGTGGCGGACGGTTCCAGCCAGGGCATCGATCTCGACCGCAGGGCGTTCGTGCTGCGCAAGCGCGCCGAGCGCGAGGCCGACGTGTACTTCCCGTCGCTCTCCGCCCGGACCATCGTCTACAAGGGCATGCTGACCACCGGCCAGCTGGAGCCCTTCTTCCCGGACCTGTCCGACCGCCGCTTCGCCTCCGCGATCGCGCTCGTGCACTCCCGGTTCTCCACGAACACCTTCCCGAGCTGGCCGCTCGCCCACCCGTACCGCTTCGTCGCGCACAACGGCGAGATCAACACGGTCAAGGGCAACCGCAACTGGATGGCGGCTCGCGAGTCCCAGCTCGTCTCCGACCTCTTCGGCGACCAGGACAAGCTCGACCGCGTCTTCCCGATCTGTACGCCCGAGGCATCCGACTCCGCCTCCTTCGACGAGGTGCTCGAACTCCTGCACCTCGGCGGCCGGTCCCTCCCGCACTCCGTGCTGATGATGATCCCGGAGGCGTGGGAGAACCACGACTCCATGGACCCGGCCCGCCGCGCCTTCTACCAGTTCCACTCCATGATGATGGAGCCCTGGGACGGCCCGGCCTGTGTCACCTTCACCGACGGCAAGCAGGTCGGCGCCGTACTGGACCGCAACGGTCTGCGCCCCGGCCGCTACTGGGTCACCGACGACGGCCTCGTCGTCCTCGGCTCCGAGGTCGGCGTCCTCGACATCGACCCCGCGAAGGTCGTCCGCAAGGGCCGCCTGCAGCCCGGCCGCATGTTCCTCGTCGACACCGTCGAGCACCGCATCATCGAGGACGACGAGATCAAGGCCGGCCTCGCCGCCGAGAACCCGTACGCGGAGTGGCTGGAGGCCGGCGAGATCGAGCTGGAGGACCTCCCGGAGCGTGAGCACATCGTGCACACGCACGCCTCCGTCACCCGTCGCCAGCAGACCTTCGGCTACACCGAGGAAGAGCTGCGCGTCATCCTCGCGCCGATGGCCAAGTCCGGCGGCGAGCCCCTCGGCTCCATGGGCACGGACTCGCCGATCGCGGCCCTGTCCGAGCGCCCGCGGCTGCTCTTCGACTACTTCACCCAGCTGTTCGCGCAGGTCACCAACCCGCCGCTGGACGCCATCCGCGAGGAGCTCGTCACCTCGCTGCGCTCCTCCCTGGGCCCCGCGGGCAACCTGCTCGAACCGACTGCCGCGTCCTGTCGCAGCGTCACCCTGCCCTTCCCGGTGATCGACAACGACGAGCTGGCCAAGCTCATCCACATCAACGCCGACGGCGACATGCCGGGCATGAAGGCCGCGACGCTGTCCGGCCTGTACCGGGTCTCCGGCGGCGGCGACTCGCTCGCCGCGCGCATCGAGGAGATCTGCACCGAGGCCGACGCCGCCATAGAGAACGGCGCCCGGCTGATCGTCCTCTCGGACCGTCACTCCGACGCCGAGCACGCGCCGATCCCCTCGCTGCTGCTCACCGCGGCCGTCCACCACCACCTCATCCGCACCAAGCAGCGGACCCAGGTGGGCCTGCTGGTCGAGGCCGGCGACGTCCGCGAGGTCCACCACGTGGCCCTCCTCATCGGCTTCGGCGCCGCGGCCGTCAACCCGTACCTCGCGATGGAGTCCGTCGAGGACCTCGTCCGGGCGGGCACGTTCCTCCCCGGCATGGAGTCCGAGCAGGCCATCCGCAACCTGATCTACGCGCTCGGCAAGGGCGTCCTCAAGGTCATGTCCAAGATGGGCATCTCCACCGTCGCCTCCTACCGCGGCGCCCAGGTCTTCGAGGCCGTCGGTCTCGACACGGCCTTCGTCCAGAAGTACTTCATCGGCACGGCCACCAAGATCGGCGGCGTCGGCATCGACGTCATCGCCAAGGAGGTCGCCGCCCGCCACGCGAAGGCGTACCCGGCCAGCGGCATCGCGCCCGCGCACCGCGCCCTCGACATAGGCGGCGAGTACCAGTGGCGCCGCGAGGGCGAGCCGCACCTGTTCGACCCGGAGACGGTCTTCCGCCTCCAGCACTCCACGCGCACCCGCCGCTACGACATCTTCAAGAAGTACACGGACCGCGTGAACGAGCAGTCCGAGCGCCTGATGACGCTCCGCGGCCTGTTCGGCTTCAAGTCCGGCCGCGAGCCGATCTCCATCGACGAGGTCGAGCCGGCCAGCGAGATCGTCAAGCGCTTCTCCACCGGCGCCATGTCCTACGGCTCCATCTCCAAGGAAGCCCACGAGACGCTCGCCATCGCCATGAACCAGCTGGGCGGCAAGTCCAACACCGGTGAGGGCGGCGAGGACGCGGACCGTCTGTACGACCCGGCGCGCCGCTCGTCCATCAAGCAGGTCGCCTCCGGCCGCTTCGGTGTGACCTCCGAGTACTTGGTCAACGCGGACGACATCCAGATCAAGATGGCCCAGGGCGCCAAGCCCGGCGAGGGCGGCCAGCTGCCCGGCCACAAGGTCTACCCGTGGGTCGCCAAGACCCGGCACTCCACCCCGGGCGTCGGTCTGATCTCCCCGCCGCCGCACCACGACATCTACTCCATCGAAGACCTCGCCCAGCTGATCCACGACCTGAAGAACGCGAACCCGCAGGCGCGGATCCACGTGAAGCTGGTCTCCGAGGTCGGCGTCGGCACGGTCGCCGCGGGTGTCTCCAAGGCACACGCGGACGTCGTCCTCATCTCCGGCCACGACGGCGGTACGGGCGCCTCCCCGCTCACTTCTTTGAAGCACGCGGGCGGTCCCTGGGAACTCGGCCTCGCCGAGACCCAGCAGACGCTGCTGCTCAACGGCCTGCGCGACCGCATCGTCGTACAGACCGACGGCCAGCTGAAGACCGGCCGTGACGTCGTCATCGCCGCGATGCTCGGCGCCGAGGAGTTCGGTTTCGCGACCGCGCCGCTCGTCGTCTCCGGCTGCGTCATGATGCGCGTCTGCCACCTGGACACCTGCCCGGTCGGCATCGCCACGCAGAACCCGGTGCTGCGCGACCGGTACGCCGGCAAGGCCGAGTACGTCGTGAACTTCTTCGAGTTCATCGCCGAGGAGGTCCGCGAGATCCTCGCCGAGCTGGGCTTCCGCACGATCGAGGAGGCCGTCGGCCACGCCGAGCACCTCGACGTCGAGCGGGCGGTCACCCACTGGAAGGCGCAGGGCCTGGACCTGTCCCCGCTCTTCTACGTGCCGGAGCTGCCCGAGGGCACCCCGCTCCACCAGGTCATCGAGCAGGACCACGGCCTGGAGAAGGCGCTCGACAACGAGCTGATCAAGCTCGCCGCGGACGCGCTGGCCGCGGACTCCGCGACCGGTGCCCAGCCGGTGCGCGCGCAGGTCGCGATCCGCAACATCAACCGCACGGTCGGCACCATGCTCGGCCACGAGGTGACGAAGAAGTTCGGCGGCGCGGGCCTGCCCGAC
Organism: Streptomyces phaeochromogenes; assembly: GCF_001418655.1. Taxonomy (GTDB): domain Bacteria; phylum Actinomycetota; class Actinomycetes; order Streptomycetales; family Streptomycetaceae; genus Streptomyces; species Streptomyces phaeochromogenes. The sequence goes on along the minus strand of NZ_LIQZ01000345.1, from coordinate 17,943 downwards.
GACACCATCGACATCACCTTCACGGGTTCCGCGGGCCAGTCCTTCGGCGCCTTCCTGCCGCGCGGTGTGACGCTGCGCCTGGAGGGCGACGCCAACGACTACGTCGGCAAGGGCCTCTCCGGCGGCCGGGTGATCGTCCGTCCCGACCGGGGCGCCGACCACCTCGCCGAGTTCTCGACGATCGCGGGCAACACCATCGCGTACGGCGCGACCGGCGGCGAGCTGTTCCTCCGGGGCCGTACCGGCGAGCGCTTCTGCGTCCGCAACTCCGGCGCGACGGTGGTCTCCGAGGGCGTGGGCGACCACGGCTGCGAGTACATGACCGGCGGCCACGCGGTCGTCCTCGGCGAGACGGGCCGCAACTTCGCGGCCGGTATGTCGGGCGGCATCGCGTACGTCATCGACCTGAACCGCGACAACGTCAACGTCGGCAACATCGGCGCGGTCGAGGAACTCGACGACACCGACAAGCAGTGGCTGCACGACGTCGTGCGCCGCCACGCCGAGGAGACCGGCTCCACGGTCGCCGAGAAGCTCCTCGCCGAGTGGGCCGTGTCGGTGGAGCGCTTCAGCAGGATCATCCCCAGCACGTACAAGGCAGTGCTCGCCGCCAAGGACGCCGCCGAGCGAGCCGGTCTCACCGAGACCGAGATCACCGAGAAGATGATGGAGGCGGCGACCAATGGCTGATCCCAAGGGCTTTCTCAACCACGGCCGCGAGGTCGCCAGGACCCGTCCGGTGGACGTGCGTCTCAAGGACTGGAACGAGGTCTACGTTCCGGGCTCGCTGCTCCCCATCATCCCCACGCAGGCCTCGCGCTGCATGGACTGCGGCATCCCGTTCTGCCACAACGGCTGTCCGCTCGGGAACCTCATCCCCGAGTGGAACGACTACGCGTACCGCGAGGACTGGTCCGCCGCCTCGGAGCGCCTGCACGCCACGAACAACTTCCCGGAGTTCACGGGCCGGCTCTGCCCCGCCCCGTGCGAGTCGGCGTGCGTCCTCGGCATCAACCAGCCTGCCGTGACCATCAAGAACGTCGAGGTCTCGATCATCGACAAGGCGTGGGACAGCGGCGACGTCGCGCCCCAGGCCCCCGAGCGGCTCTCCGGCAAGACGGTCGCGGTCATCGGCTCAGGACCGGCCGGTCTGGCCGCCGCGCAGCAGCTCACCCGGGCGGGCCACACCGTGGCGGTCTACGAGCGCGCCGACCGCGTCGGCGGCCTCCTGCGCTACGGCATCCCCGAGTTCAAGATGGAGAAGCGGCACATCAACCGCCGCATCGAGCAGATGCGCGCGGAGGGCACCCGCTTCCGTACGGGCATCGAGATCGGCCGCGACCTCAAGGCGACGGACCTGCGCAAGCGGTACGACGCCGTGGTCATCGCGGCCGGCGCGACCGTCTCCCGCGACCTGCCCGCCCCCGGGCGCGAGCTGAACGGCATCCACTTCGCGATGGAGTACCTGCCGCTCGCCAACAAGGTGCAGGAGGGCGACTTCGTGGCGCCCCCGATCACCGCCGAGGGCAAGCACGTCGTCGTCATCGGCGGCGGCGACACGGGCGCGGACTGCGTGGGCACCGCCCACCGCCAGGGCGCGGCCTCGGTCACGCAGCTGGAGATCATGCCCCAGCCGGGCGAGGACCGTGCTCCGCACCAGCCCTGGCCGACGTTCCCGATGCTCTACAAGGTCACCTCCGCGCACGAGGAGGGCGGCGAGCGGGTCTACTCCGTCTCCACCACCCACTTCGAGGGCGACGAGGACGGCAACGTGCAGTGGCTGCACCTCGTCGAGGTCGAGTTCATCGACGGCAAGCTGACGCAGAAGTCGGGCACCGAGCGCAAGATCCCCGCCCAGCTCGTCACCCTCGCCATGGGCTTCACGGGCACCGACCAGGAGAACGGCCTGGTCTCGCAGTTCGGTCTCGGCCTCGACGAGCGCGGCAACATCGCCCGCGACGCGGACTTCGCGACCAACGTCCCCGGTGTGTACGTCGCCGGTGACGCCGGCCGCGGTCAGTCCCTCATCGTCTGGGCCATCGCGGAGGGCCGCTCGGCCGCCCGCGGGGTCGACCGCTTCCTGACCGGGGAGAGCGAACTGCCGGCCCCGATCCGCCCCACGGACCGCTCCCTCATGGTCTGACGCTCCACCTCAACAGACGTCCCGTACAAAGGCGTACGGAACTGAACGCGGCGCCTGCCTTTTGTCCCCGACCGGACGATGGTGGGCGCCGTGGTGCGTCTGGGGTCCTTTTCGGGTGCGGGTCGGCTGTGGCTGGCCGCGCAGTTCCCCGCGCCCCTGAGGTATTTCAGCCCCTCCGGCGTTTGAGGAGCGGGGGTTCGGGGGCGGAGCCCCTGAGTGAGGGAGTGGCGTCAGTCGACCTTGTACGTCACTCCGTACACCTTCCACTCCAGCGGCGTGCGGAGGCCCAGGTTCCCGTCGTACAGGAACCTCCGCTGGGCCGTGTCCACGCGGGTCGTGTCGCGTTTCTCGGACTTCATCGTCTCGCGGCGGGTGTCCAGGAAGATGTCGAGGTAGCTCTGCTCGTCGCCGCCCTCCGCCGGGGTGTCGGCCTCGGCCATGGCGCGCTCGCGGATGCCGTGGAAGCCGGGGTCGCCGGGGCCGTGCATGACCATGGCGTCGTAGTAGATGAACTGGCCGAGGGCGCCCAGGCCGTCACGCTTGGCGAGGCGGACCGCCGGGTCGAAGTAGACGCGGTCGCGCTGGGAGTCCTGGACGCGCTTGAAGGCGTCCTTCTGCGCCTCCTCCTTCCAGGCGGCGGTGAAACCGGGGTCCAGGCCCTCGTGGGAGTCCGAGCCGTCGACGGAGCGGAGGGCCGGCAGGTACGGCTCCAGGGCGTTGTCCGGATGGGACTCGGTGTACAGCTCGACCAGCTTGAGCAGGTCGTGCGTGCCGGTGGTGAAGCCGATGATCCCGGCGGTGTAGCCACGGCCGTCGCCTATGTCCTCGATGTAGTCGTACTGGGCGCGCCAGTCGAGGCTGGAGTTCTCGGCGCTCGACACGATCCGCTGGGCCAGCTCCTTCTTCTCTGGGGAGTCCAGGTCGGCCGCCGACTTGGACTCCCCAGAGGAGGCCGACGGTGAGGAGCTCCGGGTGTCGGAGGGGCCGTCGTCACCCTTCTCGCCGGGCACGGCGAAGTACACCGTCACCGCGACGAGAGGGACGGCGACGAACATCAGACGGCCAGCGCGTTTCATGGGCAAAGAGTACGATCGGCCCGGAGTGCCGTGCCGCATCGGGTGGAGAAACCAGTGAGTATCGGGGGAGGACCTGTGAGCGCGGATGAACTGGCGCTGCTGCGGGCGGAGTTGGGCGCCCCACCGCCGGAGAGCTTCGGATCACTGGACGACACACAGGCCCGGACCCTCACACTGGCACTGCGCCGGGCCCGGGAGCGCCGGGCATCCGGGCTGAACGAGGCCGTCGAGGACGCCCTGACCCTCGTACCGGCCCTGACCAGGGAACCCCTCCGCCGGATGCTCTTCCGTTAGCCAGGAGACCCCTCCCGCATGGACACACTGCGCAGCAGGGCCGAGATCCTCAAGCTCGCCCGCCTGCTGGATGTCGAACCACGGCAGCTGGCGTTCCTCGAGGAGCTGCCCGTCGAGGACGTGCGCGCCTTCCGCGAGAGATCCGTCGCCGCGCTGTTCGACGAGGCCCCCGGTCTCCTCGACCGCATCGCCGCGAAGACGAAGCTGCTGCCCGCGGGGATCGCCGCGGGCATCTCGCAGAAGGCACTCGGGCCGCAGCTCGCCGCCGCCCTCGCCGGACGCCTCGAACCGGGCCGCGCCGCCGACATCATCGAGCGGCTCCCGCCCGAGTTCACGGCCCGCTGCTGCCACCACGTCGACCCGCGCCGGATCGCCGGGATCATGGGCAGACTGGACGACGACATCGTCGTACGGATCGCCCTCGTCCTGGCCGACCGCCGCGACCACCTCACGATGGGCCGGTTCGTCGGGCATCTGCGGGACTCCGCGCTGCTGCGGATCCTGCCGCGGCTCGACGACGCGACGCTGCTGCTCACCGGCTTCGTCATCGACCATCCCGAACGGCTCGGCCACATCGTCGAGCTGCTGGGCGAGGAGCGGGTGTCGTCGGTCATCGCGTCCGCCGCCGACGGCGGGCTGTGGCCGGAGGCCATGGCCGTCGCGAGCATGTCCTCCGGCGAACAGCGGGCCCGCATCGCCTCCCTCACCGCCGCCCAGCCCGAGGCCCGGCTCGACTCCCTCGTCCGCACCACCGCCGAGCAGAACCTGTGGGAGTCGCTCCTGCCGATCGTGGCCGCGCTCGACGAGGACGAGCTGCGGGCCGTCGCCGCGCTGCCCGCGCTGCGGGACCGCGTGGTGCTCGACGGGCTCGTCCGCGGGGTCGTGGCGACCGGGCTGTGGGCGGAGTTCCTCCCGATGGTCGCGGCACTGCCGCCGACCGCCCGGCGGATCGTCGCGAAGGCCGCGGGGGCGCTCTCCGATCCCGACCTCGACGCGCTGGCCGTCGGCGTGGAGAAGGAGGACCTGTGGGAACTGGTTTTCCCGCTGGTCGAGTTGATGGGTGACGGGGCCCGGCGGCGGCTCTTCGAGCTGCCGGCGTTCCGGGAGCGGGCGGCCGGTTAGGCTCACCCGGTCGGATCATGGCCGGAAGGAGCCCGCATGGCCGGGATCAGCCTCACCAAGATGGAGGAGACCGCGCCCGCGCTGGTCAGCCTCTACAAGAGCGCGGGGGTCTCCCTCACCAAGCACGGGCTGGGTGGGCAGCGGGCCGCCGTCTATCTCGTCGTCGACTACTCGGGGTCGATGAAGCCGTACTACGCCGACGGCAGCGTGCAGGCGCTCGCCGACCGTGTGCTCGGTCTGAGCGCGCACTTCGACGACGACGGGACCGTGCCGGTCGTCTTCTTCTCCACAGACGTCGACGCGGTGACCGACATCGCGATCGACAGTCACGCGGGGCGTGTGGAGCGGATCGTCGCCGGGCTCGGACACATGGGCAAGACCAGCTACCACCTCGCGATGGACGCCGTCATCGACCACTACCTCGACAGCGGCGCCAAGGACCCCGCCCTCGTCGTCTTCCAGACCGACGGCGGCCCGATCAACAAGCTCGCCGCGGAAAGGTACCTGTGCAAGGCCGCGAAGCTGCCGTTGTTCTGGCAGTTCATCGGCTTCGGGGACCCGTCCAGCAAACAGTTCGACTTCCTGCGCCGACTCGACGACCTGGCCGTTCCGGGCAAGCGGGTCGTCGACAACGCCGGGTTCTTCCACGCCGGTTCGGACCCCCGCCGGGGTGTCTCCGACGGTGAGCTGTACGACCGGCTGCTGGGCGAGTTCCCGGGGTGGCTGTCGGCGGCGCGGGCGGCGGGGATCGTCGAGTGACAGCGACGCCGTGCGGCCCGGCGGGGAACTGAGCGAACAACCCCCACCGGGTCGCAGCCGAATCGTGGTCCTGACCAACCCCTTTGGCTTCGCAGAACCCCGTGACACTCTGAACTGAGCCTATGGGGAGGGCCACGAATGGACGCGCGGAGCAACGGGAGAGCGGCACAGACGGGCAAGGGCGAGAAGGTGGCGGACTGGGCCGACGGACGGCTCGGGATCTACTCGCTGGCCAAGACCCAGATGCGCAAGGTGTTCCCGGACCACTGGTCCTTCATGCTGGGCGAGGTCTGCCTCTACAGCTTCCTCATCCTGATCCTCACCGGCGTCTACCTCACCCTCTTCTTCGAGCCCAGCGCCGCCGAGGTCGTCTACAACGGCTCGTACGAACCCCTCAACGGCATCATCATGACCAGGGCGTACGAGTCCACCCTCGACATCAGCTTCGACGTGCGCGGCGGACTGCTGATCCGGCAGATCCACCACTGGGCGGCGATCGTGTTCGTCGCCGGAATGCTCGTGCACATGATGCGCGTGTTCTTCACGGGTGCCTTCCGCAAGCCGCGCGAGCTGAACTGGCTGTTCGGCTGGACCCTGCTGTTCCTCGGCATCATCACCGGCCTGACCGGCTACTCGCTCCCCGACGACCTGCTCTCCGGCACCGGCCTCCGCTTCGCGCAGGGCGCGATCCTGTCCGTGCCGATCGTGGGCACGTATCTCGCGTTCTTCCTCTTCGGAGGGGAGTTCCCGGGGCACGACATCATCTCCAGGCTGTACCCGATCCACGTCCTCCTGCTGCCCGGGATCATGCTCGGCCTGGTCGTCGCCCACCTGATCCTGGTCTTCTACCACAAGCACACCCAGTACCCCGGGCCCGGCCACAACCAGAAGTCCGTGGTGGGCATGCCGTTCATGCCGGTCTACATGGCCAAGGCCGGCGGCTTCTTCTTCCTCGTCTTCGGCGTGCTGTCGATGATGGGCGCCCTCGCGACGATCAACCCCGTGTGGGCCTTCGGGCCCTACCGTTCCGACCTGGTCACCACCGGCGCCCAACCGGACTGGTATCTCGGCTTCTCCGAAGGGCTGATCCGGGTGATGCCGGGATGGGAGATCAACGCCTGGGGCCACACCCTGCAGTTGGGCGTCTTCATCCCCTTCTCCCTCTTCCCGCTGATCATGGTGGCGATCGCCGTCTATCCGTTCATCGAGGCGTGGATCACCGGGGACAAACGCGAGCACCACATCCTGGACCGGCCCCGCAACGTCCCCACGCGCACCGGGCTCGGCGTGGCCTGGCTGAGTCTGTACGGCGTACTGCTGATCGGCGGCGGCAACGACATCGTGGCCACGCATCTGCATCTGTCGATCAACTCGATCACCTGGTTCGTACGGATCGCCTTCTTCGTGGTCCCGGTGATCGCCTTCGTCATCACCCGACGCGTCTGCATGGGACTCCAGCGCAGCGACCGCGAGAAGGTGCTGCACGGCAGGGAGTCCGGCGTCATCAGGCGGCTGCCGCACGGCGAGTTCGTCGAGGTGCACGAACCCCTCACCCCGGCCCAGCGGTTCACCCTCACCCAGCACGAGCAGGACCCGCCCTACGACGTGGGCCCGCTCGTCGACGCGAACGGCGTCGAGCGCAAGGTCAAGCCCTCCCAGCGGCTGCGGGCGCGGCTCGCCCGGGCCATGTACGGGCAGAACGCGCAGATCCCCAAGCCGACCGTCGAGGAGTACCGCGAACTCACGAGCAGCGACGACCACCACCACTGAGCGCGCGGCTACCGGGGTACAGCTGCTTCGGGGCTCAGCTATTGAGGACCATCCCGCGGCACTCCCCAGGCGTGCCCCAAGCCGTGCGCAGCGCGCGGGCCTTGGTCAGCCACAGCGACAGGTCGTACTCCGCGGTGTAGCCGATCGCGCCGTGCAGTTGCAGCGCGGTACGGGCGGTCGTGTACGCCGCCTCGCAGGCCGTGACCTTGGCTGCGGCCACGTCGGCCGGGTCCATGGTCAGGGCCGCGCCGAAGAGGAGCGGGCGCGCGAACTCCAACGCGACCTTGGCGTCGGCCAGTCGGTGCTTGACCGCCTGGAACGAGCCTATGGGGACACCGAACTGGCTGCGCTGCTTGACGTACGCCACGGTTCTGTCGAGCAGGGTCAGTCCCACGCCGAGCGCCTGCGCGGCGGTCGCGAGCCGGGCCCAGGTCAGGGAGTGGGCGGCGGCTGCGGTGACCTGGGGGCCGGTGGCGAGGAGTTCGCCGCCCGGCGCGGGGCGGGTGAGGCGCCGGGCCGGGTCGATGGACGTACGTACCGGGCCGTGCCCGGGGGCCAGTCGGAGTCCGCCGCCGTCGAGAGCGAGCAGGGTCGTCGCCGCGTCCCCGTCCAGTGCGTACGAGTCCTCCAGCGGGTACGAGCCGTTCGTGGCGGCCACCGTCGCGATCGTCTCCCCGGATGCCAGCCCCGGCAGGAACCTCTTCGCCAGGCCCGGTTCCGTCAGCAGCGCGGGCGCCGCCACCGTCTCCACGAGTGGGCCCGGTACCGCGTGCCGTCCCAACTCCACGAAGGCGACGGCCAGTTCGACGGGGAGCGGGCCGACCCCCTCGTACGCCTCGGGGACCGCCAGCGCGAACACTCCCGCGTCGGCGATACGGGACCACAGGGCCCGCCCGGCCGTATGGTCACCGGCGCCCCACGACCGTACGGCCGACGGGGTGTCCGCCGCCGTCAGCAGGGCGTCCAGCGAGTGGGCGAAGGCGCGTTGTTCGTCGTCCAGGAGGAAACGCATCAGCGGCGTCCCTTCGGCAGGCCCAGGAGGCGTTCGGCGATGATGTCGCGCTGGATCTCGTTCGTGCCCGCGTAGATGGGACCGGCGAGGGAGAAGACGTACCCCTCGGCCCAGCCGCCGCCCTCGTCGTCGGTGGTGTCAGCCAACTCCCCCTCCCCGCCCAGGAGATCGAGTGCCGTCTCGTGCAGTGCGATGTCGTACTCCGACCAGAAGACCTTGTTCAGGCTGGACTCCGGGCCGATGGGCTCGCCGTCGAGGAAACGGGAGGCGCCCGCGTACGTGAAGAGCTGGTAGGCGCGGGCGCCGATCACCGCGTCGGCCACCCGGTCGCGGGTGAACGGGTCCCGGCCGTGCGCCCGCCAGAGCGCGGCGAGGCGGTCGGCCGAGGCCAGGAAGCGGCCGGGGGAGCGGAGGGTCAGGCCGCGCTCGTTGCCCGCCGTCGACATGGCGACCCGCCAGCCCTGGCCGGGCTCGCCGATCACGTCCTCGTCCGGCACGAACACGTCGTCCAGGAAGAGTTCGGCGAAGGCCGGCTTCCCGTCCAGGCGGCCGATGGGCCGGACGGTCACGCCCGGCGCGCGCAGGTCGAACATCAGGTAGGTGAGGCCCTGATGGGGCTTCGGAGTGTCCGGCTCACTGCGGAACAGGCCGAAGGCGCGGTCGGCGAACGCGGCCCGCGACGACCACGTCTTCTGCCCGCTCAGCAGCCAACCGCCCTCTGTACGCACCGCCCTGGACCTGAGGGAGGCGAGGTCGGACCCGGCCTCGGGCTCGGACCAGGCCTGCGCCCAGACGACCTCGCCGGAGGCCATCGGCGGCAGGATCCGGGCCCGCTGCTCCTCCGTGCCGTGGTCGAAGAGGGTCGGCGCGAGGAGGTTGATGCCGTTCTGGCCGACCCGGCCCGGTGCGCCCGCCGCGTAGTACTCCTCCTCGAAGACCAGCCACCGCAGGAGCCCCGCGTCCCGTCCGCCGTACGCGGCCGGCCAGGACACCACCGACCAGCGGTCCGCGGCGAGTTCGGCCTCCCAGGCGCGGTGGGCCGCGAAGCCCTCCTCGGTCTCCAGGGAGGGCAGCGGCGGCGACGGGACGTGCGCGTGCAGCCAGGCGCGCGCCTCGGCGCGGAAGGCGTCCTGGTCGGCCGTGAAGTCGAGGTCCATCAGCGGCGATCCTTCCCTAACAAGTGTTTGGTAGGTTAGCGTGGCGTCATGACAGGCGTCGAGAGTCCGGAGTACGTGCCCGGGCACGGGCTGCTGAAAGGGCGTACGGCCGTCGTCACCGCCGCCGCGGGCGCGGGCATCGGCGGGGCCACCGCACGCCGCTTCCTGGAGGAGGGCGCACGCGTACTGATCAGCGACGCGCACGCGCGACGACTCAAGGAGTACGAGGCCGAGCTGGCCGGGGAGTTCGAGGGCGTCTCGGCGCTCGCGTGCGACGTCACCGACGAGGCCCAGGTGCAGGCGCTCTTCGACACGGCCGTGCGGCAGCACGGGCGGCTCGACATCGTCGTCAACAACGCCGGTCTCGGCGGGACTTCGGCCCTCGTCGACATGAGCGACGAACAGTGGTCGAAGGTGCTCGACGTGACGCTGAACGGCACCTTCCGCTGCACGCGAGCGGCCCTGCGGGCCTTCCGGGAGGGCGGACACGGCGGGGGACCCGAGGGCGGGCACGGCGGGGGACCCGAGGGCAGACACGGTGGCGGACGCGGTGGCGTGATCGTCAACAACGCCTCGGTCGTCGGCTGGCGTGCCCAGGCGGGGCAGGCGCACTATGCGGCGGCGAAGGCAGGGGTGATGGCGCTGACCCGGTGTGCGGCCCTTGAGGCCGCCGGATTCGGCGTGCGGGTCAACGCCGTCTCGCCCAGCCTCGCCATGCACCCGCACCTGGTGAAGGTGACTTCGCCCGAACTGCTGGAGGAGCTGACGGAACGCGAGGCTTTCGGGAGGTACGCCGAGCCGTGGGAAGTGGCCAACGTGATCGTTTTCCTGGCGTCCGACTACTCCTCGTACATGACCGGAGAAGCGGTCTCCGTCAGCAGCCAGCATGCCTAGGACCACAATGGCTCCGTGCCTCCTACGAACGTGCCTCCCAAGAAGAAGCCCCAGGTGACCGCCGCGCCCGCCCGCCGTCGTGAACTCCTCGACACCGCCGCCGAGGTCTTCGCCGAGCAGGGCTACAACGCCACCACCGTCCGCAAGATCGCGGACCACGCGGGCATGCTCGCGGGCAGCCTCTACTACCACTTCGACTCCAAGGAATCGATGCTGGAGGAGATCCTGCGGACCTTCATGGACGAGCTGTGGGACGGGTACGACACCGTCCTGGACGCCGAGCTCGGCCCGCGCGAGACGCTGGAGGCCCTGGTCACCGAGTCCTTCCGGGAGATCGACCGGCACCGCGCGGCCGTCGCGATCTACCAGCGGGAGTCCAAGCACCTCGTCGCGCAGGAGCGGTTCGCGTTCCTCGCCGAGTCGCAGCGCAAGTTCGAGAAGACGTGGCTGTCCACGCTGGAGCGGGGCGTGGCCGGCGAGGTCTTCCGGGACGACCTCGACATCCGGCTCACCTACCGGTTCGTGCGCGACACGGTGTGGGTCGCCGCGTCCTGGTACCGGCCCGGCGGACAGCACAGCCCGGAGGAGATCGCCCGGCAGTACCTGTCGATGGTCCTCGACGGAATCGCCGTACGGACATAGCCCGCTCAACGTGCTGAACCCATTGGACCCACTGAGGAGCCCGAGGAGTCGTCATGGCCGAGGCCTACATAGTCGAAGCGGTCCGTACGCCCGTGGGGCGGCGGAAGGGTGGCCTCGGCGGGGTCCATCCCGCGGATCTGGGCGCGCATGTGCTGAAGGCCCTGGTCGAGCGGTCCGGAGTCGACCCGGCCGCCGTCGAGGACGTCGTCTTCGGGTGTCTGGACACGGTGGGGCCGCAGGCCGGGGACATCGCGCGGACGGCCTGGCTGGCGGCCGGGCTGCCCGAGGAGGTGCCCGGGGTGACGATCGACCGGCAGTGCGGGTCCTCGCAGCAGGCCGTGCACTTCGCCGCGCAGGGTGTCCTGTCCGGCACCCAGGACCTGGTGGTCGCGGGCGGCGTACAGAACATGACGCAGATCCCGATCGCCTTCGCCTCCCGTCTGGCCGCGGAGCCACTGGGGCTCACGGAGGGACCGTTCGCGGGAAGCGAGGGGTGGCGGGCGCGCTACGGGGACCGGCCCGTCAACCAGTTCTACGGCGCCGAGCTGATCGCCGAGAAGTGGGGGATCAGCCGGCGGGACCAGGAGGAGTTCGCCCTGCGGTCGCATCAGCGGGCGGTCCGGGCGATCGACGAGGGGCGGTTCGAGCGGGAGATCGTGCCGTTCGGAGACGTCGCCGTGGACGAGGGGCCGCGGCGGGACACCTCGCTGGAGAAGATGGCCGGGCTGAAGCCGGTGGTGGAGGGCGGCACCATCACCGCCGCGTGCTCGTCCCAGGTGTCCGACGGCGCGGCCGCGATGCTGCTCGCCTCCGAACGAGCCGTGCGCGAGCACGGGCTCACGCCCCGGGCGCGGGTCCACCATCTGTCGGTGCGGGGAGAGGATCCGATACGGATGCTGTCGGCACCGATTCCGGCCACCGCGTACGCCTTGAAGAAGGCCGGGATGTCCATCGGCGACATCGACCTCGTCGAGATCAACGAGGCGTTCGCACCTGTGGTGCTCGCCTGGCTGAAGGAGACCGGGGCGGATCCCGACAAGGTCAATGTCAATGGGGGCGCCATTGCCTTGGGGCATCCCTTGGGGGCGACCGGCGTGAAGCTGATGACCACGCTTCTGCACGAACTGGAGCGGACGGGCGGACGCTTCGGGCTGCAGACGATGTGCGAGGGCGGGGGTCAGGCGAACGTGACGATTGTTGAGCGGCTTTAGGTTGCTCGGTTGCGTGCGGGCCCGTCATGGCTTGTCGCGCCCACACGGCGAAGCCGCAGAATGTCACAGCCCCGCGCCCCTGGAAGAAGGGCGCTCATGGTGAGCCGGGGTCCGGGAGCGCGCGGAGTGTTTCCCGGGCCTCTGCCATCACCCGTTCCACCAGCTCCGCGCACGACGGCAGGTCCTCGATCAGGCCTGCCACCTGGCCCGAGGCCATCACCCCCAGGTCCGTGCGGCCCTCGACCATCGAGGCGCGCAGCAGCATCGGGGTGTTGGCGGCGAGGAGGACCTGGCTCCAGGTCAGGTTCTTGCCGTGTTTCATCGCCAGGCCGTCGCGGATCAGCTGGGGCCAGGTGAGGCCCGAGAGTCTGCGGAAGCCGGCGGCCCGGCGTATCGCCCGGGTCAGCGTTCTCGTACGGCCCGCCTCCTCAAGGGAGTTGACCAGGTCCGTGCGGAGCATGCGGTGGGGGAGGCCGTCCACGGCTGTCGTCACCGTCACGTCCTTCACCGTGGCCGCGAGGTATCGGGCCTTCACCGCGTCCGGGACCGTGGAGTCGGAGGTCAGGAGGAAGCGGGTGCCCATGGCGATGCCCGCCGCGCCGTACGCCAGTGCCGCGACCAGGCCCCGACCGTCGAAGAAGCCGCCCGCCGCGATCACCGGTATGTCGACGGCGTCCACGACCTGGGGGAGGAGGACCGTGGTCGCCACCTCGCCGGTGTGGCCGCCGCCCTCGCCGCCCTGCACGATCACCGCGTCCGCACCCCACGCCGCGACCTTCTCGGCGTGACGGCGGGCCCCGATCGACGGGATGACGACGACGCCCGCGTCCTTGAGCTCGGCGATCAGCTCACGGGAGGGCGCGAGCGCGAACGAGGCGACCTTCACCTCCTCCTCGACGATCAGCCGGACGCGGTCACGGGCGTCCCCCGCGTCCGCGCGCAGGTTCACACCGAACGGCGCGTCCGTACGGGACCTGACCTCCCGGACCGCCTCCCGCAGCTGGTCGAGGGTCATCGTCGCGGAGGCCAGGATGCCCAGCGCCCCCGCGTTCGCCGAGGCGGAGACCAGTCGCGGGCCCGCCACCCAGCCCATCCCGGTCTGCACGATCGGGTGCCGGACGCCGACCAGTTTCGTGAGCGCGGTCTCCATCAGCCCGGGACCTCACGGTCGCGCAGTCCCTGCGGGTCGATGACCTCGCGGATCAACTCCAGCTCCGCCGCGGTCGGTTCACGGGTGTACGGGACCTCGTCGGGAACCGTCGGCCCGAACCCGGTCGCCGCCAGGACCTCCTCGACCGTCACCCCCGGATGCAGCGAGGCGAGCCGCATCGAGTGGTCCGGGGTCGCGAAGTCGAACACTCCCAGGTTCGACACCACCCGGGGGATGCGGTGGTAGCGGGTCGCCGTGGGGCCGGCCTCCGCCGCGCTGTCGTACCCCACCCCGCTGATCATGTCGACCTTCTCCACGAAGACCCGCGTCGAGTGCTTGGGCACCCAGTAACTCACCGGGTTGTTCAGGGTGTTGACGGGCGCGCCCCGCACCCCGAGCAGCTGCCGGGCGGGCCGCTCCCAGTCGCCGATGCAGGAGATGTTCTGGTTGCCGAACCGGTCGATCTGGCTCGCGCCCATCATCACGTGCCGACGCCCGCCGGTGACCATCGTGAGATGCCTGCGGTACGGCAGCCACCCTTCGGGGGTGCCGTCCGGGCCGACCAGCATCGCCTCGCCGTCGGTGAGCAGGAGCTCCGGGGCGAAGGTCCGCCGGGCGAGCCTGGCACCGACCGAGGGGACGGCACCCATCGGGCTCGCGAGCACCTCGCCGTTGTCCCGCCACGCCTCGGCGCAGGCGATCACGCAGTACTCGGCGCGGGTGGGCGGGAGGAGCGGAGGCGTGCGGGTGTCCGGGAGCGGGGCGCCGGTGGAAGGGGCAGGAGAGGGCCGGGTCGCGTCCGTCATCGCCGCTCCTCGTGCCAGGCCTGTGCGGCCGACTGGTAGGCCTTTTCGTCCCCGTACAGGAACCGCTCGGTGAACTCCGGCCACGGCGTCGTCGCGTACAGCTTCTGGAAGGGCTCGTCGCGGTCGTGGTCGGGGACGCAGGAGGTGGGGTGTGCGCCACCGGGTGTCTCGACGACTCCCGTGACCGAGTGCCGGTTGACGAGGAGGGTCTGCGGCACCGCGTCGTCGAAGCGGTCCACGAGCCGCTCGCAGGAGACGTACGCATCGTCCGCGGCCTCGCAGAAGAGGTCGTCGAAGTACGGATCCGGGCCCAGATACTGGCCGTTGCCCGAGCGGTCCGCGCGGTTGACGTGGACGAGGGCCGCGTCCATGCGCAGGGCCGGCATGGCGACGAAGGTCTCCCGGATCCCGGTCGACGGGTCCTCGTACGGCGAAGTGACCGTCCGCAGGCCGGGGTTGACCCGCATGACGTCCGAGCCGATGCCCGCCCGGACCGGCATGAAGGGCAGCCGGTTCGCGGCGGCGTGCAGCCCCCACATGAACATCGCCTCGTCGACCTCCGTCAACTCGAAGGCCCCGCTCTGCCGGGCGGCGCGGTAGTGCGGCTCCAGGGGGATCGAGTCGAGCGTCACGAAGGCCGCGACGAGCTTGCGGATCCGCCCCGCGGCAGCGAGCATCCCGACGTCCGGGCCGCCGTACGACACGATCGTGAGGTCGGTGACCTGGGAGCGGAGCAGTGCTCTCACCAGGGCCATCGGCTTGCGGCGCGAGCCCCAGCCGCCGATGCCGAGGGTCATCCCGCTGCGGAGCCGGGAGACGACCTCGTCGGCCGTCATCGTCTTGTCGCTCATTCCGTACCCCCTCCTTCCCGGTCCTTCCCGAACGTGTCCCTGACCCGGTCGCCGACCCCCGCGAGGTTCGCCTCGAACGTGAAGCCCTGCTCGAAGCGGTAGCTGCGGCGTACGTCCACGGGATCGATGCCGTTGATCGCGGCCTTGGCGAGCCGGATCAGCTGCCCGTCCTTGCTTGCGATGGAACGGGCCAGCTCCAGGACGGCGGCACGCAGTTCACCGCGCGGCACGACCCGCCACACCGACCCGTGCCGGTGCAGCTCGGCCGCGGTCGCCGTGCGCGAGGTGTAGTACAGCGCGCGCATCAGATGCTGCGGCACCAGCCGGGCCAGATGCGTGGCCGCGCCCAGGGCGCCCCGGTCCAGCTCGGGCAGGCCGAACGTCGCTTCCTCGCTCGCCACGATCGCGTCCGCGTTGCCCACCAGGCCTATTCCGCCGCCCAGACAGAAGCCGTGCACCTCCGCCACCACCGGGACCTCGCACTCGTACACCGCGGCGAAGGCGTCGGCGCAGCCGCGGTTGGCGCCGAGCAGCGCGCTGCCGCCCTGCGCCTGTATCTCCTTGATGTCCACGCCCGCGTTGAACCCCCGCCCCTCGGCGGCCAGCACCACACAGCGGACCTCGGCGTCGCGGCCCGCCGCGCGCAGGGCGTCGGCCAGCTCGAACCAGCCGCGCACCGGCAGCGCGTTCACGGGCGGGAAGTCGACCGTGACGACGGAAATCCCCTTTTCCGGGGACGAGGTGGAGACACCCATCAGCTCATCAGCTACCTTTCGACCAAACATTTGTTAGGTGCGCCAGTTGTGAAGGTAACAGCGAACACCGACGAGTGGGAGGCCCTGTGGACAAACGGCTCGTGGTGGTCACGGGCGGCACCCGGGGCGTGGGCGCCGGCATCGCCCGCGCGTTCGTCGAGGCGGGTGACGAGGTCGTGGTCTGTGCCCGCAGACCGCCCGAAGTGCCGGTCGACGGCGTCGAGTTCGTCCCCCTCGACCTGCGGGACCCACCGGCCGTGCGCGCCTTCTTCGACGCCCTGCCCCGCGTCGACGTCCTGGTCAACAACGCGGGCGGCGCCCCCTACCGGCTGCTCGCGGAGACCGACGCCGAGCGGCACGCGCGCGTGATCGAACTCAACCTCACCGCCCCGCTGACGGCGTCCCTGGCGGCGTACGAGCAGCTCAAGAGCGCGCGTGGCTCCGTCGTGATGATCGGCAGCGTCAGCGGGACCCGGCCCTCGCCCGGCACGGCGGCCTACGGGGCGGCCAAGGCGGGCCTGGAGAACCTCGCGCGCTCGATGGCCGTGGAGTGGGCGCCGGACGTACGCGTGAACACCCTCGTCGTGGGGATGGTCCGCACCGAGCTGTCCCGCCTCCACTACGGGGACGAGGACGGCATCGCGGCCGTCTCCCGAACCGTCCCCATGGGGCGGCTCGCCGAGCCCCTGGACGTCGGCAGGGCCGCAGTCTTCCTCGCGTCGGACGCCGCCGCGTACATCACCGGGGCCGGCCTCCTCGTGCACGGCGGGGGCGAGCGGCCCGCCTTCCTGGACGCGGCGACCGCCAACAAGGAGAAGTGAGAACCGCCTTCAAGGACAAGTGGGAGGAGAAACGGGATGACTGCAGGCACCGGAATCTGCGAGGGGCGGGTCGTGATCGTCACGGGCGCGGGACGCGGGCTCGGGCGGGCGCACGCGCTCGCCTTCGCGGCGGAGGGCGCGCGCGTCGTCGTCAACGACCTGGGCGTCGGGCTCGACGGTTCGCCCGGCCCCGACAGCCCGGCCCGGCAGGTCGTCGAGGAGATCACGGCGGCGGGCGGCGAGGCGGTGGCGCACGGCGGGGACATCGCCACGACCGAGGGCGCCGCATCCCTCGTACGCACGGCCGTGGACGCCTTCGGGCGGCTCGACACGCTCGTCAACAACGCCGGGTTCCTGCGCGACCGGATGCTCGTGAACCTCGACGAGGACGACTGGGACGCCGTCATGCGCGTCCACCTGAAGGGCCACTTCCTGCCGCTGAAGCATGCCGCCGCGCACTGGCGGGCGGAGGCGAAGGCGGGGCGCGTGCCACAGGCGCGGATCGTCAACACCAGTTCCGGAGCTGGGCTGTTGGGGTCCGTCGGGCAGGGCAACTACAGCGCCGCCAAGGCCGGGATCGTGGGGCTCACACTGGTGGCCGCCGCCGAGATGGGGCGCTACGGAGTCCAGGTCAACGCCATCGCGCCCGCCGCGCGGACCCGGATGACCGAGGGCACCTTCGCCGAGACGATGGCGGCACCCGACAACGGCTTCGACGCGATGGCGCCCGGGAACGTGTCGCCGCTCGTCGTCTGGCTCGGCTCCGCCGCGAGCGCCGGCGTCACCGGCCGCGTCTTCGAGACCGAGGGCGGACGCATCACCGTCATGGAGGGCTGGCGGCCCGGCCCGAGCACCGACAAGGGGGCACGGTGGACCGCCGCCGAGGCCGGGGACACCGCGCTCAAACTGCTCGCGGAGGCGCAGGCACCCCAGCCGGTCTACGGCGCGCAGTAGTGCGATCGGCGTACGACACCTAGGAGGACGACGCGCGGGGAACCCTTTGACCCCGCACCCCGTGCTCGCGAGGATGCCCAGCAGGGCGGGCCGGGCGGAGGTGGCTCAGGTGGAGTTCGTAGGGCGAACGGACAGCCTCGCGCTCCTCGCGGCGGCCCGCGAGCGCGCCCGCGCGGGACACCCGCAACGCGTACTCGTCGAGGGTCCGGCCGGCATCGGCAAGACCGCCCTCGTACGTCGCTTCCTGCGCGACGACACACATGTGCTGTACGGGGCGGGGGAGGAGGCCGAGTCGGAGCTGGCCTTCGGAGTACTGGAGCAACTGCTGGGCCGAGATGGCACCGGCGCCGGTGCCGGCAGTGATCCCGGGGACGGGATTGGGGCCGGTGGCAGGCGTTGGGCGGACGCGCACGCGGCCGGGGCGGCACTGCTGGAGGCCCTGGACGAGGCGCAGGGAGCGGGCGGCGCCCCGGACTCCGACGACCGGGCCACGCGCGGCCCCGACACCCCGCGCACCTCCGCCCCC
>NZ_LIQZ01000344.1 GCF_001418655.1 Streptomyces phaeochromogenes | reverse complement strand
GGGGAGTGGTGAGTTCGGCGACCGCCGCCGCCAGTTGCTGTCGCAGGGGTTCGGGGAGCGGCTCGCCCTGGACGGCGCCCACCATGTCCTGTGCCAGGTGGTGGAGCTTGGTGTTGGTGTTCTGGGAGACCGCCACCAGGACGTTCCAGGCGTTCTCCGGGCTCAGGCCGAAGGAGGCCATCAGGACTCCGCGGGCCAGGTCGATGACCGGCCGGGTCTGCATGGCGCGCTTGAGCTGGACGACTTCCGCGCGCAGGTTCCGCTCGGCATCGTCGGGCAACGCGTCCTCCTCCGTGGGGCGTTGTTCCTTGTCGGGGCGGGCGTCCTGGCCCGGAAGGGCCACGGCTCGGGCGGCCTCGCCCGTGGACGCGTACATGGGTGCGCATGCGGGCGCGAACAGCGACGACGTCTCGGTGAGGGCGAGCAGTCGCTCGACCACCGGGTCGGCAGCCTGGATGACGACGGTCTTGGTGTCCTTCAGCGCACGCCGACGCAGGCGCAGCAGGACGTTGAGACCGGAACAGTCGCAGAACCCGACTCCGCTCAGATCGAGATCCACTCCGGTGACCGACCCGGCGAGGGCTCGGCGCAGAACCTGCTTCAGCGCCTGCTCGCCGTCGAGGTCGATCTCACCGGCGATCACGACGGCTGTACGCGCGCCGGCCTGATGCGCCTCCATCTTCAGGGGCGTCGGCGGACGTCCCCTCGCCGCGATGACCGATGCCGCGCGGTCGGGCTCGTACCCGCTCTCGAACTGCGCGGAAAGTGCTGTGTCTCGCATGGCAGCCGCTCCTGAGGCATCCGGCCGTCTCTAACGCCACCAGGCTCAGCTTCGGATGCTCACACGTCAAGCGATACATGAAAATTCTTTCGCCCTTTTGAATGCGTGAATGACAGGTCCTATGCTGTGGCGCATGGGTGGAGTACCTGAGACACATTCCGGCTGGACGTTCCTCACCAACCACGCCCGCGTACTGGCTGCCATCGCCGATGACCAGAACACCCGTATCCGGGACATCGCCGCGCGCTGCCGACTCACGGAGCGGGCCGTGCAGAAGATCATCGCCGATCTGGAGCAGGGTGGTTATCTCACCCACACCAGGCAGGGGCGCACGAACGAGTACCACATCGAGCCGGGAACCGGCCTGCGTCACCCGGCCGATGCCGGGCTGTCGGTCGCGGGTCTGCTCTCCGTGCTGGCGCAGCACGACGCCGAGCGCGACACCAGATCGCAGCGGCTGCAGACGGCGTCCGTCTCCGAACAGGGTTCCACCGCCGACGAGTGACAAGTGGCGCCACCGCCACTCGGACCACGGCAAGATCGACTGGTGAGGCCCGGCGCTCAGGACTACCGTCGGTACAGCGAACGTCGGCCTTCAGGTCGTCGTACACGCAGGACAAATGCCATGACGGGCGCTCAGACGACACCCTCGGAATCTGCCAAGTCCCCGGAGCGGGGCCGAGGCAGGGGGATCGCACTTCTCGTCATCGCCTCCTGCCAGCTGATGGTGGTCCTCGACATCACCATCGTGAACATCGCTCTTCCGCACATCCAGAGCTCGCTCGGCTTCTCGACCGAGAACCTGTCCTGGGTGATCAACGCCTACACGCTGACCTTCGGTGGTCTGCTCCTGCTCGGCGGGCGGTTGGGCGACATCCTCGGCCGTCGCCGGGTCTTCATGTTCGGCGTCCTGCTCTTCGTGCTCGCCTCCCTGCTCGGTGGACTCTCGCAGGAGTCCTGGCAGTTGCTCGCGGCGCGCTCGCTGCAGGGCGTCGGCGGTGCCATCGCGTCCCCGACGGCCCTCTCACTGATCACCACGACGTTCGAGGAAGGGCCCGAGCGGAACAGGGCGTTCGGAGTGTTCGCCGCGGTCTCGGCCGGCGGCAGCGCGATCGGCCTGCTGGCCGGCGGACTCCTCGTGGAGTGGCTCGACTGGCGCTGGGTCCTCTTCGTCAACGTGCCCATCGGCCTGCTGATCGTGCTGGCGACACCCCGCTACATCCGGGAGTCGGAGCGCCATCCGGGCCACTTCGACATCCTCGGCGCGCTCACGTCCACCGTCGGCATGGTGATGCTCGTCTACGGGTTCATCCGTGCCTCGGAGGACGGCTGGAGCGACAGCCTCACCCTCGCGGCCTTCGCGGCGGCCGTGGTGCTCCTCGCCGCGTTCATCGCCATCGAGCGCAGGTCGAAACAACCCATCACGCCCTTGTGGATGTTCCGCGACCGCAACCGGGCGGGCGTCTACGCGATCATGCTGTGCCTGGCCGCCGCGATGTTCGGGATGTTCTTCTTCCTGACGCTCTTCGTGCAGAACATCCTGGGCTTCAGCCCGCTGGAGGCCGGTCTCGCCTTCCTGCCGGTGAGCGCGATCATCGCCATCGGCGCGGGAGTCGCCTCACAACTGCTGCCCAAGTGGGGGCCCAAGCCCTTCATGACGGTGGGCGCGGTCCTGTCCGCCATCGGACTCGGCTGGCTCACCCTGACCGGGGTCGACAGCACGTACGCGGGCAGCATCCTCGGCCCCATGCTGGTCTTCGGCTTCGGCATGGGTCTCAACTTCGTGTCGCTGACGCTGATGGCGGTCTCGGGAGTGGAGTCGCAGGACGCGGGGGCGGCCTCCGGGATCCTCAACGCCACCCAGCAGGTGGGCGGTTCACTCGGCCTGTCGGTGCTGGTGACCGTCTTCGGCACGGCCAGCCGCAACGAAGCCACCGATCAGGTCAGCGACTTCATGGCGGAGGCGACCCCGGCCCAGCGCCTCGAATTCCGCAGAACCGGCGAACTCCCGTCGCCCTGGAGCGACCAGGTGCTGACCTCCGGCATCTCGGGCGCGTTCATCGTCGCGGCGATCATCGCCGTCGTGGGCGCCCTGGTCGCCCTGATCGTCATTCAGGTACGCCCCGACGACCTGGTGCGCCTCCAGGGAAACGGCGCCATGACGCCCGTAGCGGCCGGGGACGTCCCGGAGGCCGGGGCCGAGGGCGTACGGGAGAGCCCCGCCGACGCGAGCCGGTCGCTTTCGGACCCGGCTTCGGACTCGTCTTCGGACCCGCCCGAGTCCCGCCCGGGCCCCCGCGAGGATCCTCCCTCGCCCGGCTGAGCCTCAGGGCGCCTCAGGGCAGCGGCTGTTCGGTCCAGATGACCTTGCCTGCCGGGGTGTAGCGGGTCCCCCAGCGTTCGGCGAGCTGGGCGACGAGGAACAGTCCGCGTCCGCCCTCGTCCGTGCTGGCCGCGTACCGCAGGTGCGGTGAGGTGTTACTGCCGTCGAAGACCTCGCAGATCAGGCTGCGGTCGCGCAGCATACGGACCTGGATGGGTCCGGTGCCGTACCGGATCGCGTTGGTGACCAGCTCGCTGAGCATCAGCTCGGTGGCGAACGCCAGGTCGTCCAGCCCCCACTCCGTCAGCTGCCGGGTGACCGACGCGCGCACCTCGCCGACGGCGGCCGGGTCGGACGGGACCTGCCACTCGGCGATGCGGTCGGCTCCGAGGGCACGGGTACCGGCGACGATCAGGGCGATGTCGTCGCTGGGCCGGTCGGGAAGAAGGGCGTTGAGGACGCCCTGGCAGGTGTCCTCCGGCGACCGATCGGCCCCCGCCAGCGCCGTGCGCAGCAGCTCGAGGCCGACGTCGATGTCCCGCTCCCGGTCCTCGACGAGCCCGTCCGTGTAGAGAACCAGCCGGCTGCCCTCCGCCAGCTCCAGTTCGGCCGTCTCGAACGGGAGGCCGCCCAGGCCCAGCGGCGGACCCGCGGGCACCTCGGGGAACTCCACGGTGCCGTCGGGGCTGACGACGGCAGGCGGTGGATGGCCCGCCCGGGCGACGGTGCACTTCCGGGTGGTCGGGTCGTAGACGGCGTACAGACAGGTGGCGCCGGTGATCGCGGCGCTGCTGTCCTCCGCGGCCTCGTCCTGGTCGATGCGGCCGACCAGCTCGTCGAGGAGCCCGAGCAGCTCGTCGGGCGGCAGGTCGAGCGCGGAGAAGTTGTGCACGGCGGTCCGCAGCCGTCCCATCGTCGCCGCGGCGTGCAGCCCGTGGCCGACGACATCGCCCACGACGAGCGCGACCCGGGCACCGGACAGCGGCAGTACGTCGAACCAGTCGCCGCCCACCCCCGCCTGCGCGGGCAGGTAGCGGTAGGCGATGTCCAGGGCGCTCTGCTCGGGCAGATTGCGGGGCAGGAGACTGCGCTGCAGTGTCACGGCCATGGTGTGCTCGCGCGTGTAGCGGCGCGCGTTGTCGATGGAGACCGCGGCACGGGCGACCAGCTCCTCGGCGAGGGCCAGCTCCTCCTCGTCGAACGGCTCGGGCTTCTCCGAGCGCCAGAAGTTGACCACGCCCATCACCAGGTGTCCCACCCGCACCGGAACGATGATCAGCGAGTGGATCCCGTACTCCACGACCTGCGCGGTGCGCTCCAGATCCTGCGCGAGCCACCCCGGAGCCTCCCGGAGGCTGGGCTCGACCACGGCCTGGCCGGTGCCGATGCTGCGGGCCTGGGGCGTGGAAGCGACGAACCTGATCCGCTCGCCCACCGGATAGAGAGGAGCGTCCTTGCGGATACCGCTGAACGCCGTACGGCGCAGATCGGTGCCCGCTTCCGGCTCCTCGCCGCTCAGCACGGCGTCGGCCAGGTCCACGGTGACGTAGTCCGCGAACCGCGGTACCGCCACCTCCGCCAGTTCCTCGGCGGTACGGGTCACGTCCAGGCCCGTACCGATGCCCACCCCGGCGTCGTACAGGAGCTTGAGATGCTCCCGGGCCACTTCGGCCTTGCCGGACAGGGCGCGCAGCTCGGTCGAGTCGCGGAGTGTCGCGACGCTGCCGGCCGGGCCGCCCTTGAGGTCCGTGGGCCGTTGGTTGATCGCCAGCAGCCGGTCGCCGACCAGATGCACCTCGTCCGTCGCGACGCGCCCCGAGGCCAGGAGGGCGGCCGTGTCCGTGTCGAGGCCGAGTTCGAGCACATGCCGTCCCTCGGCGTCCCGGGGAAGGTCCAGCAGCCGGTGCGCCTCGTCGTTGGCGAGCAGCAGCCGTCCCTCGCCGCTGGCGATCATCACGCCTTCGCGGACCGCGTGCAGCACCGCGTCGTGATGCTCGTACATCCGGGTCATCTCGAAGGGGCCCAGCCCGTGTGTCTGGCGCAGGAGCCGTCTGCTCACCAGCGCCGTCCCGCCCAGGGCCAGGGCGAGTGCCGCGGCGGCTGCGGTCAGCAGGAGCGGGAGCTGCCGGTCCGCGACACCGCCGACGTTCTCGGTCGTGATGCCCGCCGACACCAGGCCCACGACCTTGCCGTCGTCCGACTTGACGGGAACCACGGCCTGCACCAGCGGCCCGATGGTTCCCGTGATCTCCTCGGTGAAGGAGCGGCCCTCCAGCGCCGGTTCCAGGGTTCCGACGAACTTCTTGCCGATCCGGTCGGGCTTGGGGTGGGTGTAGCGGACCCCGTCGGTGTTCATCACCACGATGAAGTCCACCTTGGACCGCTCACGGGCCGCCTCGGCCCGCGGTTGAAGGATCGCGGTGGGATCGGAGTCACTCAGGGCGTCGCGGGTGCCGGGAGCGTTGGCGAACGTCTCGGCGACGGCCAGGGAGCGGTTCGTGGCCTCCTGGGTGCTGTCGTGCCGCACCTGCAGTACCAGGGCCACCACCGCGGCCACGACCAGCAGCAGCACGATCACCACTTGCAGGACAAATACCTGGCCCGCGACACTGCGTCCGCCCAGCCCGGACCGTAGCCCCGCCGAGGGCCCGTGCCCGCCGTCGTGGGCCCCTTGAGGATCGACTGGATGGCGCGGCGTCTGCCGTGCTCGCCGCGCATGAGCCCGGCGAGGGCGGTCACGCCTGCGCCGCGCACGCAGGCCGTTGAGGCGGGGGGTCGACCGAGCCCAGGATCGACCCAAGAGTCGGACCATAAGCCCATGTCTACACTGCCGGGCGCCATGAGGCGAGAGGGTCATGCTCCGGGAGGGGCGCTGGCCCGGGGCGAGTGGCCCAGACCAATGGCGGAAGGAGCGGCTCAGGTCCGTGGGGCAGCACGGCCCTGGCATGTGGGGTGGTACGTGGTGGACGCGGCCCGGTGCCGATGATCCCGGGCCGTCCGACGCTGCCGTCGGCACGATCTCGCCGCATCATGGAGAGGGGGTCATTTGCGCGCATTCATCCCCCAAGTGCGGGAGGTCGTCATGCACACCCCGGACCGGTACCGGCTGACCTTCACCCATGAGGGATCGGGCGTCGGCGCGACCACGGACAAGGTGGTCGTCGAACGGACCGACACCGTGGGACCGGGCGGAAACCCGGTCTACTGCGATCCCACCGGCATTCTCCGTGCCGAGATCAGCCCGGCGGGGGAGGTACGGATGCTGGCCAGCGGCGGCTACCAGTCGCCCGTTCCACCGTCCGCCGAACCGCTCCGGCAGTCCTAGGCGAGTTCAGGGAAGCCGCAGGCTCGTCCTGGGCGGGCCCTGGACGAGCAGCAGCGCAGCAGCGCGGCGACCCGGCGGCGCTCCTCGCGCCGAGCCACCACAGGGTGTGCGGTCGCCCCAGGTGCCGCGCTCGCGCTCCACCGGAGGTAGGTGGTCGGCACGGCACGGCGCGCCTGGCCGAAAGAACCGTTGGTCCTGTGCCTGGTCCCGGTTAGCGTGCTTTTCAACCGATCATCAGGGGGAAACAGCATGTCGGCAGGGCCTGTTGTCGATCTGCAGCAACTTGGCGGCGACTTCACCCGCGATCCCTATCCCGTCTACGCCGAACTCCGTGCGGCCGGACCCGTACACCGGGTGCTCGACACCGACGGCGAGGAGGTGTGGTTCGTCGTCGGTTACGACGCGTGCCGTACCGCCTTCACCGACCCCCGGCTCAGCCGGGACTGGCGCAAGTCCGGGAACATCGGCCAGATCGTCAACACCGAGCAGGACCAGCCGGCGCTCGCCCACATGCTGATGTCGGACCCGCCGGACCACACCCGGCTACGGCGGCTGGTGGCAAGGGAGTTCACCCCGCGCCGCATCGAAGCCCTGGCCCCCCGGGTCCAGCAGATCGCCGACGAACTGCTGGACGCGATGCTCGCGGGGGAGGAACGGCAGGCGGACCTGGTGGCCTCCTTCGCCTTTCCACTGCCCATGACCGTCATCTGCGAACTGCTCGGCGTGCCCGCGCTCGACCGGGACGCCTTCCGAGCCTGGTCCAACGAGATGGTCGCCCGTACGAGTCCGGAGGCGGAGGCACGCGCCTACCAGGAGATGCCGGCGTACCTCGCCGAACTGGTCGCGGCCAAGAGGATCACGCCCGGCCAGGACCTGCTGAGCGCGATGATCCACACCGTGGACGAGGGCGGCGACCGGCTCTCGCCCGACGAACTCATCGGCATGTGCGTGCTGTTGCTCATCGCAGGCCACGAGACCACGGTCAACCTGATCGGCAACGGCATGCGGGCCCTCTTCACACATCCCGGCCAACTGGCCGACCTGCGCGCCGACTTCGGGCTGCTCGAAGGCGCGATCGAGGAAATGCTCCGCTACGACGGGCCGGTGGAGAACTGCACGGACCGGCTGGCGCTGGAGGACGTGGAGATGGGCGGCGTGACCATCCCCGCCGGCTCCACCGTCCTGATCGCCATGGCCGGCGCCGACCGTGATCCGGAGCGCTTCCGGCAGGCCGACCGGTTCGACATCCGCCGGGACTCCCGCGGCCACATCGCCTTCGGGCACGGCCTGCACTACTGCCTGGGCGCCCCGTTGGCCCGGCTGGAGGGCCGCATCGCGATCCGCACCCTCCTGGAACGCTGCCCGGACCTGAGGCTGGACGCCGACGAGTCCGAGCTGCCCTGGATGCGGGGGCTGTTGATCAGGGGTGCCCGCGAACTTCCTGTGCGCTGGTGACCGGCGGCTTACCGCGCCCGTGACCGACGGCGCTCAGGACCTTGTTGGTTACCGGCAGTAATAAGGTCCGCTGTCGCCGGACCCCGTCCGCCACCAGTACCTACGCGACGGCACGCCCTCATCGACACCTCGACTTCGCGGCGCCCGGCAGGCCTGTCTGCCGGGCGCCGCAAGGCGTTTCCGGCTCGGCGCCCACTCCGTGGCGATGAGAGCGGCGCAGACGCGACCCGCGCTCGCCGCCCTTCTCTGGGGTAAGGTCCTCGTCACTTCGGAGGCGCCCGTATCTCTCCGTCACATTGACCGGCCGCGTACACCTGCCGGACGACGGGGCGTGTACGCGGACGAGGAGCAAGAAGCCGTATGGCGCCCTCGGGTGGGCTGGTTCATGAGAGGTTTCTATGAATCCGCGAGACGTTTGAACACTCGGGGCCTCCCCTCCGTATAGGGCGGGGGATTGCCATGCCGGCTCCGGCAACAGAAGCGTAGGAGTAGATCCTTGGGACGCAACACGCGCAGACGCCCAACAGGCGCACGACGCGCGACCATTGGGGCGGTCGCGCTGATGCTGGGGGGAGGTGGGCTGGTAGCGGCGAACGTCTACGCGACGGCCTCCGAGAGTGGTCAGACCCAGGCAGGTCAGGTCCTGGCCTCGGGCGCAGCCACCATCGACTGCCCGGATGTGGGCAGCCAGCTGACGGCGGTGCCGGACGAGGCGAAGGCGGAGGTCGACAAGGAACTCGCCCTCCTCGACAAGCAGATCGCCGAGGCCTACCAGCGGTTGCAGCAGTCGACGCAGGCCATCCAGCAGGACGGTGCCTTCGCCGAGAACTCGATCATGAACCCGCTGAAGGAGAAGCGAGCCGCGACCATCGAGCGGATCGCGATAGCCGTCGACCGCGTGGGGGACCGTCCGCAGGGTCTTGAGCCCTTCGCGGCCTGCATACTTCGCGCCTCGGGCAACCAGGGCGAGCAGGGCGGCGACGGACAGAACGGCGACCAGGGCGGCGAGGACCAGCAGCAGGACGGCGACAACCAGGACAACCAGGGCCAGGACGGCCAGAACCAGGGCGAAGGCCAGGACAACGGTCAGGGCCAGGGCGACGAGCAGGGCGATCAGCAGGGCGGCAACGGCGGCCAGGGCGGCAACGGCCCTGTCGCCGCCGACTTCGTGGACATCAAGTCGGTCCAGCCCAACGTGCAGAGCGCGCGCAAGCAGGGCAACGCCTCCCGCGGCACCTTCAGCACCGCCTGCGGTGTGAACGCGAACGGCCTGTTCAACTCCGACAACGTGATCGTGGCCCCCGGTGTCACCAACGGCGCCCACCACTTCCACGACTACGTCGGCAACCAGGACAACAACGCCTTCGCGAGCGACCAGGACCTGGCCAACGGCGACACGTCCTGCGAGAACAAGGGCGACAAGTCCTCGTACTTCTGGCCCGTGATCCGTCTGCAGAACGGCGCCGAGGAGCAGGACGCCGGTTCTCCCGGCGGCGGTATCGAGGGCAACGCCGGTGAGATCGTCACGCCGAAGCAGGTGACCATGACCTTCGTGGGCAACCCGCAGAGCAAGGTCACCGAGATGCCGAAGCTGCTGCGCATCATCACCGGTGACGCCAAGGCGTTCGTCAACGGCAACGCCAACGCCAACGCCTCGTGGAGCTGCACCGGGTTCGAGGACCGGCAGCTGAAGGACAAGTACCCGCTCTGCCCCCAGGGCAGTGACGTGGTCCGCACCTTCAAGTTCCAGAGCTGCTGGGACGGCAACAACATCGACAGCGCCAACCACCGCACCCACGTGGCCTTCGCCGACGCCAACGGCGTCTGCGGAAACGGCTTCAAGGCCATCCCGCAGCTCGTCCAGCGGATCGTCTACGACATCGACGCGCCCAGCCTGAACGACGGCGGCCGTACCACCCCGCTGTTCGCGGTCGACTCCTTCCCGGAGCAGCTGCACAAGCCGGTCACCGACCACGGCGACTTCATCAACGTCTTCGACGAGGACCTGATGGGGGAGATGGTGGACTGCATCAACGGAGGCCGGAAGTGCGACGCCGCCGACGGTGCGGGTGACGGCGACGGTGGCGGCGCGGGTGAGGAGCCGGGTAACTCCCCGTCGCCGACGCCCGAGAACCCGCCCGGCGGCAACAACGGGGACGACGACCCCGCGGACAACGGCAATGGGAACGGCAACGGTGGCGAGAACACCCCGTCGCCCACGCCCACTGCCACCGCCCCGTCCGGTGGGAACAACCAGGACGAGGAGCCCGCCGACAACGGCGCCGAGAACACGGAGAAGCCCTCGACCGACAGCACCCAGGCCCCCGACCCCGCCGACGGCGAGGACAAGGGCAACGGTGAAGCGGTGCCGAAGACCGATTCGTCCCCGTCGGCCGTCCAGAGCGACGAGGCCGCGGCGACGGGTGGCGACGACAACGACCTCGGCGGCGCCGTGCCTGGCCCCGAGCCGTCGAGCGCCTCGGTACTCGAACCGCAGGCGACCTCGGGCGGACTCGCCGACACCGGGACGCAGTTGTGGCCGGCCGCGGCCGGAGCGCTGCTCCTGCTCGCAGGGTTCGTACTGCTCCGCCGAATCAACAGCAGGCAGACGTGACACGGCAGCGCCACCATGAGGTAGCGCCGCGACGGGGTAGCGCCACAACGAGGTAACGCCGTATCGAAATAGCGGCATCGAGGAGCCGGCCGGGGAAACCCGGTCGGCTCCTCTCTTGTGTGCGGAACCGGCTACCGCGGCGCCTCGTCCGGCCCCGTGCCGCCGAGCACCTCGGCGATGAAGCTCGCCAATTGCTTCCGTATGTCTTCCCGGGGCACGCCCTTCCGGCCGGCCAGGTGCTCGACGAGGTCGGCCCGGACGGTGGCGAGCAGCGCATGCGCGGTGAAATCGCTGTTGGTGAGGCCGGGAATCTGCTCCAGTGCGGACCGGAGCAGGCTGTGCCAGCGCTCGTAGTGCTCCGCCTGGTAGGGGCTGTCGCTGCCGGTCGCCTCCAGGGCCAGGGCGAGATGGCGGTTGTCGAGCTTGAAGCACAGGAGGGCGTCGAGCAGGGCCGGTACGCGCTGAAGCGGCGGAGTGTCGGGCCCCAATGGCTCGGGGCCCTCCTCGACGGCGTTCCTGACCGGTTCGAGTCGAGTCGCGTACAGCGCCCGGATCAGTCCGGTGCGGTCGCCGAAGGCCCGGAAGAGCGTCCCTTTGCCGACGCCGGCCGCCGTCGCGATGTCGGCCATGGTGACGTCCTCGGGGCTCTCGCACTCGGTGAAGAGCGTGTCGGCTGCCGCGAGGACGGCAGCCCGGTTACGGGCCGCGTCCTTGCGTGGTCTGCGCTCGGTCATGCTGCTCCTCCATTTGCAAAGCGGACCCCGGGTCCGTATCGTCCATTGAAACGGACCGGTGGTCCGTATCGTACGGGACGGAGAAACGCATGCCCGCGCACACCTCACCGGCAGATCTGTATCGCCACAGCCTGCGGCTGCTGCTGGACAAGGACATCCCCGCCTGGGTCGACCTGTGGGCCGAGAACGGCGTCATGGAATTTCCCTTCGCGCCCCAGGGCTGGCCCGGGCGGCTGGAGGGCAAGGAGGCCGTCGCCGCCTACATGCGCCACTATCCCGACCACATCGACCTGCACGACATCCGCGACGTGCGGATTCACCAGACCACCGAGCCCGACGTCATCGTGGTCGAGATGCGCGGTGTGGGCCGGGTCGTGGAGACCGGCGGCCCCTTCGACATGACCTACATCGCCGTCGTGACCTTCCAGGACGGGCTCATCTCCTCCTACCGCGACTACTGGAACCCGCTCGCCGTTCAGGAACCCGGCGTCGGCTTCGTCGCGAGCGGCACCCGATGAGCAGCATCACCGGCACCGCTCCGCCGACGAGTGTCACCGGCACGACTCTGGTCATCGGTGCCACCGGCACCACGGGCGGCCGTACCGCCGAGCAGCTGATCGCCGCCGGCCATCACGTCAAGGCCGCCAGTCGTCGCGCGACCCCGGTGCCGGGCACGGAACCGGTCCGCTTCGACTGGGGCGACCCCGCGACCCACGCCGACGCGCTCGACGGAGTGGACCGCGTCTACCTCATCCCGCCCCTGGGCGACTCCGACCCGGCTTCGGTCATGCTGCCCTTCCTGCGGCAGGCCCGCGCCGCCGGGGTGCGCCGCGCGGTGCTCCTCAGCTCCTCGGCCATACCCGAGGGCGGCCCGGCGGTGGGAATGGTGCATCAGGCGCTGCCCGGCCTGTTCGACGAGTGGGCGGTGCTGCGGCCCTCGTGGTTCATGCAGAACTTCACCGGCGCGCACGCCCATGCCGACAGCATTCGTGCGGACGGCACCATCCTGAGCGCGGCCGGCTCCGGCCGTGTCGGCTTCGTCGACGCCGACGACATCGCCGCCGTCGCCGTGCGCGCCCTCACCGACGACCGCGCCCCCGACGCCGAACTGGTCCTGACCGGTCCTGAGGCGCTCAGTTACGACGACATCGCCGCGATCGTCACGGAGGTCACCGGTCGAACCGTGGTCCACCACCGACTGACCCATGAGCAACTGCGGGACCGCCTCGCGGCGTTCATACCGCTGGAGTTCGCCACCATGCTGGCAGACATGGACCGCGCCATCGCCGGTGGCGCCGAGGATCGCACCACCGGCACCGTCCAGCTCCTCACGGGCCGCCCGCCGAACGGCTTCCGCGCGGTTGCCGAACGCGAGTTGAGCGATCCGGTCTCCTTGTAGGCGGTCCCGCCTCCTCGTAGGGGCGGTACGCGCCTGTCCGCCGGACACCGGGTCGGCCCGGCGCCCGACGAACCGCGAACTGTCAGCCGTGGTAGCCGATGTAGCCGTTGCCGTCCCGGTCGTTGTTGCTCTTCGTGTAGCTGTGCACGTCCGCACGGCTGCCGGCGGGCTTGTAGAGGTAGATGGTGTCGGCGTCGTTGTTCCATATGAAGTTGCAGTTGTCGCGGTAGACGACGTTGTTGGCATCGGAGTCGTTGCCGTTGCCGCCGCGCAACTTCACATAGTCACCGGGCTGCAGATAGTGGTTCGCGGTGAAGGCGAAACGGTTGCCGGTCTTGTCCTTGACGACATAGCCCTTGAGATTGATGGTCGCCGAGGACGAGTAGTTCTTGATCGTCAGGTATTCCTTGTACGTGTTGCCGGTGGTGCATCTGTTGGAGTCGCTGCCGGGCGCGTCGTACTGGACGCCCCGGACCTTCAACGCCGATGTGTACTCGGCCGCCTGGGCCGGAGCGGCGACGAGAACCGCCAGCGCACCGGCTGTGAAGGACACGGCTATGACAGGGTGCTTTCGCATGAGAATCCCCCTCCAAAACGCTATGAGGCACTGGAGCCTAGCCATGCCGTGAACGAAGTGTGTCGGGTTGGGGGTTAATGCGTTTTCCGTCATGAAAACGTGATAGCGGTGCGAATGGTCGGGGGTGCGCTGGACGCCCCCACCGAGGGCGGAAATCCGTTGAAACCTGTCGGTAATACCCCTGTGGGGTGAATGCCCGCGCTCCTAGCGTGGTGAGCCGTTCCCGCGCACGTCGGGCGGCACGTTCACACTCCAGGAAAGAGCACAGGCATGCAGTACTTCCTGCCGATCGTCATCGGCGTTCTCTACGCGCTGCTGATGTCCCTCATCCGGGAACCGCACCGGCGGCGCTTCAACGCCATCATGATCGCGGGGGCGGGCGCCGCGTACCTCAGCGGCGGCGGGATGGGCGGCTGGGAGTTCGCGTTCACGGCGGTCGTGGCCTATGTCGCGTACCGCGGTCTCGACTCGTGGACCTTCATCGGTATCGGCTGGCTGCTGCACACCGCGTGGGACGTCGTGCACCACGCCAAGGGGAAGCCCATCATCCCCTTCGCCCACGACTCGTCGCTGGGCTGCGCGATCTGCGACCCGGTCATCGCGGTCTGGTGCTTCATGGGAGGCCTGTCGCCGCGTGAACTCCTGCGCAAGGTGCGGTCCTGGAAGTCCCAGGACCATGACGCGAACGTCCCGGCCGACCCGCACGCTGGGGCGGGGCGGCCGGGACGGGCAGTGCCGAGGGATCAGACCGCCGGGGCCGGGTAAGTCGGGTACTCGACCCCGGAAACGTGCTGGACGACGCGGATGACCTGGCACGAGTAGCCGAACTCGTTGTCGTACCAGAGGTAGAGGATCGCGTTGTCGCCGTCGACCTTGGTGGCGCCGGCGTCGACGATCGAGGCGTGGCGCGAGCCGATGAAGTCGTTCGAGACCGCGTCCGGGGCGCTGGTGAAGTCGATCTGGCGCTTGAGCGGCGAGGTCAGCGACACATTGCGGAGGTAGTCGAGGACCTCGTCGCGGGTGGTCTCGCGACCGAGCCGCAGGCTGAGGATCGCGATCGAGACGTCCGGCACGGGCACACGGATCGAGCTGCCGGTGATCGGCGCCTTGAGGTCGGGCAGCGCCTTGGCGACGGCGGAGGCGGCACCGGTCTCGGTGATGACCATGTTGAGCGGCGCGGAACGGCCGCGACGGTCGGCCTTGTGGTAATTGTCCAGCAGGTTCTGGTCGTTGGTGAACGAGTGGACGGTCTCCACGTGGCCGCGCACGACGCCGTACTCGTCCGCCATCGCCTTGAGCGGCGGCACGATCGCGTTGGTGGTGCAGGAGGCGCAGGACAGGATCTGCTCGTCCGGCTTGATCGTGTCGTGGTTGACGCCGTGCACGATGTTCGGGACGTCGCCCTTGCCCGGCGCGGTCAGGACGACCTTGTCGATACCGGGGCGCAGGTGCCCCGAAAGGCCCTCACGATCGCGCCACTTGCCGGTGTTGTCGATGAGGATGGCGTCCCTGATGCCGTACGCCGTGTAGTCGACCTCCGACGGGTCGCTCGCGTAGATCACCTTGATCTCGTTGCCGTTGGCGATGATCGTGCTGTTCGCCTCGTCGACGGTGATCGTGCCCTGGAACTGGCCGTGGATGGAGTCGCGGCGCAGCAGCGAGGCACGCTTGACGATGTCCTGCTCGCCACCGCGGCGCACGACGACCGCGCGCAGGCGCAGACCGTTGCCGGAGCCGGTCTTCTCGATGAGCAGGCGGGCGACGAGGCGGCCGATGCGGCCGAAGCCGTAGAGCACGACATCGCGCGGCTCACGGCGCTCGATCTTGTTGGCGCCCGTGGCGCCGGCGACGGACTCGGCGGTGAACTCGCGCACCGACAGACCGCGGTCGTCGGCCTTGTACGTCGCGGCGAGCATGCCGAGGTCGATCTGCGAAGGCCCGAGATCGAGCTCGGTGAGCGTCTGCAGGAACGGCAGCGTCTCGGTGACCGAGAGCTCCTCGCCGGCTATCTGCCGGGCGAATCGGTGGGTCTTGAGGATGCTGACCACCGACTTGTTCACCAGGGAGCGGCTGTGCAGCAGGACCGTGACGTCCCGCTCCCGGTGCAGCTTCCCGATGAGCGGGATCATCGACTCCGCGATCTCCTCGCGGGTCTTCCAGTTGGTGAACGAGTCGTCATTGACAGTCACAGGTTTATCTTTCGAGCTAGGCGGCGCTCATATGCTAAACCGTCGCCTTTCTGATCATGACAGCGGCATCGCCGGCGGCATCGGTCGAGCGGATGGCGCGCCCGCTCGCGGTGGCCGAACGGCGTTGCTCAGCGTCCCGATGCGGCCGGTCCGGGTGCGGCCGGTCCGGACCCGGCTGGTCCTGGCGCTCCCACTCGCAGCCCGTCCATGATCAGGTCCAGGAGCCGGGTGGCGCGGGGCTGCCAGTCGCCGGCCGGGTCGATCAGCCACAGGCCGCCGATGGCGAGGATGAAATCGTCCGCGGTGACGCCCGGCCGAATGGTGCCGGCCTCCTCGTTGGCCCGGAGGAGGAGTTCGGCCGCGGTGGACACCGGGGCGTGCCCCGGCTTCGCCAGGTTCCCGGGGCCGCTCGTCGCCTGCTGGATCGCGTTCGCGAGGCCGGCCTTCGCCATGCCGAACCGGGCAAGCCGGTCCATCCACTCACGCAGTGCCTGCTCGGGTTCCCGCGTCTTGAGCAGCTGGGCCGCGCTGTCGGCGACCTGCTGCATCTCGTGGCGGTAGATCTCCAGGACGAGGGTCTCCCGATTGGGGAAGTTCCGGTAGAACGTGCCCTGCCCGACACACGCCTTCCTGGCTATCACGCTGAGCGGGGTGTCCGCGGAGTTCGTCAGCTCGGCCAGGGCCACCTTCAGGATGCGTTCGCGATTCCGCTGCGCGTCCGAGCGCTGGGGTCCGTCCTTCTTCGACTGCACTCGTCCTCCTCGCGGGTCCGTGTCCGAATCCCGACCTTGCTCAACCGGACAACTGTCCGTTACGTTTCCTGTGAGCGGACAACTGTCCGGTTGCGTCCATCCTAGCGCTGGGCGCGGCCGGCGTGGGCGCCCGTGACCGTTGTCACCAGCATTCCCTCTCTGACTCTTCTGCCCGCCGGACCGTCCCTCGGACGCCCTCCGGGAACGCGAAAGAAGGCTGATCATGGCCCCAGCCACCCCCTCGACGCACAGCGCCATCAGTTTGAACATCAACGGCGAGAAACGCACGCTCTCCGTCGACCACCGCACCACCCTGCTCGACGCCCTGCGTGAGCGCCTCGACATGACCGGCACCAAGAAGGGCTGCGACCAGGGGCAGTGCGGTGCCTGCACCGTCCTGCTCGACGGCCGCCGGGCCGTGTCCTGTCTGCAGCTCGCCGTGGCGGCCGAGGGGCGTGAGATCACCACCATCGAAGGCATGGCCGCCGGCGATCAACTCCACCCCGTGCAGCAGGCGTTCCTCGACCTGGACGGTTACCAGTGCGGCTACTGCACGCCCGGCCAGATCTGTTCGGCGATCGCGGTGATCGAGGAGCACGCGGCCGGCTGGCCGAGCGCCGTCACCGACGACGTCCGGCCCGAAGCCGCACCACCACCGCTGAGCGCCGACGAGATCCGCGAGCGGATGAGCGGCAACCTGTGCCGCTGCGGCGCGTACGTGTCCATCGTCGAGGCCGTCGCCCGTGGGGCCGCCGAGACGCAGGCCATGACGTCCGCGGACCTCCCGCAGACCGAGGAGGCGGCGGCATGAAGGAGTTCGGATACCAGCGAGTTTTCGACGTCTCCGGCGCGGTCGCGCTGCTCGACGCCGATCCCGACGCCCGCTTCCTCGGCGGCGGCACCAACCTCGTCGACCTGATGAAGACCGGCGTCGAGCGGCCCGCCCGGCTCGTCGACGTCCGCGAACTCCCACTGGACACCGTCGAGTTGATGCGAGACGGCGGTCTCCGAATCGGCGCGACCGTCACCAACAGCGACCTCGCCGCCCACCCCGAAGTCCGGCGCCGCTACCCGGCGTTGGCACAGGCGGTGCTGGCCGGCGCCTCCGGGCAGCTGCGCAACATGGCCACCGTCGGCGGGAACCTGCTCCAGCGCACCCGCTGCGGCTACTTCGCCGACGTGACCAAGCCCTGCAACAAGCGCGTCCCGGGCAGTGGTTGCCCCGCCATCAAGGGCGAGCATCACAACCACGCGATCCTCGGCGCCTCCGACCACTGCGTGGCCACCCACCCCTCCGACATGGGCGTGGCACTGACCGCCTTCGACGCCGTCGTGTCGTACGAAACGGCCGACGGGCCGGGCGAAGTGCCGCTCAGCTGGCTCTACCTGCCAGTGGGCGACACCCCGCACCGCGAGACGGACCTGCCGCAGGGCGCACTGATCACGCATGTCACGCTGCCGCCCGCCCCGGTCGCGGCCAACTCCCGCTACCGCAAGGTGCGCGAGCGCGCCTCGTACGCCTTCGCGATCGGCTCGATCGCCGCCGCCCTCGACGTCCAGGACGGCGTCGTACGCGATGTGCGTCTCGCCTTCGGGGCGGTCGCTTCCCGGCCGTGGCGGGCCCGCGCGGCCGAACGGGTGCTGGCCGGGGCACCGGCCGACGCCGAGGCGTTCGCCGCCGCCGCGGACGCCGAACTAACGGCGGCCCGGCCGCTGCCGCACAACGGATACAAGGTGACCCTGATGCGCAACCTCGTGGTGGCCGAGCTGACCCGACTCGCCGAGGAGGCCACCCGATGACCACCGTCACGACCGGCACCAGGGCGGTGAAGGGATCCGTCGGCACCGCGCACACCCGCGTCGAGGGCCGCGACAAGGTCACCGGAGCGGCCCGCTACGCCGGAGAGATCCCCTTCGCCGAACTCGCCCACGGCTGGCTGGTGTTGTCGACCGTCGCCCGGGGTCGCGTCCGCTCGGTGGACACCGCACCCGTTCTCGGCATGCCGGGCGTGCTCTCCGTCCTGCACCACGAGAACGCCCCACGGGTCGAGACCGACTACCCGGGGCTGCTCGGCTCCGCGCCGGATCCGACCGTCGCCGTCTTCCAGCACGACCGGGTGCCGCACATGGGCTGGCCGGTCGCCCTGGTCGTCGCCGAGACCTCCGAACAGGCCCGGGAAGCCGCCGAAGCACTCGTGGTGCACTACGAGGAAGAACCGCACGACGTCGACTTCTACGCGGGACACCCGGACGCGTACGCGGCGGAGGGCCATATGCCGGGCGTGACGGCGAAGGGCGACCTGGAGCCCGAACTCGCCGCGTCCGCCGTCGTGGTGGACGAGCGGTACACCACCCCGGAGGAACACCACAACTCGATGGAGCCCCACGCGGCGACGGCCCGCTGGGACGGCGGCCGGCTCGAAGTCGTCGACTCCAACCAGGGCACGACCTGGGTCGCGGGCGAACTGGCCAACCTGTTCTCGCTCGACCCGGCCTCGGTGTGGGTGCGTTCCGAACACGTCGGCGGCGGCTTCGGCAGCAAGGGCGTCCGCCCGCACCAGGTGGCCGCGGTGATGGCCGCGACCGCCCTGCAGCGCCCGGTCCGGGTCGTCATGACCCGCCGTCAGATGTTCTCGCTGGCCGGCTACCGCAGCCCCACCACGCAGCAGGTCAGGCTCGGTGCCGACGCCGACGGGCGGCTGCGCGCGCTGGACCACAGCTCGCTGAGCCTCACCTCGACCGTGCACGAGTTCGTCGAGCCCAGCGCCGGCGTGGCACGGGTGATGTACGACGCCGACGCCCACCACACGGCCAACCGGATCGTACGGCTCGACGTGCCGACCCCGACCTGGATGCGCGGGCCGGGCGAGGCACCGGGGTCGTTCGCCATCGAGTCGGCGTTCGACGAACTCGCCGAGAAGTGCGCCCTCGACCCGATCGAACTGCGCGTACGCAACGAACCCGCGCTGGGCCCCGTGTCCGGGCTGCCGTTCAGCGGCCGGAACCTCATCGCCTGTTTCCGCAAGGGTGCGGGCAGGTTCGGCTGGGCGGACCGCGACCCGCGTCCCGGACTGCGGCGCGACGGACGCTGGCTGCTCGGCACCGGGACGGCCGCCGCGTCCTTCCCGGCCGGTGCCGCACCGTCCACGGCGGCCATCACGGCGGAGGCGGACGGAACCTTCACCGTGGGGATCAACGCGGCGGACATCGGCACCGGGGCCCGGACCGCGCTCACCCTGATCGCGGCCGACGCGCTGGAGGTGGCACCGGACCACATCCGCGTGCGCCTCGGCGACAGCGACCTCGGACCGGCGATGATCGCGGGCGGCTCGATGGGCACCCGCTCCTGGGCCTGGGCGGTCACGGCAGCGGCCGGTGATCTGCGCGAGCGGCTCGCCCTGGGCGACGGTATTCCGCCGGAGGGGATCACGGCGCGGTCGAACACGACCGAGGCCATCGGTGCCCTCGCTCCGAAGGAACGCCACTCCTTCGGAGCCCAGTTCGCCGAGGTGGCCGTCGACGTCACCACCGGCGAAGTACGGGTGCGCCGCATGCTCGGCGTCTTCGCGGCGGGCCGGATCGTCAACCCCCTCACCGCCCGCAACCAGTTGGTCGGCGGCATGACCTGGGGCATCTCCATGGCCCTGCACGAGGAAGCGGTCCGGGACCGGGCCACCGGCGGCCACTACGGCGCCGACCTCGCCGGTTACCACGTCGCCGCGCACGCCGACGTACCGCACATCGAGGCGGACTGGGTGGACGACCCCGACCCGGACGACCCCGTGGGGATCAAGGGCATCGGCGAAGTCGGCATCGTGGGCGCGGCAGCCGCCATCGCCAACGCGGTCTGGCACGCGACCGGCGTACGCCACCGGAACCTGCCCATCCGTCCCGACCGCGTCCTCATGGCAGGCGAGAATGCTTGACATCAGCGAGGAGTTGCACGGCTGGGCGGAGGAGGGCCGGGACTTCGCCGTCGCCACCGTCGTGGCCGTCGGCGGCAGCGCCCCGCGCGGCCCCGGCGCCGCCCTCGCGGTCGACAGCGAGGGCACGGTCATCGGCTCGGTCTCCGGCGGCTGCGTGGAAGGCGCGGTGTACGAACTGTGCCAACAGGCGTTGGCAGACGGTGAGACCGTCCTGGAGCGGTTCGGCTACAGCGACGAGGACGCCTTCGCCGTCGGCCTGACCTGCGGCGGGATCATCGACATCCTGGTCACACCGGTGAGCGCGACAGCGCCCGCCCGGACGGTGTTCCGGTCGGCGCTGTCGGCCTCGGCCAAGGGCGAGCCGACCGCCTTCGCCCGGGTCGTCCGCGGCCCGGCCGAACTCCAGGGCCAGGCCCTGCTCGTACGGCCCGACGGGTCGTACGAGGGCGGGCTCGGCGGTCACCCCGAGCTGGACCGGACGGCGGTGGCCCAGGCCCGCGCCATGCTGGACAACGGCAGCACCGGAACGATCGAGCTCTCGGTGGACGGCTCGCACTGTCCCGGTGGCGTCACGCTGCTCGTAGAGTCGAGCGTCCCGCCGCCCCGCATGATCGTCTTCGGTGCGATCGACTTCGCGTCGGCGCTGGTCCGGGTCGGCAAGTTTCTCGGCTACCACGTGACGGTCTGCGACGCCCGACCCGTCTTCGCCACCCGGGCGCGCTTCCCCGACGCCGACGACATCGTCGTCGACTGGCCGCACCGCTATCTCCGGCGCACCGCGACCGACGCCCGCACGGTCCTGTGCGTACTCACCCACGACGCCAAGTTCGACGTGCCCCTGCTGACGGAGGCCCTGCGGATGCCGGTCGCGTTCGTCGGCGCGATGGGCTCGCGCCGCACGCACACCGACCGTGAGCGCCGGCTGCGTGAAGTGGGCCTGACGGAAAGGGAGTTGGCCCGGCTCAGCTCGCCTATCGGGCTCGACCTCGGGGCCCGTACGCCCGAGGAGACGGCCCTGTCCATCGCGGCGGAGATCGTCGCGGCGAGGCGCGGCGGCACGGGCGTCCCGCTGACCGGCTCGGACGCGCCGATCCACCGAGAGAACAGAGAGAGGGGAGAGCGGGGCGCCGCGGTGGCCGCCTGAAGGGGCGTCAGCCCAGCCGGGACACGTCGAGCGCGATGAGGGCCACGTGCAGTTCGGTCCGGCGCTCGCCGGATTCGAGGTCGAGGTCGAGCAGCCGCTCGATGGTGTGCAGCCGTTGGTAGAGCGTCTGCCGGGACAGCTCGCCCCGGCGGGCGGCGGTGGTCTTGTTGCCGGCGGCGTCCAGATAGTGGCGCAGCGTCGTCAGCAGGCTGGTGCCGTGCCGGCTGTCGTGGTCGATGAGTTGGGCGAGCTGCCGTTCGGCGAAGCTCTGGACGCGTGGGTCCTGGCGCAGCGCGTACAGGAGGTGCCGCACGCCGATGTCGGACAGCTCGTAGTAGGGCTTGTCGGAGGAGTGCGGCAGGGCCGCCTCCGCGACACGCGTCGCCTCGCGGAAGGAACGGGCCGCGCGGGAGAGGTCGGTGACCTCGGAGCCGACGCTCACGACGGCCCCCGCGTCCAGGTTCAGCGCGGTGCGGCCGAGCTGTTCGACCGTCGGCCGCCAGGACCCCGAGGGGCGCAGGGACAGCAGTACGCCCACGCGCCCGGGGGCCAGTTCGCCCACGAGGGCGGGCACGGTCACCGTCCGCAGGTCCTCGGCCAGCCGCGTCTCCAGCTCCTCGCCGCCCGGGTGCGTACGGGTGTCGATCAGGACCGCAAGGAAGCGGCACTCCTCGGTGGGCAGACCCAGCGCGGCGGCGCGGGCCCGGGCCTCGTCGGGGGAGCGGTGGCGCTGCTCGGCGATGTCCCGCAGCGTGGTGCGGTGCGCGCTCCGCTCCCAGGTCGTGGCGTGGATGAGCCGCGCGATGGTCAGGGTCATCGCCGTCCGTTCCAGCACGGCCACGTCCTCGGGACCGAACGACGGGCTATGGGGGGTACGGGTCGGGGCGGGGAGCATGATGACGCGGCCCCAGGGTTCGCCCCGGTACTCCACCGGTGCCACGAGCCAGTCCTCGGGACCGAGCACCTCCGTGTGGTCGCACGGAGGCGTCGCCCGCGAACGCCGCTCCCACCCGGAGAGCGCCTCCTCCACGGCATGGCCCGAGGGCTCGCAGATCACCGCGTGGTGGACCAGGTTCTCCAGCACGACGGTGTGGCCGCTCGTCTCCGCCGCCGCCCGGACCACCTCCTCCGGGGAGGCACCGCGCAGCGTCAGCGCGGTGAACGCCTCGTGGATCTGCTGGGTCCTGCGCATCGCCTGCATCTGGTTGCCGACGATCAGCGCGTGGACGACCTGGGTGACCTCAAGGAAGTTGACGTCCTTGGACAGGGTGACGAGCGGCAGACCGCGGCTCCGGCAGGCGTGCACCAGCGCCTCGGGCGGGCGGTGGTACCGGCGGACCAGTTCGATCACCAGGGCCGCCGCACCGATGTCGGCGAGTTCGTCCACGTACCGCCGCACCTCGGCGGGCTGCTCCGGCAGCGGCATACCGGTGGTGAGGACGAGCTCCCCGCCCTTCAGGAACGAAGCGGGATCCGTGAGCTCGGTGATGTGCACCCACTGGACCCGCCGGTCGAGCCCGGACTCGCCGGCGACCACCCGGGGCTGCCCCGCGGCCAGCACGGGAAGCCCCAGCACATCGCCGACGGTGAGAGGACGGCCCGTCACGGCCTCCGGCTCGTTCCCGTGCGGCGGCCCGGCCGTCCGGTGTTCCTCACTCACGGTGCCTCCATACGTGCCCGGCCACTCTGACAAGCACCCGCCACCTGCGCAAGGCCGGTCCGACGGCCGTCGACCGGGTCGTTGACGACGTGCCCGGCCCCCGCGAGGTTGACACAACGTCCAAATGCCGTGCCCGGAGCGGACAGATCAGACGTTGTGGCGGTCCGGCTCCCTGGAAATGCTGAAGACGCCGAGCGAGAAACACGAGAAACGACCGAGCGACATCCGACACAGCGCCGGGAGACGAACATGACCACACTGTCGCCGCACCTTCGCCAGGCCACACCCGTGGTGGCGGCCCGGGGCGAGGGCGTCCACCTGTACGGGGAGGACGGCCGCCGCTATCTCGACTTCACCGCCGGCATCGGCGTCACCAGCACCGGCCACTGTCACCCCAGGGTCGTGGCCGCCGCCCAGGAACAGGTCGGCACGCTCATCCACGGCCAGTACACGACGGTCATGCACCAGCCGCTGCGGCAGCTGGTCGACAGGCTCGGCGAGGTGCTGCCGGCGGGGTTGGACAGTCTGTTCTTCATGAATTCCGGCAGCGAGGCGGTGGAGGCCGCGCTGCGGCTGGCCCGCCAGGCCACCGGCCGCCCGAACGTCCTGGTCTGCCACGGAGGCTTCCACGGCCGGACCGTGGCCGCCGCCTCCATGACCACCTCAGGCACCCGCTTCCGCTCCGGCTTC
The DNA here is from genome assembly GCF_001418655.1 of Streptomyces phaeochromogenes. Taxonomy (GTDB): domain Bacteria; phylum Actinomycetota; class Actinomycetes; order Streptomycetales; family Streptomycetaceae; genus Streptomyces; species Streptomyces phaeochromogenes. The sequence goes on along the minus strand of NZ_LIQZ01000344.1, from coordinate 5,842 downwards.
TCGCCGCTGATGAGCGGGGTGGTCGTCACGCCCTTCCCGACGACCTTCCGGTACGGCTGGGACGAGGAGACCGCCACCCGCTTCGCCCTCCAGGAGCTCGACTACACGCTCCAGACGATCTCCTCGCCCGACGACACGGCCGCCATCATCGTCGAGCCGGTCCTCGGCGAGGGCGGATACGTGCCCGCGAACCAGGCCTTCCTCGAAGGACTGCGCGAGCGGGCGGACCGCCACGGCTTCCTGTTGATCCTGGACGAGGTGCAGACGGGAGTGGGCCGCACCGGCCGCTTCTGGGGCCACGACCACTTCGGCGTCACCCCGGACATCCTGGTCACCGCCAAGGGCCTGGCCAGCGGCTTCCCGCTGTCGGGCATCGCCGCCTCCGAGGAACTGATGCAGAAGGCCTGGCCGGGCTCGCAGGGCGGCACCTACGGCGCCAACGCCGTCGCCTGCGCCGCGGCCTGCGCCACCCTCGACGTCGTACGCGACGAGAAGCTCGTCGAGAACGCCGAGGCGATGGGAGCCCGGCTGAGGGCCGGCCTGGAGACGGTCGCCGCGAACACCCCCGGCATCGGGGACGTACGAGGGCTCGGCCTGATGCTCGGCACCGAGTTCGTGACCGAGGACGGGCAGCCCGACTCCGCGACGGCCGCACGTGTGCAACGGGCCGCGGTGGACGAGGGGCTGCTCCTGCTGCTGTGCGGCGCCTGGAACCAGGTCGTACGGATGATCCCGGCACTCGTCGTCGACGAGACGGCGATCGACGACGGACTGCGGGCCTGGTCCGCCGCTGTGCAGACCGGAACCTCGGCGCCGTGAGCGCTGGTCCGGACTCTCTCACGGGCCACGAGGCGGCGCCGCTGCCGCCTCGCGGGCCTGGCGCGCCGGCGGACGACGGCACCGAGGCGCTGTCGCGGCTGCTTGCCGGGACCGCCCCCGGGATGCGGGTCGACACCGGCGGCCGGACCGCCGCCTACGCGTACGACGCCTCCAACTACCGCGTGCCGCCACGGGCCGTGGCCTTCCCCCGCTCCGCCGCCGACGTCGTAGCCGTACTGAACGCCTGCCGGGAACTGGGCATCCCCGTCACGGCACGCGGCGGCGGCACCAGCATGGCGGGCAACGCGATCGGCCCGGGCGTCGTCCTGGACTTCTCCCGCCACATGAACCGCGTGCTGGACATCGATCCCGCGACCGGTATCGCCAGGGTCGAGGCCGGAGTCGTGCTCGACGACCTGCGGACCGCCGCAGGGAAGCACGGGCTCACCTTCGGCCCGGACCCGTCCTCGCACAGCCGGTGCACGCTCGGCGGCATGATCGGCAACGACGCGTGCGGCAACCGGTCCGTACGTCACGGGCGGACCGGCCGCCACATCGAGTCGCTGGAGATCGTCACCGCCGACGGCGTCCACGCGATCGCCGACCACGGCGGGCTCCGTGCGGCCGATCCCGCGGACACCGCGTCCGTCGAGCGCGTCGCCGAACTCGCGGACGAGGTACGGCAGTTGGTCGCGGACCAACTCGCACTGATCCGCACCGAACTCGGCCGCATCCCGCGCCAGGTCTCCGGCTACCAGCTCCAGCATCTGCTGCCCGAGCACGGCTTCGACATGGCCCGCGCCCTGGTCGGTACCGAGGGCACCTGCGCGGTCGTCGTCGCCGCGACCGTCCGCCTGGTGGCGACGGCTCCCGCCTCGGCCCTGCTGGCCCTCGGTTACGACGACGTTGTGGACGCCGCCGAGGACGTACCGGAGATCCTGCGCTGGTCGCCCACCGCGGTCGAGGGCATGGACGAGGCCATCGTCGCCACCATGCGCGCCCGCCGGGGAACGGACTCCGTCACCGGGCTGCCCGGCGGACGGGCCTGGCTGTACGTCGAACTCGACGGCGACGAGGAGGAGTTGGTCGCCGCCCGCGCGGCCGAACTCCTCGACACCCTCAAGGCACGCGGACGGATGGCCGACGGCCGGCTCGTGGCGAGCCCGGGGGAGCGGCGGTCCCTGTGGCGGGTCCGCGAGGACGGCGCCGGTCTGGCCGCCCGCCTGCTGGACGGCGGGGAGTCCTGGCCCGGCTGGGAGGACGCGGCCGTCGCCCCGGAAGATCTGGCCGACTACCTGCGGGACTTCCGCGCGCTGCTTGCCGCGCACGAACTGACCGGCGTGCTGTACGGGCACTTCGGCGCGGGCTGCGTCCATGTACGCGTCGACTTCGACTTCGCCACGGACACCGGCCGGGCCGCCGCCCGCCGCTTCCTCCAGGAGGCGGCAGCGCTGGTGGTCCGGCACGGCGGGACGCTCTCGGGCGAGCACGGCGACGGCCGGGCGCGCGGTGAGCTGCTGGAGATCATGTACAGCGACCGGATGATCCGGGCGTTCGCCGCCTTCAAGCGCGCCTTCGACCCGGAAGGCCTGCTGAACCCGGGCGTCATCGTGGCACCGGCCGCGCTCGACGCCGACCTGGCCCTGCACGGCCCTCCGGCTCCGGACGGCCGTCCGACACTCTTCACCTTCCCGCACGACGACGACGGCTTCGCGGGCGCCGCCCGCCGCTGCGTCGGCATCGGCCGCTGTCGCTCCGACGCGTCGGCGGGCGGCGTGATGTGCCCCAGCTACCGCGCCACGGGCGACGAGAACGACTCCACCCGGGGCCGGGCACGAGCCCTCCAGGAGATGCTGCGCGGCGAGACCGTCCACGACGGCTGGCGCTCCACGGACGTCCGCGACGCCCTCGACCTGTGCCTGTCCTGCAAGGCGTGCTCCACCGACTGCCCGGTGGGCGTCGACATGGCCACGTACAAGGCGGAGTTCCTGCACCAGCACTACCGGGGACGCATCCGGCCGCGCTCCCACTACTCGCTCGGATGGCTGCCGTTCACCTCGGCCCTGGCCACCTGGGTCGCGAGGCCGCTGAACGCGCTGCTCCGCGGGCCCGTCGGCAGGCTGCTCGCGCGGGTGGGCGGCGTCACCAGAAAACGTACGATCCCCGCCTTCGCCTCCCGGCGCTCGCTGCGATCGGCCCTGCGCAAGTCCGCCGCCGACGAGCCGAGCGCACTGCTCTTCGTCGACAGTTTTACGCGAGCCTTCCGCCCTCAAGTGGCCGGGGCCACCGCCCGCGTGCTCGCCGACGCCGGGATACCCAGCGCCGCGCGGGACGGCCTGTGCTGCGGGCTGACCTGGGTCAGCACCGGCCAACTGTCGGTGGCGCGGCGGGTCATGGCCCGTACCGTGGCCCGGCTCGACGGTGGACCCGACAGCGAGCTGCCGATCGTCGTGGCCGAGCCCAGCTGCGCCGCCGCGCTCAAACGCGACGTGCCCGAACTGCTCGGCACCGAGGCCGCCCGGCGGGTCGCGGCCCGGGTCCACACTCTGACCGGCGCGTTGACCGACCTGGCCGCGCCCGACTGGAGCTCGCCCCCGCTGCCGGAGTCGGTGCTGCTGCAGACCCACTGCCACGAGTACGCGACCTTCGGCAGCCGCCGCCCCCGCGATCTGCTGACCCGCCTCGGGGTACCCGAGGTGACCGAGGCGGAGGGCTGCTGCGGCCTCGCCGGGAACTTCGGCTTCGAGGAACAGCACTACGACACCTCGATGGCCGTCGCCGACCTGTCGCTCCGACCGCACCTCGACGCGGCAGCGGCCGACGACCCACCGACCGTGGTGGCCGACGGCTTCAGCTGCGCCACCCAGATCGACCACCTCGACCAGCTTGCGGGCGGCCGGGGAACCCGCGCCGTACATCTCGCGGAACTGCTAGACCCCGCTGCCGCCCCCGCCCGTGCCGACCAGCCTGGAGACACACCGTGAGCATCCTGAACGACGTACCCAAGCAGCTGTTCATCGGCGGCAAGTGGCTGGACGCCGAAGGCGGCGCCACGATGCCCGTGGACGACCCGGCGACCGGCGAGATCCTCTGTCAGGTCGCCGACGCCGGGCCCGAGGACGCCCGGCTCGCCGAGGAAGCGGCCGTCGCGGCACAGGAGGAATGGGCCCGTACGGCACCCCGCGCGCGCAGCGAGATCCTGCGCCGCGCCTACGAGATCATCCTCTCCCGCACCGACGAGCTCGCCCTGCTGATGACCTCCGAGATGGGCAAGCCGCTGGCCGAGGCCCGCGGCGAAGTGGCGTACGCGGCCGAGTTCTTCCGCTGGTTCTCCGAGGAGGCGGTCCGCATCGACGGCGGCGGCTACGGCGTGCTGCCCGACGGCCGCAACCGGATGCTGCTGACGCGCCGCCCCGTCGGTCCCTGTCTGCTGATCACGCCGTGGAACTTCCCGCTGGCCATGGGCACCCGCAAGATCGGGCCCGCGATCGCGGCGGGCTGCACGATGGTGTTCAAGCCCGCCCCGCAGACCCCGCTGACCAGCCTCGCGCTGGCCGGGATCCTCCAGGAGGCGGGGCTGCCGGACGGCGTGCTGAACGTCGTCACCACCTCACGGGCCGACAAGGTCGTCGAGCCGATCCTGCGGGGCGGTCGCATCCGCAAGCTGTCCTTCACCGGCTCCACGCAGGTCGGGCGGATCCTGCTCGCCCAGTGCGCGGACACCGTCGTACGCGCCTCGATGGAGCTGGGCGGCAACGCACCGTTCATCGTCTTCGACGACGCCGACCTCGACGCCGCCGTGGACGGCGCGATGATCGCCAAGATGCGCAACATGGGCGAGGCCTGCACGGCGGCCAACCGCTTCTTCGTGCACAGCTCCGTGGCGGACGAGTTCGCGGTACGTCTCGCCGAACGGATGGGGGCGCTCGTCGTGGGTCCCGGCACCCAGGACGGCGTGGACGTGGGCCCGTTGATCGACGACGCGGGCCGGGCCAAGGTCGAGGAACTGGTCGCCGACGCCGTCGGACGAGGCGCCCGGGTGCTGGTCGGCGGCGCCACTCCGGACGGCCCCGGCCGCTTCTACCCGCCGACCGTGCTGGCCGGCGTGGACCCGGGCAGCCGACTGATGGGCACCGAGATCTTCGGGCCGGTGGCGGCGATCCTCACCTTCGACGACGAGGACGAGGTGATCCGCGCGGCGAACGACACCCCGTGGGGGCTCGTCGGCTACGTCTTCACCGCGGGCCTGGACCGGTCGCTGCGGGTCAGCGAACGCCTGGAGGTCGGCATGGTCGGCCTCAACACGGGGCTCGTGTCCAACCCGGCGGCCCCCTTCGGCGGCATCAAGCAGTCGGGGCTGGGCAGGGAGGGCGGCCGGGTCGGGATCGACGAGTTCCTGGAGTACCAGTACCTGGCGATGCCGGTGAAGTGACCGGCCGCGCGCCCGGCCCCTGACTCCGTGGCCCCGGGCGCGCACCGGTGCGTACGCCTCAGGGGCGCGGGTCGGTTCCGTCCAGCAGCGCCACGACGTTCTCGGCTGTCTTCCGGCCTGCCCGTTGCTTGATCAGGCCTTCCTTCGCGACGGCCCGTACATGGATCGGGGTGGCCCACCCGCTCCCGCGCGTGACGTCCACGGTGATCACCACCGGGTTCATGGAGAGGGCTCCGCCGCCGGTGAGCACCCGCAGGGTCACCCGGTCCGTGGTCGCTTCCAGCACGACCGGATGCGCACCGTGGGACACGCCGAAGAGCAGTGCGCGGACGCGTTCGAGGGCGGTGTCGAAATCCAGCGGCAGCTCACGGTCGAACTCGCCGACGTCATTCCTCATGAAACGGGAGGCGAACTTCCCACCGGGATTGATGCTGCCGAGGGCTTCCGCCAGGAGCCTGTCCTCCGGCTGCTGCATCCGACCTCCCCTTTCCGTACCTGCCCGGGCGAGGCAGTTCGCCCAAGAGTGCGCCACCCGTCAGGGGATTTCAACGCACCTCTTTCGCCCCCGCCGCCCCTACCCATTCCCGTCCC
>NZ_LIQZ01000343.1 GCF_001418655.1 Streptomyces phaeochromogenes | reverse complement strand
CGCCCAAGGGCCCTTGGGCGGCTTCGTTTGGTTCATCGGGCGGACCAGAGGTAGATGCCTGCTATGTGGAGTCCGGCCACAGCCACTGCGGCAGCTCTTACGATCTGGCTCCGAACATGATCGACGGGAATGCCCCGTAGCTGAGCCGACGACGTGCTCCTCGCTGCCCGTGTCGTCAAGGATCTGCACCCTCACAACATCGATCGCCCCCCGGCTATGAGGGGCGGAGAACGGGATCGATCTCTGCCAGGCTTTCGTACAGGCGACGGGCGCCCCGGGCAATACGATCGTCGGTGTCGCCCGACATCTCCTCGCAGAGCCGCAGCGCCTCGTCCAGATCGTCCGAGAAGATGCTGAAGACATCGACGATCGCGGTGTGGATGTAATCGGCGTGGTTGTCGTTGGCGACTGCCAGTGCGGACGCGACGATCGTCAGTCCGACCCTGTCCTTTCGCCGAAGCAAGCCCTCCGCGGTCCGCCGGGTGACGAAGGTGTCACCACGGTCAAGCACAAGGGCCAGCAGTAGCTCCACGGCCTCCGGCATCTCGGCGAACCCTGCCAGGCTGTGACCGGCATCCGCCCGGTCACGCCAGTCATCGCTTCGCCCGAGTTCGCCAAGCGTCACGACCACCGCACGCCGCAGGTCGCTGACCACGGAATCGCCTGCCCCTTCCCAAGATTACGGTCAAAATATCACCGAGGCGCCTTACCGGATGATCGCCAGAACAGGTCCTAAGTGGTCGTTGTCGTACCGAGCGTGGTGAGCATGGGTTCGAATGCGGCGGCTCGGCTGGGTGATCTTCTTCTGGCCGGCCATAAAGCAGGGTTTGCTGCACAGTTCTTAGGGTGTTGAAGGTTCTGACGGCGGGTGAATATGTGAGCAGTGCCGCTCAACTCGTGTGCCTTTGCCGGTAGCGGCAATGGGAGGTGACCGCCAGCGTCACCAGGCAGCCGGTCAAGACGACCACGCAGGTGAACAGAAGTGGATTGACCCAACTGCTCACGAGTTCCTTCTGCTCACCATCGTCCCAGTAGCAGGCGGCCTGCGGTGGGAAAACACTGCTCTCGTGGCGGTCGAAGTGGACGACGGGGCGCCTGTCGAAGAAGTCGGGACATGCATGCGACGGGAAGGCGAAGAAGGCCTGAAGCCAGCCAAGCAGGTAGCACAAGGTTCCCGTGGCGGTGGAGGCCTTGAGCAGGCCGAGAAGACGTCGGCCTTTCTGGACTCGCACGAAGGCCAGCCCGAAGCTCACAAAGAGCACCCCCAGAATCCAGGAAGCCATCAGGCTGTACCGCCCGCGAGCCACCTGGCGTGGTTGCACTGCATCCTTGCCTGAGAGGGCGGTGTCGTGCCGATCATGGTGAGCATGAGTTCGAGTATGGCGGCTCAGTCGGGTGATCTTCTTGTGGTCGGGGCATGAGGGCAGGGCCTCCTGCACAGCTCGGTGGGTGTCTACGCCAACTCGAGCACCAGGAGGCCCTGTTGCCGCATTTATTCGTCACTGCGGAGGCGGAGTCCACTTCGGCCACTCTCCCGTGTGACTGTCTTGCGCACCGGTTCGGGAACGCCGCCGACCACGGGGTACGTGAGCGCCGGTTCCCACGGACATGTCGGACGCAGAGTGGGCGGCCGTTCTACCGCTGCTGCCGGTGCCGGGCTGGATGCGGGGCCGGGGTGGGCAGCCGGAGGCGTACTGCCACCGCGCGATGCTCGACGCCATTCGCTACCTGGTCGACAATGGGATCAAGTGGCGGGCGATGCCGACAGACTTCCCGCCCTGGGACCGCGTCTACGCCTTCTTCCGCCGCTGGCGCGACCACGACCTGGTGCGGGAGTTCCACGACCGGCTTCGCGGACAGGTACGGATTCGTCTGGGCCGGGGCGCGGAGCCGACGGCCGGCGTGATCGACTCGCAGTCGGTCAAGGCAGACGCCGTGGTCGGCGCCGACAGCCGGGGTTTCGACGGCGGCAAGCTGGTCAACGGCCGCAAGCGGCACGTCGTGGTCGACACGCTCGGCCTGCTGCTCGGCGTGATGGTCACCAGAGCGGATGTCGGCGATCGCGCCGCCGCCCACGTCCTGCTCGGGCAGGTGGCCGCCGCGCATCACCTCCTGGCCCTCGTCTGGGCGGACGGAGGCTACACCGGCCCACTGATCGAGCACTGTCTGGCCGCGTTCGCGCTGGTGCTGGCCATCGTGAAACGCAGCGACGACGTGAAAGGGTTCGTGGTGCTGCCCAAGCGGTGGATCATCGAACGCTTTTTCGCTCACTTGATGCGCACCCGCCGCCTGGTCCGCGACGTCGAACGACGAACCGCCAGCGCTGAGGCGATGATCTACTGGTCATGATCCTGCTCATGACCCGCCGCCTGGCCAGGCCACACTCTGGGCAAGCGTGAACTGGCCAGGCGTCGGCTCGGCCAGCCAGCCGCGGGCAACCAGGCGCTTCGCCTTCGACCGTAAAGCCTCCACCCTCGCCGGCACCACATCCATCCCGAACACCGACGCCATCTCCTGGCAGGTCAGCGGCCCCTGCCCCAGCCGGACCCGGTCCGCGAGGACCCGCACGATGCGCTGATAGTCGACCGACAGCACCGAGCAAGCCATCTGCTCGCGCCATACCGGCACCTGCGACTTCGGCTTCGCGACATTCCCCGGCGCCGGCCGGGTGTCCGTGTCCCGCACATCCGCTCCGGCCTGCGACTCGGTGGCCGCACCGCTGCTGGGAGCCAGGACCGTGTCGACCCGCCGCCGGGCGATCACCCACTCCTGCCACTCCTCCTCGGCCGCGGCCAATTCGGCCTGGATACGATCGGCTTCCCCGCGCAGCGCGTCGACCCGACGCCGAGCAGCGAGCTCTTGTTGTTCCAGCAGTCCAACGACCGACGGCATGCGCAGCCTCCCCGGGAACGGCAACGTGACAGGCCACTACTCCCACAGAACCGCCGCCCCTACCCCTGACCAGCCAGAACGCGTCAATCACGTCCGGAAAGACAACAGCCTCTTAGCTTGTTCTTTAACCTCCGTCCGGCCCTGGCAGGGTGGGCGGCAGGCCTGAGCGTGAGTGGTCGAATCGGGATGCGCCGATCTGCGGGGCAGCTGCATACTCAGCGCATGGCCTTGCTCTCCGGTCGGTTCCGGGATCCGCGCAGTACCGAGTACGACTTCATCAGCTTGATCATTGTGCGGTGCCCTGGTTGCGAAAAGGCCGCTCGTGTCGTTCCAGCGCCCGAAGACTCCAATCCCGGAGGTCGGATCCTGTTCAGGCCTCGACGTCTGGTCTGCCGTGGCTGCGGACTGTCACGGATGTGGAGCGGCCGTCTTGTCACGCTCTCCCGTGGCACAGCTCAACCCGCGACGGATCCGTACTTCGGTATGCCGTTGTGGTTCCAGGTTGAGACCCGGCATGGGTGGTTGTGGGCGTACAACCTCGAACATCTCGACCTGATCCGCCGTTTCGTAAGAGCGTCGCTGCGAGAACGAGCGCCCTGGTACGACACCGGACAAAAGATGACCTTGGTGGCCCGCCTTCCGGCATGGATCAAGCGAGCGAAGAACCGAGATGAGATCCTGCGGGCCGTCAGCCGGATCCACGTCTCACTGGCTGTCGCCTGACCGGCTTACCAGCGTCCGAACGGCACTCGAACTTGATCTCTGGTTGCGCCGTTCAGTGAACGTGCGAGAGGCCTCCGCCCGATCATGTGCTCTGACCAAAGAGGCGCTTGACCAGTTCGAAGGCCGTGAGGGTGAGTCTGCTGCCTGATGCTGTTCCGGCCGAGGCGTTCGCGAACGCCTCGCGCTTTCGGGACGACTTTTTCGACTGTCTGACCACGCGTAGGGACGAACTGTTCGAGCTGGTAGACGCGTTGCTATGTGCGGACGGGCCGGTTACCTCGCCGGTGGACCTCACGCTGACAGCTGAGCATCGGCGCGGGCACGGCGCGATGTACGCCGCGCTGAACGGCGGGAACGTCGATGTGCCGCGGCTGCGGCAGGTGCTGGCTGGGCTGCCGCAGCCCGAGGCCGCCGACGGACGCCTGGTCCTGGCGGTGGATGTCACCCACTGGCTCCGGCCGGACGCGCCGACCAGTGCGGACCGCTTGTTCTGTCATGTCTACGGCCGTAGCGGACGCTCGTCGGACCAGTTTGTGCCTGGCTGGCCCTACTCGTTCGTCGTCGCGCTGGAGACGGGCCGGACCTCGTGGTGCCAGATCCTGGACGCGCTGCGGCTGGGGCCGGCCGATGATGTCGCCGAGGTCACCGCGGCCCAGGTCCGCCGGGCGGTCGAGAATCTCATCGACACGGGCCGTTGGCACGCGGGTGATCGAGACATCCTGATTGTCTTCGATGCTGGCTACGATGCTCCGCGCATGGCCTATCTGTTGGAAGGGCTGCCGGTGGAGGTCCTCGGGCGGATGCGCACGGACCGTGTGATGCGCAAGCCAGTCCCGGTGCCGTGGATCTCACCGCCACAGGGCGGGCGCCCGCCGAAGCACGGCAAGGAGTTCCGCTTCGCCAAGTCTGACACCTGGGGCGAGCCTGATGCCGCGACGGTGCAGGCCACCGACCGCTATGGCACCGCTTGCGCGATGGCCTGGGACCGCATCCATCCTCGTTTGACCACTTGCTCCGCGTGGATCGACCACACCAGTGAACTCCCTGTCATCGAGGGCACGTTGATCCGTCTGCAGGTCGACCGCCTGCCCGGTGGCCACGATCCGCTCCCCGTCTGGCTGTGGTCGTCGGCCACCAGTCTGTCGGGCGAGGGCGTCGACCTGCGCTGGCAGGCGTTCCTGCGCAGATTCGACCTGGAACACACCTTCCGGATGATCAAGCAGACGCTGGGCTGGACCCGCCCAAAGCTTCGCACCCCCGAGGCGGCGGACCTGTGGACCTGGCTGATAGTCGCGGCCCACACCCAACTTCGCCTCGCTCGGCCGCTGGCCGCGGACCTCCGACGTCCCTGGGAGAAGCCGACCGAGCCCGGCCGACTCACTCCCGCCCGGGTCCGCCGGGGGTTCAGGAACCTCCGCCCGAACTTGCCCTGCCCGGCCCGTGCACCGAAACCCAACCGGCCCGGCCCCGGCAGACTGCTCGGCTCGAAGAACCGTCATCCCGCCACCCGCTACGACGTGGGCAAAACGGCCAGGCGGCCCGAGACCATCGCCGAACGTGACCAGCTCAGACCATAAAGAACAAGCTTAGTTGGCGGTGTGCAGCTTCGCGGCAGTGGCCGCTGTGATGGCCTCGGCCGTGACGTCGGGGGCGGTCTCGACCAGGAGCAGGCCGTTGTCGGTGACGTCGATGACGCCGAGGTCGGTGATGACGCGGTGGACGCAGGCCTTGCCGGTGAGGGGCAGGGTGCACTCGTCGAGGATCTTGGAGCTGCCGTCCTTGGCGGTGTGTTCCATGAGGACGATGACGCGCTGGGCGCCGTGGACGAGGTCCATGGCGCCGCCCATGCCCTTGACCATCTTGCCGGGGATCATCCAGTTGGCGAGGTCGCCGGTGGCGGAGACCTGCATGGCGCCGAGGACTGCGGTGCTGATGTGGCCGCCGCGGATCATGCCGAAGGAGAGCGAGGAGTCGAAGATGGAGGCGCCAGGGAGGACCGTGACGGTTTCCTTGCCCGCGTTGATGAGGTCGGGGTCGACCTCGTGCTCGCGGGGGTACGGACCGGTGCCGAGGATGCCGTTCTCGGAGTGCAGGACGACGTGCACTCCGGGTGGGAGGTGGCCGGGGATCAGGGTGGGCAGGCCGATGCCGAGGTTGACGTAACTGCCGTCGGTCAGCTCGGCGGCGGCGCGGGCGGCCATCTGGTCGCGGGTCCAGCTCATGCTCGTACGGTCCCTCGTGTCGAAGACGCGGAGATACGAAGGTGCTCGATGTGTTTGTCGGTGGCTTGGGTGGGGGTGAGGGCCACGACCCGCTGGACGAAGATGCCGGGGACGTGGATCGCGTCGGGGCCGAGGGCGCCCCGTTCGACGAGTTCCTCGACCTCGGCGATGGTGACGCGGCCCGCCATGGCGGCGAGCGGGTTGAAGTTGGCGGCGGCCTTGTTGAAGACCAGGTTGCCGTGTGTGTCGCCGCGCCAGGCGCGGACGAGGGCGTAGTCGGTGGTAATGCCGTGTTCGAGGATGTGGTCGCGACCGCCGAAGGTGCGGGACTCCTTCGCCGGGGAGGAGACGGCGATGCTGCCGTCGGCCGCGTAGCGCCAGGGCAGACCGCCGTCGGCGACCTGTGTGCCCACGCCCGCCGGGGTGTAGAAGGCCGGGATGCCGGCGCCGCCGGCTCGCAGTCGCTCGGCGAGGGTGCCCTGCGGGACGAGTTCGACCTCCAGTTCACCGCTGAGGTACTGGCGGGCGAACTCCTTGTTCTCCCCGACGTAGCTGCCCGTCACGCGGCTGACGCGGCCCTCGGCGAGGAGAACGCCCAGCCCCTGGCCGTCGATGCCGCAGTTGTTGGAGACGACCTTCAGGCCGGTGGCGCCCTGGGCGTGCAGGGCGTCGATGAGGGTGGCCGGTATGCCGGACAGGCCGAAGCCGCCGACTGCCAGCGAGGCCCCGTCGGGGATGTCGGCGACCGCCGCGGCGGCGCTCGCGCTGACCTTGTTCACGTATGGGTCCTTTCAGTCGGAGGTCAGGCAGAGACAGAGGTCAGGCACAGGTCAGTCGGAGGCCGGCCGCAGGGCGTCGGAGATGGACTTGGCGCCGCCGTGTGCGGTGAAGCCGCCGTCGACGGGAATCTCGGCGCCGGTGATGAAGGACGCGTCGTCGGAGAGGAGGAAGACCACCAGCGGGGTGATCTCGTCGACGGTGCCGGTGCGGGCCAGCGGCGTCTCGCGGATGTTCGCCTCGCGGAAGGCGGGCGCGGCGGAGGCGGTCATCTCGGTCTCGATGAAGCCGGGATGGACGGTGTTCACGCGGATGCCCCGCGGGCCCAGCTCGACACAGGCCGTCTTCGACAGGCCGCGCAGCGCCCACTTGCTGGCCGTGTACGCGACCGGGTAGTGCCCGGTGAGCCCGGCGGCCGAGCCGACGTTGACGATCGACGAACCCGGCGGCATCAACGGCGCCAGGTGCTGGATGCCCAGCAGCGGACCGGTGACGTTGACCGCGTGGACGCGGGCGAAGTCCTCGGCCGTGACCTCGTCGAGCCGCGCGCGCCAGGTGATGCCGGCGTTGTTGACCAGGCCGTGGACCTCTCCGTACTGGCATCGCAGCCCTTCGGTGAGCTCCGCCCACTCCGCCGCCTCGGTGACGTCCAGGCGCAGGCAGCCGGGAGCCTCGGTCACATCGGTGGCGACGACCACTGCCCCCGCCCGCGCCAGCGCCTCGGCCTCGGCGGCGCCCTGCCCGCGCGCGGCTCCGGTGACGACGACGACCTTGCCGTCCAGCCCGTTCACGGGCGCGACCGCGGGCGCTTGCGGGCCCTGGGGAGGACCGGTACCGGTCCGGAGCCGGGCACGACGGTGTTGGAGACGGTGCCGATGCCCTCGACGGTGAGGGTGACGGTGTCGCCGGGCTTCAGCGGCGGCGGATCCTGTCGGCCCCGTACGCCCCACAGCTCGGCCAGGCACCCGCCGTTGCCGCAGGTACCGGAGCCGAGGACATCGCCGGGGCGGACGTATGTGCCGCGCGAGGCGTAGGCGACCATCTCCTCGAAGGTCCAGCTCATGTTGGACAGCAGGTCCTTGCCGACCACCTCGCCGTTCACCGAGGCGGTCAGCGCCAGCCGCAGGAAACCGTCCGTGTCCCGGTGCGGCTCCAGCTCGTCGGCGGTGACCAGGTACGGGCCGAGGGTGGCGGCGGTGTCCTTGCCCTTGCAGGGGCCCAGCCCGACCCTCATCTCGGCGGATTGGAGGTCGCGGGCGGACCAGTCGTTGAAGATCGTGTAGCCGACGATGTGGTCGCGGGCCTGCTCGGGCGTCAGGTCGCGGCCCTCGACACCTATGACGGCGGCGACTTCGAGTTCGAAGTCCAGGACCGAGGAGCCGGGCGGCACGGGCACGTCGTCGTGCGCGCCGATGACGGCGTAAGGATTGGTGAAGTAGAAGGTCGGCGCGTCGTACCAGGCGTCGGGAACCCCGGCCGCGTTGTCGATGCTGCGCCGCATGCCCTCGACGTGCTCCTCGAAGGTGACGAAGTCCCGTACGGACGGCGGCTGCAGAGGCGGCAGCAGCCGCACCTGCGAGACATGCGGGCCGTCCGGCACGTCCGGCGTGGCGTTGCCCGCCTCACGCAGGGCCGCGGGGCCCGCCCGGAGCAGATCGAGCAGCGAGGCGCGGCCGGGGACGGGGCGGAGGGTGCCGTCGTCGTCGACGGTGGCGACACTGCGGCGGCTGTGGTGTTCGTACGTGGCGAAGCGCATGGCGGTCCTGGGGTGTGGCGTAGGAGGGGACCGGGGGTGCGGGGGGAGTCAGGCATGGACTTTCCGCGCCCCCGGAGCAGAGGGGAATCAGACCGGCGGGGCGACGAAGACGCCGCGGTCGACGTCGTTGAAGGACTCCTTGACGACCAGCTCGTTCATCGCATTCGCCGTGCCCCACTGGTCGGTGACCTCGGGCTGGGAGAAGTCGTAGACGTGCGGATGCCAGGTGTCCTCGTCGAGTTCCTCCAACTCCGTTGTGTACTCGATGGTGTTGCCGTGCGGGTCGAGGAAGTACGTGAAGGTGTTGTCGCCGGCCATGTGCCGGCCCGGGCCCCAGATCTTGCGGGCGCCGGAGCGCATCACGCGGCCCGAGCCGCGCATGTACTCGTCCAGGCCGCGCATCTCGAACGAGACGTGGTGCAGGGAGGTGTGCGGGCCCTTGGCGATGGCCATCGAGTGGTGCTGGTTGCTGATCCGCATGAAGTGCATGACGTCGCCCATGTGCGGATGGCCGAGCGTGTCGGACAGCCGGAAGCCGAGGTGGCGCTCGTACCAGGCGCGGGTGGCGTCCAGGTCGGGGGAGTTGAGGACGACGTGCGAGAGGCGGACCGGGATGGCCTCCTTCTCCTCGACACGCCGGTGCTGCCGGGCCCCGACCTCGGCCGAAACCTCGATGGTGCGGCCGTCGCCGTCGAAGAAGCGGAAGCCGTAGCCGCCGCCGGGGGTGTCGACCTTGCCCGGCTGCGAGATCAACCGCACGCCGTCCGCGAGGAGTTGCTCGGCGAGTGTGTCCACGTCGGCGGCCGAGGCGGCACCGTAGGACACGAGGTCGAGCCGCTTCTCGTCGGCCTTGCGCAGCCGTACGACGTACTGCTCGGGGCTGCCTTCCGCGGCCAGGAAGGAGATGCCCGAGTCCTCGGCGACCTTGGTCAGGCCCCAGACTCCGGCGTAGAAGTCGAGCTGCTTGTCGTAGTCGGGCACGGCGAGGTCGACGTGCCGCAGGTGGGTGAGCAGACGGTTGGGGAGTGCGTCGGTCATGTCGGGGCTCCTCAGGAGAGGCGCAGCAGCGCTGCCGCGTTGCCGCCGCGTACGGCGTGGAAGTGGTGGTCGGGCAGGTCCGTGGCGGCGCGCAGCGCGCCGACCGGGTCCTGGGTGCCCATGTCGAAGGGGAAGTCAGAGCCGAGCAGGACCCTGTCGGGGCCGGCCACCCGGATCAGTTCGCGCAGGACGTGCGGGTCGTGGACGAGCGAGTCGAAGTACAGCCGCTTGAGGTAGCTGCTCGGCTCCAACGCGCAGCCCCGCGTGTCCGGTCTGGCCCGCCAGGCGTGGTCGGAGCGGCCGATGTGGGTGGGCAGATAGCCGCCGCCGTGCGCGGCTATCACCTTCAGACCGGGGTGTCGGTCCAGCACGCCGGAGAAGATGAGGTGGGAGAGCGCGACGGCGTTCTCGGTGGGCTGGCCGACCGTGTTGGACAGGTACCAGCGGTCCAGGCGCTCGTCGAGCGTGCAGCCGAAGGGGTGCAGGAAGAGCACGGCGCCGGTGTCCTCGACGCGCGTCCAGAAGGGTGCGTACGCCGGGTCCGACAGCTCCAGGCCGGGCGCGTGCGAGGAGATCTCCACGCCGAGCAGCCCCTGCGCGAGGGCGTGGTCCAGCGCCTCCACGGCCAGCGCCGGATGCTGGAGCGGCACCAGACCGAGGCCGAGGAGCCGTTCGGGGGCCTGGGCGACGTGGGCGGCGGTGCCGGTATTGGCCAGTTCCCACACCGTGCGGGCGAGGTCCTCGTCGGCCCAGTAGTGGTAGTGCGACGGGGACGGCGAGACCAGTTGGACGTCGACGCCGGAGGCGTCCATCGCGGTGAGCCGGGCCTTGACGTCGGTCAGCAGAGGGATACGGTCGCGGACCATCGGGCCGCTGACGGCGAGCGCGTCGGGGCCGTTGCGGCGGGCGTCGAGACTGCGGGCGGCGGCCAGCCCGGGGTGTCCGGCGACGGCATTCTCGACCTGCGGAAGCAGGACGTGCGCGTGGACGTCGATGGTGGCGGTCGCCGGGGTGACGGCTTCCCGGGTGTCCGGGGCCGTCACGGGGTCTCCTTCAGGACGGACATCGTGCGGCCGATCAGGCCGGGCACGTCGGCGTCACGGACACCGTCGAGCTGCCACTGGCCGAGCTGCATCGAGGCCTCGACGACCATGCGGACACGGTCGATGCGGCGCTGGTGGTAGCGGGTCAGCAGGTCGTCGAGGGAGCTGAGGGAGTCCCATGACTCCTCCGCGCTCAGCAGTTCGGCCAGTACGGAGGCGTCCTCCAGCGACATGGCCGCGCCCTGCGCGAGGGTGGGCGGGCAGGCGTGGGCGGCGTCGCCGACCAGTACGACCCGGCCGCGGTGCCAGGGCCCTTCGACGAGCAGCCGGTCGAACCAGGTGTAGTTGACCTCGGCCGGGTCGGTGATGCTCGCGGCGATCTCGGGCCAGGCGCCGCCGTACGGGGCTGCCAGGCATCGCATCTCGTCGGCGAACGAGGCCGGGTCGATCGAGGCGCGGTCGCGGTTGGCCTCGACGAGATAGGCGTAGATGGTGTTCTCGCTGGTGGGGCAGTAGCCGGCGATGTAGCAGGGTCCGCCGTAGGCCAGGTCCGTGCGTTTCACGCTCGCCGGGCGGGGTGCGGCGACGCGCCAGATGGCCATGCCGGTCGGCTCGGGTTTGTCGCCGATGCCGATCATCGCGCGGGTCCGGGAGCTGAGGCCGTCGGCGGCGATGACGAGGTCGTAGCGGCCCTCGGTGCCGTCGCTGAAGCGGGCGGTGACGCCCGCCTCGTCCTGGAGCAGATCGTCGGCGGTGGTGCCGAGGCGGACCGTCGCACCACTGACCAGGACCGCCTCGCACAGGATCTCCTGGAGCCGGGGCCGTTGCATGCCGATGGTCGCGGGCAGGTCCTCGCCGCCGGTACGGATGTCCTGCTGGACGTGGAACACGTGGCCGTCGGGCGTGGCCAGGCCCACGGAGTTGAAGGCGTAGCCGCTCTCCTGGACCTTGTCCCACACGCCCAGCTTGCGCAGTACGCGCAGCGCGTTGCCCTGGAGTGTGATGCCGGAGCCGAGGACGTTCCAGTCGGACTTGGCCTCGATCAGGTCCACGGTGATGCCCGCTCGCCGCAGCAGCACGGTCACGGCGTTGCCGGAGGCGCCGCCGCCTATGACGAGGACGGTGCGGGGGCGGGGGTCGGTCATGGGGTCTCCCTGCGGTGGGGCCGCGCGACTTCGAGCGGCAGGGGTGGTGGTGCGGGCCGGATGGGTGTGGCTGTCGGGGCTGCCCACGCGGCCGGTCCGGGGTGTTACTTGACGGCGATCGGGTTCACGGGGGAGCCGACGGCTCCGGTGATGGGCAGCGGAGCGGCGGTGAGCCAGAACTCGTAGCGCCCGTCGGCCGCGCAATGTTCGGCCAGGGCGTCGAGGTCCCACATCTCGCCTATGAGCAGGCCGATGTTGGGGATGGCGACCTGGTGCAGCGGCTGGAAGGCGTTCTCGAACTCGTTGGGCCGGACCTCGAAACCCCAGGTGTCGGTGGCGATCCCGGCGATCTCGCTGCCGTGCAGCCAGCCGGCGGTGGTGAAGCTCAGCCCGGGCGAGGGACCGCCCGCGTACTCGCCCCATCCGTCGCGCCTGGCGCGGGCCAGCCGTCCGGTGCGGACGAGGACGAGGTCGCCGCGGCCGACGGTGACGCCGTGCGCCTCGGCAGTGGCGGTCAGGTGCTCCTCGGTGATGGCGAAGCCGTCGGGCAGTTCGCCGCCCTGGCCGACGACCAGGCCCACGTCGAGGAGGACGCCCCGCCCGGCCACGTACGGCGCCATGTGCTCGATGCCGGTGACGAGGTCGCCGTCGGAGGTGACGACTTTCTCGGCTGCCCGCCCGTTCCATGCCTTGCCGTGGTCGAAGATGTGGCCGAGGCCGTCCCACTGGGTGGAGCACTGCAGCGGCATCGCGATCACGTCGTCCGCACCGCCGATGCCGTGCGGGAAGCCCTGGTTGCCCAGGGCCGCGTCGGTGCCGGTGTCGAGCATGGTGTGCACCGGATTCGTACGCCGCCGCCATCCCTTCTGCGGGCCGTTCATGTCGAAGCGCTGGGAGAGCGAGAAGCTGACGCCGTCGCGGACGAGGGCCGCGCCCTCGCGGCGCTTCCCGGCGTCCAGGAAGTTGAGCGTGCCGAGGACGTCGTCCTCGCCCCAACGGCCCCAGTTGGAGTACGCCTTGGCGGCCTCGGTGATCGCGCCCACGGCGTCTTTCGCGTCAGGCACAGTGGCGCGGTCGCTCACGATGTCTCCTCCGCGACGCAGTGGGTGCGCTGGGCGCCGAGCCCGGTGACGGATCCGTCCATCACGTCGCCGTCGCGCAGCAGCCGGCCCCAGTGCATGCCGTTGCCGGCCGGACTGCCGGTCAACACCAGGTCGCCGGGCAGGAGTTGGGCGGTCTGGGAGATGTACGAGACCATCCGCGCCACGCCGAAGATCATGTCCTTGGTGGACTCGTCCTGCATGGTGTCGCCGTTGAGTTTCAGGGTGACCCGCAGGTCGGACGGGTCGGCGATGGACCCGGCCGGGACGATCCAGGGGCCGAGCGGGGTGAAGCCGGGAGCGTTCTTGCAGCGCAGCCAGTCGGTGCCGATGGCGGGCATGTCGCGACGGAAGACGGTGGCCCGGTCGGTGAGGTCGTTGGCGATGGTGTAGCCCGCGACGTGTTCAAGGGCCTCTTCGACCGTGACCCGGTAGGCGGGGCGGGAGATCACCGCGGCCAGCTCCAGCTCCCAGTCGGGCTTCTTGGCCCAGGAGGGCAGTACGACGTCGTCGTAAGGGCCCGCGATCGTGGTCGGCAGGCCGATGAAGACATACGGAAGGTCCTCGGCGGCCCGCTTGTCCATGATCGCCGCGATCTCGGCGCGAGCCTCCTCGACGGTGCGCGGGTCGTCCTGGGCGCGGTGCGCGACCTCCAGGTCGATCACATGCTGCCGGTAGTTGGCGCCGGACTGGAAGATCTGCCGGGGCTCGAGGGGCGCGTGCACGGACAGGCCGTCCAGCGGCAGCCAGTCACCGGCCGGATCGCCCGCGAAGCCGTGCAGGCGCGGCAGTTCCGCCTCCCAGCGCTCCAGGAGGGTGAGGGCGGTCAGGGCGGGTTCGTCCAGCGCCGTACGCAGGTCGAGCACGCGGCCGTCCGGCACCACGAGACCGGGGAACGCGGCCCCGCCCGGAGCGGAGAGAGTGCCGATGGCCAAGGGGCCGGCGAAGAGGGGCGCCGACGAGGCTGCGGATTTCACGGAGATGTCCTCCCGATTGCGGTGCCACTAATCTGGCGCGTAAATTGCGATCGGGGAAATCGATTCTCTGGATGCCATGTATCCAGGAGACGAATACCCAGGCCCGCAGTCTCCTCCTCCGTACCGGGATGTCGCGTGAACCTGGCCAGCCTGGACCTCAACCTCGTCGTCGCCCTGCGCGCCCTCCTTGAGGAGCGCAACGTGACCGTCGCGGGCCGGCGCATCGGGCTCAGCCAGCCCGCCATGAGCGCCGCCCTGGCCCGGCTGCGCCGCCACTTCGACGACGACCTGCTCTCCCGGGTCGGCGGACACTACGAACTGACCGCCCTCGGCCTGGCCCTCCTCGACCGCGCCGCCACCGCCTGCGACCTGCTCGAACGCGTCTTCACCAGCCAGGCGGTGTTCGATCCCGCCCATGAGGAGCACGAGTTCACCCTGCTCGCCTCCGACTACGCGGTGGCCGTCTTCGGCGCCGAACTCGCCCGCGTCGTCCACACCGAGGCGCCGGGGATCCGGCTGCGCTTCAGGCAGTCCCCGACGGACATCACCGAGAACACGGGGGCGCTGCTGAGCACCGCCGACGGGCTGCTGCTGCCGCACGGCATCATCGGCGACTTTCCCGCCGTGGAGCTCTACCGGGACCGCTGGGTCTATCTCGTCGCGGACGACAACCCCGAGGTCGGCGAGCAGCTCACCCTCGACGACCTGGCCCGGCTGCCGTGGGTGACGTACCAGCGCACGTACGACGCGCCCGCCGCCCGCCAGATCGGCATGCTCGGGATCGAGCCGCGCGTCGAGGTCTCCGTCGACAGCTTCCAGCTGATGCCCCTCCTGGTCGCGGGCACCCGCCGGGTCGCCCTGATCCAGGGGCATCTCGCCGACCGGCTGGACGGACTCGTCCCCGTACGGGTCATGGAACCGCCCTACGACGCCGTGCCACTCCGGGAAGCCCTGTGGTGGCACCCGGTCCACACGCACGACGCGGCGCACATCTGGCTGCGGGAGACGGCGGCGCGGGTCGCGGAGACCATCCACGGCAAGGATGATCGCGATCCGGCAGATCGATCGGACAGAGACTAGGCAGGGCTGGGCCGCTCACTCATAGTCGACCCCAGTTCCTCCGCACGCTCCTCTTCCCGGGGTGTCTGTTCCCCGGTGGCGTGCCGTCCTCCCCAACCTCGCCACGTGGAGTTCCCGCATGCCCGCTTCCATGCCTGTGCCCCCGCCCGCTCACGTGGAACCGGTGCCGCCACCCGGTGCGATCCTTCCGACGTCCGGTGCCGCACACCGGCTGCGCGTCACTCTCCTCATGGCCGGCAGTTGTCTGCCGATCCTCGGGGCCGTCCTCATCGCCCCCGTGCTGCCCAAGATGCAGGACCACTTCGCCGACGTGCCCGGTGCGACCGCCCTGGTCCCGATGGCCCTCACCGTCCCGGCCCTGGCGCTGGGCCTGCTGGCACCCTTCGCGGGCGTCATCGTCGACCGGCTCGGCCGCAAGCGCCTGCTGATCGTCGCGACCGTGCTGTACGCGGTCTTCGGCACTGCCCCGCTGTGGCTGGAGTCGCTGGGCGCCATCGTGGCCAGCCGCGCCCTGGTCGGTATCGCCGAGGCCGCCATCATGACCTGCTGCACCACGATGATCGGCGACTACTACAGCGGCCGGGTGCGGGACCGCTACCTCGCCCTCCAGACCATGTGCGCCTCCGCCTCCGCGACCGCGTTCTTCGTCATCGGCGGTGCCGCGGGGTCGGCCGGCTGGCGGACCCCGTTCTGGATCTACGCCGTCAGCCTGCTCATCGCCCCTCTCATGGCCATCGGGCTGCCGAAGCCGACCGCGGCCACCGGTGCCGCCGTCGAGGACGGGGATGGAGCCGGAGAGAGTACGGACACCGCGGTCACGCCGAAGCGCTCCTTCCCCTTCCGGCAGCTGGCCGGGATCTGTGGACTCACCGTGTTCGGGGCCCTCGTCTTCTACACAGTCCCGGTGGAGATGTCCTACCTGCTGGACGACCTCGGCGTGACGGCGACCAGCGTGATCGGGCCGGCCACAGCGATCGCCAGCGCCGCCACCGTGGCCGGCGCGATCACCTTCACCAAGCTGCGCGGGACCCCGGGGCCCCGGCTGCCACTCGTCTTCGCCCTGTGCGCGGCCGGGTTCGCGGTGATGTGGCTCGCCAACAGCGCGCCGCTGCTGATCCTCGGCGCCGTACTCAACTGCCTCGGCACCGGTCTCCTGCTCCCTTCCCTGCTCACCATCGCCATGTCCAAGCTGGACTTCGCCGACCGCGGCCGTGGCACCGGCCTGTGGACCGCGTCTTTCTTCATCGGCCAGTTCATCTGCCCGCTGGTGCTGATCGCGGCCAAGTCCGCCCTCGGCACCCTGGCCGCCGCCGTCGGCCTGCTCGGCCTGGCCTCGGCCTTCGTCGCGGCAGGGCTGTTCCTGACTACCCGGCGCAGGACCGCGGTCGTCGCACCGCTGCCCCTGTAGCAGGAAGCCGCCCGCGACGGGCGAGCTGAGGGCGGCGCTGTCCGGTACCCCCAGGTGCAGGCAGTGAGGCCGGTTTGCAGACCAGCGGGAAGCCGACCTGCGCGGTTTCCAGGGCTTGATCGCATTTGTCCACATGGATGATGCCGGCGTGGTCCACTCCGGCGCGGTCTTGGCGGATTCGGCGACCGCCTTTGTCGATCTTGTTTGGTCGGGCAGTCCGGTGCGGTTGGGTTCCGTCTCCCGGGGAGGCAGAGGAGGGCTGCAATGTCGCTGCGCCCTGTGCCTGCCCGGTGCATCCCGGAGGCCACCGTGCGGGTCGGTACCGCTGAACGAGTATTCGCCGATGCGGAAACCCTGACCCCGGCGATGCGGGAGGTCGTCGGCACCGACCGCCGCATCGCCGCCGTCGACCGCGTGTTCAACGGCACCAATAAGGGCGTCTACCGCGTCATGCTGGACGACCCCACGAGCACATCGTCTATGTCTGGAACCCTGTCTGATCCCTGCGAAGAGTGCTGCGGCCATGGTCACGTCGGCCCCTGTCGCGCCATGTCCGCCCGGGCGGACATGGCGCGACAGCAGGGACAGGAGCGGGGCCAACGGCGCAGCAGCAGGGCGGCGATCAGGAGCCGGAAGACGCTCGGTCCGGGGAGGGCGAAGACGCGGATGGCGGCGCCGAGCACGACGCCGGGCAGGGTGCCCAGCACCAGGCGCCGGGCGAGGTCGCCGCGCAAGGCGCCGTCGCGGCGGTAGCGCCACAGGGCTCCGGGCTCCGGGTCCGACGACGTTGTACAGCAGGTTGGTCGGAGTGACCGCGGGGTTGGGCACGCCGAAGACGATGGGGAGGAGAAATACCGCTCCGGACACGCCGACCGGGGCGGTCACGGTCGCGATCAGCAGGTCGGCGGCCAGCCCTCCCACCCATGTCCAGTCCCCCGTTGCCGCCGCCGGTCGATCGCCTGGCCAATATCAGTGCCCGGGACGATGGTGAGGGCGACCTGCAACGAGATGTTCATGGGCCGCAGGCGCAGCCGGGCCCACAGCCGCACGCGTCCGCGTCGCTGTTCGACGGGGCGCTCGCGGCAGCCGGCTACGGCCGCGCCCGCGGTCCGTCGGCCCCAGGCCCGGCGCCCATCACGCGGTACATGCCGATCGACGCGTGCGCGGCGGTGTCGGCGAAGCCGAGGCGAATGAGTCGTAGAAGCGGGCCGCTGGGAGCTGCGGCGGCTGGTGGTGTGGCAACGCGACCCCGAACAGGGAGGCCTTGTGCGGAGGTACCGCAATGGGGATCATGAGGCCGCCGCCCGCGAAGGCAGCACCTGAATACTGCTCAACTCATATGGCTACAAAGGAGTTTGCGTGAGGTTATGGATGCGCTCGGGGGCCGTGGCGGTTGCCGCCGCGCTGGCCCTGGGCATGGCGCCCGGGATCAGACCCGGCCTGTCGGCCGCGGCGGAGACCGCACCGGCGGGAGGTACGGCGCACAGTGGCGGCCGCACCGTCACCCTGATCACCGGGGACACGGTGACGACCGACGGTGCGGGGCGGGTCACCGGGGTCCGGGCGGGTGAGGGACGCGAGGACATCGCGATCTCGGTCCACCGCTACCAGGACCGCAACTACGTGATCCCGGGGGACGCGGTGCGGCCGCTGGCCGAGGGCACCGTGGACCGGCGGCTGTTCGACGTGACGGAGCTGCTCGCCTCGGACAACGGCGACACACGGCGGAACTCGACGCCGCTGATCGTGACCTACCGTACGGCCGGTGAGGCATCGGCGAAACGGGAACTCGCCGCCGCCGACGCGGACGTCGAGCGGAACCTGCCGGTGATCAACGGCCAGGCGGTCGAGGTGTCCGGGTCCGACGCCTCGCAGGTGTGGAACGCGCTCACGGACGCCGGTACGGGCGCCAGGGCGGGTGCCACCCGGATCGCCTCCGGCATCGAAAAGGTATGGCTGGACGCCGCCCGGACGGCGAGCCTGGACCAGAGCGTGCCGCAGATCGGCGCGCCCACGGCATGGGCCTCCGGCCACGACGGCAAGGGCGTCACCATCGCCGTACTGGACACGGGCGTGGACCAGACCCACCCGGATCTGGCCGGCCAGGAGATCGCCGAGAAGAACTTCGGCTCCTCGCCGGACAACGTGGACCGGGTCGGCCACGGCACCCATGTCGCCTCCACCGCGGCCGGTTCCGGCGCCAGGTCCGGCGGCCGTTACAAGGGTGTCGCCCCCGGCGCGAAGATCCTCGACGCCAAGGTCCTCAACGACAGCGGATCGGGCTCCGAGTCGGACATCATCGCCGGTATGCAGTGGGCCGTCGACCAGAATGCCAACGTTGTCAACCTCTCCCTGGGCGGCACCGACACCGCGGGCACCGACCCGCTGGAAGAGGCCGTCAACACCCTGTCCGCCAAGACCGGAACACTGTTCGTGATAGCCGCCGGCAACGAGGGGCCCGGCGTCGGCACCGTCGGCTCTCCCGGCAGCGCGGCCGCCGCGCTCACCGTCGGCGCGGTGGACAAGCAGGACCGGATCGCCACCTTCTCCAGCGTGGGCCCCACCCAGGACGGCTCCCTGAAGCCCGACCTCACCGCGCCGGGCCGGTTCATCGTCGCAGCCAAGGCGGCCGAGGGCACGATAGGCACCCCCGCCGGCGACGGATACGTCTCCCTCAACGGCACCTCGATGGCCACCCCGCATGTCGCGGGCGCCGCGGCCATCCTCGCCCAGCGGCACCCCGACTGGACCGGGCAGCAGCTCAAGCAGGCCCTCGTCTCCTCCACGAAGCCCACGGCCGGCCTGACCGCGCAGCAGCAGGGCACCGGGCGGGTGGACGTCGCGAAAGCCGTCGGACAGACGGTGAGCAGTGAGGCGTCGTCCGTCGGCTTCGGCGCACAGCAGTGGCCGCACACCGACGACACTCCGCTGACCAAGAAGATCACGTACCGCAACACCGGCACCTCGGCGGTCACCCTCCGCCTGGCCGTCCAGGCGACCGACGCCGACGGAAAGCCCGCTCCCCGGGGGCTGTTCACCGTTTCGCCGAAGCGCGTCACCGTGCCCGCGGGCGGCACCGCCTCCGTGGACGTGACCGCCGACACCCGCACCGTACCGGCGGGAGGCGACTACTCGGGCGCTCTGGTCGCCACCGGCGGCGGCCAGAGCGTACGCACCGCCCTGGCGGCCGACGCCGAGGTGGAGTCGTACGACCTGACGTTGAACGTCCTCGACGGCAACGGCGACCCGGCGTTCTTCCCGTTCATCATCCTCTACGGCCTGGACAGCCCGGCCCTGCTGTGGAACCAGCCGGGCACCGACGGCATCGCGCGATTCCGCGCGCCGAAGGGGGCGTACAACGTCTTCGCCCTTGTCACCACCTGGAGTGGTGCGGGCGCGGGGACGGCGGAACTGGTGCAGCCGCGGCTGTCGCTGACCGCGGACACCCGCACGGTCCTGGACGCCCGTGAGGCCAAGCCGGTCTCGCTCACCCCACCGGACCCTGACGCCACGTCCAACGGCGCCTACGCCTCGTACATGATGCGCGCGGCCGGGTCGGGTCTCGCCGTGGGCATTCTGACCGGCAGTGACTTCTCGCGGCTCAGGATCGCCCGGTCCGGCGCCTCGGCATCACCCGCCGACGGTTTCGAGGCCCAGGTCGGCGCCACCTTCAGCAAGGGCACCGACACCGCGTACGACCTGCTGTACACCAGATCCGGCTCGTTCTTCGACGGCTTCTCGCACACGACAAGTACGAGCGAACTCGCGCGCGCGGACATCAGCGCGGGCGCTCCCGCGGCGGGCAAGACGGGCAGTGTCGGGGCCACCTGGTACTCGCCGTTCGACGAGGGCTACAGCGTCGCCGCCACTGACTTCGCCCTCCCGGGGCGTCAGCGGCACTACGTCACCGTGCCCAAGAACTACACCTGGGGCTTCGACTTCCTGCAGAAGGGCGCGGACGACGGCCACGAGACGTACCAGAGCAGCGCGGGCCGGACGTACCGGGCCGGACGGAGCTACTCGGAGACCTTCAACACCGGAGTGTTCGGGCCCAGCCTGGCCGAAGGACCGGGTGGCGGAGGCGTGTCGCGTACCGGTGACGACCTGAAGATATGTCTGCCGCAGTTCACCGACGGCTCCGGCCATGTCGGCGACTCCGTGACCGGGACGGCCAAGGTCACCCTCACCTCGGGCGGCGTCCCCTACCTGTACCGCACATCGAGCGCACTGGAGAGGAAGTACCTGCGCTGCCGGCCCGTCACCACGCTCCCCGCGGCACGGCAGTCCTACCGCCTCACCTCGGAGTTCTCCCGGCCTGCCGAGGTCTCCGGGGTCAGCACCCGGGTCAGCGCCTCCTGGACGTTCGTCTCCGGCCGTGTGTCCGGCACGCGTGAGGCCGTACTGCCGCTGTCCTCGGTCCGCTTCGCCCCCGAACTGACGTCAGCCAGCACGGCGAAGGCGGGCACCCGTCTGACGGTACCGCTCGTCGTCGAGGGCGCGGCGGCCACGCGGGGAGTGAAGGCGCTCACGGTCGAGGTCTCGTACGACGCGGGGGCTACCTGGCGGAAGACGGACGTCCGTTCCTCCGGGAGCACGCGCCAGGTGACGCTGACCCACCCCGCGGACGCCGGGTCCGTCTCCTTCCGAGCCCGTCTGACGGACACGGGCGGGAACACACACACGGTGACGATCACCGACGCGTACCGCCTGACACGCTAGGTCCTGTCTGGAGTTCGGATCACGACTGCGGTGCGATGCTGCGGAGCCAGAGCATCGCACCGCACAGATGCAGTCCGGCCTCGTAGCTCTCCGGGGTCTTGTCGAAGCGGAACGCGATGCATCGCCAGTTCCGCAGCCGGTCGATGCATCGCTCCACGGTGTTGCGCTCGTTGTACAAGGCGTGTCGCGGCTGACCGGGCGACCGCCATTCGAACCGCGCTTCTTGCGATTGGCGGCCCGGTCCACCTTCTCCGGGATCACCGCCCGGATCCCGCGACGCTGCAGGCAGCGGCGGTTGCGGCGGCAGGAGTGCGCCTTGTCAGCGGCCACTGCGTCTGGTCGGGTCCGGGGACGCCCGACCGGCCCGGGCACCTTCACTCGCTCCAGGACCGCAACGAACTGCGGGCTGTCGCCGGCCTGTCCGGGCGTGAGCACGAACGCCAGCGGACGGCAGCGCCGGTCGGCCGCCAGATGGATCTTGCTGGTCGGCCCTCCCCGGGAACGCCCCAGTCCAGCGGCCTTCAAGCGGGCCCGGTGCCGGCGGCGGACCCGCCGACGCTCGGCGCGCGCCGAG
>NZ_LIQZ01000342.1 GCF_001418655.1 Streptomyces phaeochromogenes | reverse complement strand
TCTGAACGCGTTCAGAAAGGTTCACGGGGACGGGGAACGGGGAGGGGACGCGCGATGCGCAACGGGGCCAAGGCCGCCATTGTGGGCGGGGTGTTCGCTGTGATGGTGGGGGGCGCCGGGTACGGCGCGTACAACATAGTCAGTGCGGTCAGCGGCGACGGCGGGTCGGCCGGGACCACGGCGGAGAAGAAGACCGGGCCGCCGTCGGCGGACGAGGTCGAGGAGACCAGCAAGGCGTTCTTCGCGGCCTGGAAGAAGGGCGCCGCGGCCACGGCCGCGGCGGAGACGAACAACGCGCAGGCCGCCAGGCCCCTGCTGGTCGCCTACGGCGGCCAGGCGCACATCACCAAGGTGAAGATCACGCCCGGTACGCCGGCGGGCACGACCGTGCCCTTCTCGGTGTCGGCGACGGTGTCGTACGAGGGGAAGCGCAAGCCCCTCGCGTACGAGAGCGAACTGACCGTCGTGCGCGGGAAGACCACGGGCCGGGCGCTGGTCGACTGGCAGCCGTCCGTCGTGCACCCGGAGCTGAAGACCGGCGACACCCTGGTCACGGGCGAGGCCGCGAGCCCGCCCATCGAGGCCGTGGACCGGAACGGCGTCGTCCTGACCAAGGAGAAGTACCCGTCCCTCGGGCCGGTTCTGGACTCGCTGCGCGACAAGTACGGCGACAAGGCCGGCGGCACGCCCGGCGTCGAGCTCTCGATCCGGCACGAGAGCGAGGAGGCGGGAGACACCTCGCTGGTGACCCTCGCCAAGGGCGAGGCGGGCAAGCTGCGCACCACCTTCAGCGCGGGCGCGCAGGCGGCGGCGGAGAAGGCGGTCAAGCGGTTCGCGGAGTCGTCGGTGGTCGCCGTGAAGCCGAGCACCGGGGAGGTGCTGGCGATCGCGAACCACCGCGAGGACGGGTTCAACGCGGCGTTCGAGGGCAAGGTCGCACCCGGCTCCACGATGAAGATCATCACCGCGGCGATGTTCATCGACAACGGCGTGACCTCGATGAACAGCCCGGCGCCCTGTCCGCCCGACGCCGTCTGGATGAGTACGAAGTTCCCCAACCTCAAGGGCATGGAGCCCAACGAGGGCGCCACGCTCGCCAACAGTTTCATGCGCTCGTGCAACACGGCTTTCGTGAAGCTCATCGACGGCACCGACGAGAAGCCCCTCACGGACGAGTCGCTCACGACGGAGGCCCAGGAGCGGTTCGGCCTGGGCAAGGACAACTGGAAGACCGGGATCGTCTCCTTCGACGGCAGCGTCCCCGCGTCCCCCGGCCCCTACCGCGCGGCCAACGCAATCGGCCAGGGCCAGGTCCAGATGAACCCGCTGAACATGGCGTCGGTCACGGCGACCGCGATCACGGGCACGTTCCGGCAGCCGGTCGTCGTGTCGCCGAAGCTCGACAACCGCCAACTGGCCACCGCGCGCGGCCTGCCGAGCGGCACCGCCGCCCAGCTGAAGCAGATGATGCGGCTCACCGCGACCGCACCCGGTGGCACCGCCACACAAGCCATGTCCGGACTCGGCGGCGACATCGGCGCCAAGACCGGCTCCGCCGAGGTCGACGGCAAGGAGACGTCCGACAGCTGGTTCACCGGCTTCCGGAACGACATCGCCGCCGCGGCCATGGTGCAGCAGGGCGGCCACGGCGGCGACGCGGCCGGCCCGATCGTGGCCCAGGTCCTGCGGGCGGGGGGCTGAGCCCGGGAGGACGCCGTTCCACAGGTGTCCGAACTCACCCTCACAGGGCGGGACTCTAGGGTGGTGACTCTCGTTCTTGTAGGGGACCGTGAGGTATCCGGGGAAGCAGCGAAGGAACGGAAGCCGTGGGGAACAGAAGGCGCGCGCCTGAGCGTGGCAGGACGAAACCCGCCGTCATCGGCGGGATGATCGCCGTTGTCGTGGGCGGCGCGGGGTTCGGCGTCTACGCCCTGTACGGGGGTGGGGCCGCGGCCGACGACTCGAGCTCGTCCTCCGACGCGAAGCCCGTGAAGAAGGGCCCGCTGTCGGCGACGGAGGTGAAGTCGACGGCGACGGCGTTCCTCACGGCTTGGCAGAGCGGTGACGTCACGACCGCCGCGGCGGCCACGAACGACACGGCGGCGGCCCGCACGCTCCTCACCGGCTACGGCAAGGAGGCGTACATCAAGGATGTGACGCTCACCGCCAAGAAGCGCTCCGGTGACGCCGTCCCGTTCTCGGTCAAGGGCACGGTCGCGTACAAGGGCGGCCTGACCAAGCCCCTCGCGTACGAGTCCGAGCTCACCGTCGTCCGTCGCGCCAAGGACGGCAAGCCGCTGGTCGACTGGCACTCCAAGGTCGTGCACCCGGACCTGAAGGACGGCGACAAGCTGGTCACCGGGGAGGCCGGGACGCCGCCGGTGAAGGCGCTCGACCGGGACGGCGGCGAGCTGACCACCGCCAAGTACCCCTCGCTCGGCACGGTCCTCGACGGCCTGCGGGAGAAGTTCGGCAAGACGGCGGGCGGCAAGGCGGGCATCGAGCTGCGGGTGATCCGCGCCGAGTCCGAGTCGAAGGACGCCAAGGGCTCCGCCAAGACCTCCTCCGACGAGACCCCCGACAAGACACTGGTGGAGCTGAGCAAGGGCACCCCGGGCACGGTCCGTACGACGCTCAGCCCGGGCCTCCAGGCGACCGCCGAGCAGCAGGTGGCCAAGAAGGCCAAGTCCTCGGCCGTCGTCATCCGGCCGTCCACCGGCGAGATCCTGGCCGTCGCGAACGCCGGACACGGCTTCAACACCGCCTTCCAGGGCTCCCTGGCCCCCGGCTCGACGATGAAGATCATCACGGCGTCGCTGCTCATCGACAAGGGGCTCGCCTCGGCGGACAAGCAACACCCCTGCCCCAAGTACTCGACGTACGGCGGCTGGAAGTTCCAGAACGACGACAAGTTCGAGATCAAGGGCGGCACGTTCAAGGCGAGCTTCGCGCGCTCCTGCAACACGGCCTTCATCAGTCAGGCCAAGAAGCTGAGCGACGACGACCTGACCAAGCAGGCCCAGCAGGTGTTCGGGCTCGGCATGGACAACTGGGCCATCGGGGTGCCGACCTTCGACGGCTCGGTGCCGGTCCAGTCGCAGGCCCAGATGGCGGCCTCGCTGCTCGGTCAGGGCGGGGTCCGGATGAACCCGCTGAACATGGCCTCGGTCGTCGCCACCGCCAAGACGGGCACGTTCCACCAGCCCTACCTGGTGGCCCCGACGGTCGACAAGCGCACCCTCGCGAAGGCGTCCCGCTCGCTGTCCTCCGGCACGCAGGCCCAGCTCAAGGAGCTGCTCCAGTACACGGCGGCGGCCGGCACGGCGGCCGAGGCCATGGCCGGTCTCGGCCCGGACTTCGGCGCCAAGACCGGCTCCGCGGAGGTCGACGGCCAGAAGAAGCCCAACGGCTGGTTCACCGCCTGGAAGGGCGACCTCGCGGCTGCGGGCGTCGTCCAGCAGGGCGGCCACGGCGGCGAGACGGCCGGCCCGATCGTGGCGGCACTGCTGAAGGCGGGCAGCTGAGACCCGCGACCGGGGCCGCGCCCCATAGGGACTCGGGAGCCCGCGCCCTATCAGGGCTCGGGGCGCGCCCGGCGGAGGCGCCCGTCAGCTGCTGACCGGCGTGGCCGTGTACGTACGCCGCAGGAAGCGGATCAGCGTCTTCGATTCGAACTGCACGACGTCCACTCCCTTCGGCGAGTGGAACTCCATGACGGCCTGGACCCGCCCGCACGGCCAGATGCGTACGTCACCGGCGGCGGCCGGAGCCCGTAGCCCCTGTTCGAGGAGGTCGCGGGCGAAGACCCACTCGTGATGGCCGGGCAGCATGATGTGCACCCGTCGGGGGTCGGCCTCGGGGTCGTATCGAAGGGCCACCGGGACGGCGGGCGGATCCTGCGCCGCGTCCGTCACGATGTGGGCGCGCGCGTACTGCTCGACGGCGGACATCGATCGCTCCCTCTGTGAGCTGCTCCGTGTTTGAGCTGCTTCCTCTCCAATGTCGCATATTTTCCGGAATGCGCTTCTGGATTATTCGAGGTCACCTCGCTCTTGCAAGCTGTTCGCATTAAGCCACTATCATCGAACGGTTATAGACAGCCGGCCTGCCCCCGGAAGCGGAGCCCTCATGCACGTCCCCGACGGTTTCATCAACGCACCCGTCTCGGTGGCCACCGGAGTGGTCGCCGCGGCGGCGGTCGCCGTGAGCCTGCGCGGCGCGCGGCGCGAACTGGACGAGCGCACCGCACCGCTCGCGGGTCTCGTCGCCGCCTTCATCTTCGCCGTGCAGATGCTCAACTTCCCGGTCGCTGCCGGGACCAGCGGACATCTGCTCGGAGGTGCGCTGGCCGCGATACTCGTGGGCCCCTTCACCGGGGTCCTCTGTGTCTCGGTCGTGCTCCTCATGCAGGGCATCCTCTTCGCCGACGGCGGGCTCACCGCGCTCGGTGTGAACATCACCGTCATGGCGGTGGTCACGACGGTCGTGGCGTACACCGTCTTCCGCGGCCTTGTGAAACTCCTGCCCAGGAAGCGCCGGTCCATTACCGTCTCGGCGTTCGTCGCCGCCGTGCTCTCCGTGCCGGCCGCCGCCGCGGCCTTCACTCTCGTGTACGCGATCGGCGGCACCACGGACGTCCCGATCGGGCAGGTCCTCACCGCGATGGTCGGCGTCCACGTCCTGATCGGCATCGGCGAGGCCGCGATCACCGCGCTCACGGTCGGCGCCGTCATCGCCGTACGACCGGACCTCGTGTACGGGGCCCGTGGTCTGACCGCGCCGCTGAAGCTGCGCGTCGGCGGGGAGCTGGTGGACACGCCCGCCGCCGAGCCCGTGCCGGTCGCCGCGCGGTCCCACCGCCCGGTGTGGCTGGCGGGCCTCGCCGCGTCCCTCGTCCTCGCGGGCTTCGTCAGCTTCTACGCATCCGCGAACCCCGACGGCCTGGAGAAGGTCGCCGCCGACAAGGGCATCGACGCCAAGGTCGAGGACCACGCCGCCGCCGACTCCCCGCTCGCCGACTACGGCGTCGAGGGCCTCACGAACTCCCGGATCTCCGGCGGCCTCGCGGGCGTGATCGGCGTGGGCGTCACCGTCGTCGCGGGCACGGGCGTCTTCTGGGCCGTACGCAAGCGTCGTACGTCCGAGACCTCGCCCTCGCAGGTCGGGGAATCCGTCTGACATGGGCGCAGGACACGCGCACCGGCTCTACCGGCACGGACACTCACCCGTGCACGCCCTGCCGCCGCACACCAAGCTCGCCGCCGTCTTCGCCTTCGTGCTGGTCGTCGTGTCGACCCCGCGCGAGGCGATGTGGGCCTTCGGGCTGTACGCGCTGCTGCTGGCGACCGTGGCGTACGCGGCCCGCGTCCCGGCCGGCTTCCTGCTGAAGCGGCTGCTGATCGAGGTGCCGTTCGTGGCCTTCGCCGTGCTGATGCCGTTCGTGGCACAGGGCGAGCGGGTCGACGTACTCGGCCTGTCGTTGAGCGTGAACGGGCTGTGGGGCGCCTGGAACGTGCTGGCCAAGGGCACGCTCGGCGTCGCCGCGTCCGTGCTACTCGCCTCGACGACCGAACTGCGCGAACTGCTGCTGGGGCTGCAGCGGTTGAAGCTCCCGCCCCTCCTCGTACAGATCGCGTCCTTCATGATCCGCTACGGGGACGTCATCGCGGACGAGATGCGGCGCATGAAGATCGCGCGGGAGTCGCGCGGCTTCGAGGCCCGCGGTGTCCGGTCCTGGGGCGTCCTCGCCAAGTCCGCGGGCGCGCTCTTCATCCGCTCGTACGAACGCGGGGAGCGGGTGCATCTCGCCATGGTCAGCCGGGGGTACGCCGGTTCGATGCCGGTCATCGACGAGGTGACCGCGTCCCGGGCGCAGTGGTCGTACGCGCTCGCCCTGCCGTCCGCCGCCCTCGTCGTGTGTCTGTTGGGATGGACCCTGTGACCACCTCCTCCGTGACCCCTGTGACCGCACCTTCGCTTGAAGTCTCCGGACTCGCTTTCGCCTACCCCGACGGGCACCAGGCCCTCTTCGGCGTCGACTTCACCGTCGGCCGGGGTGAGCGCGTGGCGCTGCTCGGGCCGAACGGGGCCGGCAAGACGACCCTCGTGCTGCACCTCAACGGCATCCTGACCGGCGGCGCCGGGACCGTGACGGTGGCCGGGCTGCCCGTCGGCCGCAAGCACATGGCGGAGATCCGGCGGAAGGTCGGCATCGTCTTCCAGGACCCGGACGACCAGCTGTTCATGCCGAGCGTGCGCGAGGACGTGGCCTTCGGGCCCGCCGCCGCCGGGCTCAAGGGGCCCGAGCTGGAGGCGCGGGTGCGCACCGCGCTGGAGCGGGTCGGGATGGAGGCCTTCGCCGACCGTCCGCCGCACCACCTCTCCTTCGGCCAGCGGCGCCGGGTGGCGGTCGCGACCGTCCTCGCGATGGAGCCGGAGATCCTGGTCCTCGACGAGCCGTCGTCCAACCTCGACCCCGCCTCGCGGCGCGAACTCGCCGACATCCTGCGGTCGTTGGACGTGACCGTGCTGATGGTCACGCACGATCTGCCGTACGCCCTCGAACTGTGCCCGCGTGCCCTGATCCTCAGCGACGGCGTGATCGCGGCGGACGGCAGGACCGGCGAGCTCCTGTCGGACGACGGACTGATGCGGGAGCACCGCCTTGAGTTGCCGTTCGGCTTCGACCCGCGCTCCGTGACCATGGGCGCGTGACATTGGGCATGACAATGGGCGCGTGACGAACGAAGAGGGTTCGCTCGAAGAAGGTTCGCTCGAAGAGGTTCCGACGGCGGGTTCGCCCGGCGAAGGCGCGGAGGGCGCGCCGGCCGGTTCACTGCTGCTCGACGACCAGTTGTGCTTCGCGCTGTACGCGGCCCAGCGTGCCGTGACCGGCGCGTACCGTCCGCTCCTCGAAGCGCTCGGGCTCACCTATCCGCAGTACCTGGTCATGCTCGTCCTCTGGGAACGCGGCGAGCTCACCGTCAAGGAGCTGGCCGGGACCCTGCGCCTCGACTACGGGACCATGTCGCCGCTGCTCAAACGCCTGGAGTCGGCCGGTCTCGTCCGCCGGGAGCGCTCCGCGCTGGACGAGCGGTCGGTGCTGGTCGCGGTCACCGGGCGGGGCGGGGAACTGCGCGAGCGCGCGGAGTGCGTGCCGTCGGCACTGCTGGCCGGCACGCGGCTGACGGCGGACGAGGTGGAGCGGCTGCGCGCGGACCTCCGGCGGCTGACCTCGATGTTACCGGCGGTTTCTACCCCCAAGTAATAAGTGGCCGGATCGGTGGATACATTGTGTGCGATGTGTTTGTGCACTCTGTTTCCGTGCTCTGTTTCTGCACTCTGATTCCGCGTTCTCGCGTGCCTGGGGGTGAGGCGATCCATGACCGACGCCGCTGTTGACCTCGACAGCCGTCCCACGAAGATCATGTACGTGGCCGAGGCCACGGCACACGGGGGCCGCGAGGGGTATGTGACCAGCCAGGACGGCCAGCTGGAGCTGAAGGTCGCGATGCCGCCGGCCCTTGGCGGCGACGGTGACGGCACCAACCCGGAGCAGCTCTTCGCGGCCGGTTTCAGCTCCTGCTTCCACAACGCGCTCGTCCTGGTCGGGCGTCGCGAGGGCTTCGACCTGTCCGGTTCGACGGTCGCGGCGAAGGTCGGAATCGGCCCCAACAAGCAGCGCGGCTACGGCCTCGCGGTCGCCCTGAGCGTCTCGCTGCCGATCCTCGACCAGGAGGTCGCGTCGAGGATCGTGGACGCCGCCCACCAGGTCTGCCCGTACTCGAACGCGACACGCGGCAACATCGAGGTCACGATTCTGCTGGGCTAGGGCCTGTCCGGCGGTGCTCAGGAATCGCGGGCGGTGGGTGGATGTTGCACCCACTGGCTGTGGAGCGAACAGAACGGAGCACGGACGTGGACGTGAACGGCACTGTGGCCGAGGGCTTCGAGCCGGTCAGGGAAGCGTTCGTACGGAACTTCGAGGTGCTCGGGGAGCGGGGTGCGGCCGTCGCCGTGTACCGGGACGGGCGCCGGGTCGTGGACCTGTGGGCCGGCACGAAGGACGTCGACGGTACGGCGGACTCGGCGCCCTGGGAGCGTGGCACCGCCCAGATCGTGCGCTCGGCGACCAAGGGCGTCGCCGCGGCTGCGCTCCTTCTGCTGCACCAGCGCGGGCTGTTGGACCTGGACGCTCCGGTGGGCGAGTACTGGCCCGAGTTCAAGGCGGTGGGCAAGGAGCGGGTGCTGGTGCGGCACGTGCTGTCGCACCGGGCCGGACTGCCCGTCCTGGACCGGCCGCTGACTCCCGAGGAGGCGCTGGACCCCCTGCGCGGTGCCGAGGCGGTCGCGCGCCAGGCCCTCGTGTGGGAGCCGGGCACCGATCACGGCTACCACGCGCTGACGTACGGCTGGCTGCTCGACGAGCTGGTGCGGCGCGTCACCGGCCGTGGCGTCGGTGACTGGATCGCCGAGGAGATCGCCGGGCCGGTGGGCGCGGACCTGTGGGTCGGGCTGCCCGCCGCGGAGGCGGGCCGGGTGGGCCGGTCCGGCCGGGTGGAGGCGCCGGGGAACGCCGGGGGGCTGCGGTCCCGTCCGAAGCGGTCGGTCACCGAGGCGTACGACGATCCGGCCTCCCTGACCCGTCGGGCCTTCGCCGCGATCACGCCGTTCCCCGACCAGAACGACCCGGCGTACCGGGCGGCCTCGCTTCCCGCGACGAACGGGATCGCCACGGCGGAGGGACTGGCCCGCTTCTACGCGTCCCTGGTGGGTGAAGTGGGCGGCGGGCCGCGGCTGTTCACGCCCGGGACGCTGGCGGCGGCCCGGGCCGAGGAGTCGGCGGGGCCGGACCGGGTGCTGGTGATCAACACCCGCTTCGGCCTCGGCTACATGCTCCACGGCTCCGCCTCGCCCTTCCTCGACGCCGGTTCCTTCGGCCACCCGGGCCGCGGCGGCTCCCTGGGCTTCGCCGACCCCGAGTCGGGCATCGCCTTCGGCTATGTCACGAACGGCTTCAGCAAGACGGTGACGGCGGATGCGCGGGCGCAGGCACTGGTGCGGGCGCTGCGGGCAGCCCTGCCGGCCTGAGCATTTCGGCCCGCATGGCGCACATGGCCCGCAGGAGTCGCATGACCTGCATGGGCCGAGGCATGCCGGCCCCGCCCATGCGATCCCGGCCCACCCGGTCCCCGACCTTTTCCTCGCAGTGGCGGGCTTCTGGGGCAACAGCTGTGCATCCATCGATGCCCTCAGGGTCCTTCCGCCTGTCGGTCCCACTGGGATGTGCTGGTGAGTCAGCTCCTGCCCAGCGCCTTCCGTGAGGGAGAGGATCTCTTTTGCACGGCCACGAAGAGAAGTTGAACAAGGACACTCTGCCGGGCGGTGCCAGGGGGCGGCAGCTCGTCTCGCGTGCCAAGTCCACCGCCTCGCCCGTCACAGCGCCCCACACAGCGATCGGCGCGGAAGCGACCGCCCGGAACCCGGCGTCGATGCTGGCGTTGCAACGGTCCGTGGGCAACGCCGCCGTCGTCCAGATGCTGGCGAACGAGCGGCACAGTCATGGTTCGTCGTGTGGTCACCCCGTGGATGCGGGGGTGCCGGGGTCGGCACCCGGAGCCGTGGCCTCTCTCAACGTGCAGCGTCGGGTGCGCGCACCCGAGGACCGCGATGAGGCCGAGGAGCAGCGTCAGGCCCACAACGTGCGTGAGGTGCTGAACTCTCCGGGACGCCCGCTGGACGCGCCGACGCTCGGCGAGATGCAGGCACGGCACGGCGGCGTGGACTTCTCCACGGTGCGGGTGCACGACGACGCGAAGGCGCAGCGTTCGGCGGCCGAGATCGGGGCGCGTGCGTACACCTCGGGCGAGAACATCGTGCGAGGGAAGGACGGTTTCGACAAGAAGACCCTGGCGCACGAGCTCAAGCACGTACTTCAGCAGCGTGAGGGCCCGGTCGCGGGGACGCCGACCGGGGGCGGGCTGACCATGAGCGACAAGCACGACCACCACGAGCGCGAGGCCGAGGCCTCCTCGAACGAGGTCATGGCCGGCCCTGTGCCCGTTCAGTCGGCGCCGGGGAACGAAGACTCGGAGTCCGGGCCCCTTGATGCGGTGCAGCGGTCGGCGTCGCAGCAGGGGAGCGCGGAGTCCGGATCCCTGGATGTTGTGCAGCGGGCCAGGACAAAAGAGGAGAGTTCGAAAAGCTCCAAAAGCTCGGGAAAGCGGAAAGCAGACCGGGAAAAGGGAGAGAGTCCGCCGCGCGAGCGCCGGAAGACTCGCGGCAGCGAGCGTCCTGAGGCAGATCTGGACAGGCCGATCCTGTCATTCACTTCTCAATACACCGGCGATGATGTCCAGAATCTCGACTTCGACACGAGCATAGGATTCCAGCAGACCGCCACCTTGCACAATCCCGCGAACGCGAGGTCGAGCGTCGCAGCCAACTACCACTTCTGGCAGGAGGTCAGCGACTCGCACGAGCAGATCATCGAGGGCAAGGTCAAGCGGCCCCGGCGTCGATCGCGTAACTGGGAAACGGACGGCCCCTATCATCCGAACTACGACGACTGGAGCATCACCAACGGGGCTCAGGCCATTTCCTTCTTCGACTCGCCTGGTTTCACCCCTCCTGTACACATGTCCCCGGGGTACTTTTTGATAAACTACCGGGTCAACTTCCGTTGGAAGGTCGCCAAGAATACCGGGCAGAACTACAGGAACGCGACGCCCGTATGGACCAGCCCCACCATGACGCACACGGTGACATCGCACTTCGACCCCGAGAATCCGACCGAGTCGGCCCATGTCGTGCACCAGGCAGCGGGAGACGCCACGTGGCAGGTCGACCTTTCGGGGTCGTAGATCTTTCAAGGTCGTAGGAGGCGTAGCGGCGGAGGCGGCGATGTGCGGGTGCGGCCTGGGTGCCGGAGCGCGTTGATCCCCGCCACCCTGGAGACCGAGGTTCATGTGGTCCGGCCAGGGGGCGGGGGCGGGCGGGTCAGTTGCACGTGTGTGTGGATGTACCACGAGGACCACCCCGTCGCGGATGCCCTAACTCGCGTGCAGCATCAGGCCGATGCCCACGACCAGCAACCCCGCGGCAGCGATGCGCGGCGCGCCGAAGCGTTCCTTGAAGAAGACCGCTCCTATGGCCGCGCCGACGATGATCGACGACTCCCGGAGGGCCGCGATAGGGGCCAGTTCCGCCTTGGTCTGGGCCCAGAGGACCAGGCCGTAGGCGGCGACGGAGAGGGCGGCGCCGAGTAGGCCGACGGCGGCGAAGGGGCGTAGGACGGTGAGCAGGTCGCCGCGCCAGCGGTACAGGGCGTACGCCGGGACCGCCACGCCCTCCACCGCCATCAGCCAGGCGATGTAGGAGAGGGAGGAGCCGGAGGCGCGTACGCCGAGGCCGTCCACGACCGTGTACGCGGCGATGGACAGACCCGTCGCCAGTGCGGCGCCGATCGCGGCCCAGTTGGGCCGGCGCCCCCGCAGGCCCCACAGCGCGACGCCGGTCAGCCCGGCGCAGGACACCGCGATGCCGGACGCCGCCCACCCGTCAGGAACCTCGTGGGCGAAGACGGCGGCCAGCGCGGTCACGACCAGCGGGGCGGTGCCGCGCGCGATCGGGTACGCCTGGCCGAAGTCGCCGAGCCGGAAGGACTTCATCAGCAGCACGTAGTACACGACGTGGATGACCGCCGAGGCGATCAGATACGGCCACGCCCCCGCCGCCGGGAACGGCACGAAGGGCACCATCGCCAGCCCGATCAGCATCCCGCCGCCCGCGATCAGCGTGAAGCCGACGAGCTTGTCGGTGATCTGGTGGGCGATGGCGTTCCAGCTCGCGTGCGTGACCGCGGCGAGCAGGACGGCGGCGGTGACCAGTGGGGTCACGCGGTCTGCTCGCGGACGTCCACCAGCGTGGCGCCCGCGTGGGCGATCAGGGTCTTCGGGTCCATGGGGAACACGGTGTGCGGGGTGCCCGCGGCGGCCCACACCGTGTCGTGGTCCAGCAGCGAACGGTCCGCCAGGACACGGGTCCTGGTGCGGTGCCCGAAGGGCGGTACGCCACCGATCGCGTACCCCGTGGTCTCCCTGACCAGCTCCGCCCTGGCCCGGGTGACCTTCTCGGCGCCCAGCTCCAGGCGGACGAGCTCGACGTCCACCCGGGACGATCCGTCCATCAGCACCAGGACCGGCACGCCGTCCGCCGCGAAGATCAGCGACTTGCAGATCTGGCTCAGCTCGCACCCGACGGCCTCGGCGGCCTCGACGGCGGTACGGGCGCCGTCCGGGAAGCGGCGGATCCGCGGGTGCAGATCGTCGAGACCCAGCTCGCTCAGGGCTTCGGCGAAACGGGGGTGTGCTCCGGACTCATCAGCTGCGCTCGTCGTCATGCACGGCACGCTAGCGGTGGGTGTACGGGACATGCGAACGAGTTCCACGGCGGCGCACTCCCCGGCCGGGGCGCACACCCGAAAGCCCCGAGTTCACGTCACCCGTCCCGCTCCGCCGCCGTGCCGTCGGGCGCCGCGAACGCG
The DNA here is from genome assembly GCF_001418655.1 of Streptomyces phaeochromogenes. Taxonomy (GTDB): domain Bacteria; phylum Actinomycetota; class Actinomycetes; order Streptomycetales; family Streptomycetaceae; genus Streptomyces; species Streptomyces phaeochromogenes. Next base: position 4,827 of record NZ_LIQZ01000342.1, on the reverse strand, counting down.
ACGATGGAACCGCCGTGTGCGAGGAAGTGCCGTGTGCGAAGAAGCGCCGTGCGTGAAGGAGAGGCCTCCCCCATGTCCCGCTATGTGTTCGACAACAGCGCCGACCAGGCCCAGGGCCGCTTCTTCGCGCTGGAGTCCTGCTACGACCCCTTCTCCCGTCGCCAGGTGGAGCTGACCGGGCTCGCCCGGGGCTGGCGGTGCCTGGAGGTCGGCGGAGGGGGCGGCTCGCTGGGCGACTGGCTCGGCGAACAGGTCGGCCCGGACGGCGAGGTCACCATCACGGACCTCGATCTGCGGTGGGCCGAGTCCCGCCCCCGGCCACCGCACGTACGCCTCCTGCGGCACGACATCGTCCAGGACCCGCTGCCCGCCGACGGCTACGACCTGGTGCACGCCCGGCTGGTGCTGCAGCACCTGCCGGAGCGGCTGGACGTCCTGGCGCGGCTCGCGGGAGCGCTGAAGCCGGGCGGCTGGCTGGTGCTGGAGGAGTTCGACACCAGTTGGAACCCCGTGCTGGCCGCCCCCGACGAGGAGGCGGCCACCCTCTTCGAACGCGTCCACACCGCCCTCAGTGTCCAGCTGGAGAAGGCGGGCCTCGACCCGGTGTGGGGCCGCCGGGTGCCCGGCGCGATGCTGGGTGCCGGTCTCGCGGACGTCGCGGCAACGACGTACGCGGAGTCGTGGGCGGGTGGCGGTACGGGAATCGGCCTGCACCGGGTCAACGCGCAGCAGATGGCCGACCGGCTGCGGGCGGAGGGCCTCACGGACGCCGAACTGGAGCGCTTCCAGACTCTGTTGGCGGACCCGGCGTTCGTGGTCAACTCCCTGCCGCTGGTCAGCACGCGGGGCCGCCGCCCCTAGGCACTGAGGGGATCAGGGACTGAGGGATTGTCGGACAGGCCCTGGCTCAGCCGGTGAACGTCACGTCCTTCGTCTCCACCACCCCGGCCTTGCGCTCCGGTGCCGACTGCTCCTGCCAGTACAGGTTCGTGTGCGCGATGACCTGCCCGGGCGGCGGGGCACCCCACTGGCTCAGGTCCTCCGTCGTGTGGGCGTCGCCGACGAGCGTCACGTCGTAGCCCCGTACGAACGCGCCGTGGATCGTGGAGCGGATACAGGCGTCCGTCTGGGCGCCGGTGACCACCAGGTGTCCGACGCCGGCCGTGGCCAGTACCTCCTCCAGGTCGGTGCCCTCGAAGGAGTCGCCGTACGTCTTGTGCACCAGCGGTTCGGATTCCCGGCGGGGCAGCTCGGCAACGTACTCCCAGTCCTCGCTGCCCTTCTTCAGGCCCTCGTCGGAGTGCTGGACCCAGACGACCGGGGCGCCCTGGGCGCGTGCCGTGTCGACAAGGGTGGCGATGTTCGCGACCACCGTGTCGCGCTGGTGGGCGCCGGCCACGACGCCCTTCTGGACGTCGATCACCATCAGAGCCGTACGGGGTCGTTCGGAGAGAGTCGTCATGCCCCCAACGCTAGACCGCACCACTGACAACGCGGGAAGCCCGAACACTGGAAGCCCGAACGAGGGAAGCCGGAACGCGGAAAGCCGGTGAGAGCCGCCCGTCCCCACGGAGCCCTCACCGGCTGGTCCTTCACAGGAGCCGACGCGTCAGACGCGCATCAGACGCGTACCAACTCCCGGTCCTCGTCGGAGCCCGAGCCCTTCGCCGGGTCGTCGTGGACCCGCAGGCCCTCGCCCTCGACGTCGACGTTCGGCAGGGCGCGGTCGAGCCACTTCGGCAGCCACCAGGCCTTCTTGCCGAGCAGTGCGAGGACCGCCGGGACGATCGCCATACGGACGACGAAGGCGTCGAAGAAGACGGCGATCGCGAGGCCGAAGCCGATCATCTTGATCATGGACTCGCTGGAGCTGATGAAGCCTCCGAAGACGGCCATCATGATGATCGCGGCGGCGACCACCACCCGGGCGCTGTGCCGGAAGCCGGTCACCACGGCCTGGCTCGCCGACTCTCCGTGGACGAAGGCCTCCCGCATGCGGGTCACGAGGAACACCTCGTAGTCCATCGCGAGACCGAAGACCACACCCACCATGAAGATCGGCATCATCGACATGATCGGGCCGGTCTCCTCGACACCGATCAGGCCGGAGAACCAGCCCCACTGGAAGACCGCGACCACTGCGCCGAGCGCGGCGAGCACGCTGAGCAGGAAGCCGAGGGCCGCCTTCAGCGGAACCAGGATGGAGCGGAAGACCACGATCAGGAGCAGGAAGGCGAGACCGACCACCAGCGCCAGATACGGAACCAGCGCGTCGTTGAGCTTCTGCGAGAAGTCGATGTTCATCGCGGTGGTACCGGTGACCAGCACCTCCGCGTCCGTGTCTGCCTTGAAGTCGGAACCCTTGTCACGGATGGCGTGGACCAGGTCCTCGGTCTGGGTCGAGGACGGCTTGGAGTTCGGGATCACGGTGATCGTCGCGGTGTCGCCGGCCTTGTTGGGCGCCGGCGGGGTGACCGTCACGACGTCCTTGAGGTCCTTGATGCCGTCGGCCACGTCACCGAAGGCTGCCGTCGGGTCGTCGCTGTCCTTGGCGTCGACCACGATCATCAGCGGGCCGTTGAAGCCGGGGCCGAAGCCCTCCGAGAGCGTGTCGTACGCCCGGCGCTGGGTGGTGGACGTCGGCTGCGAGCCGTCGTCGGGCAGGCCCAGTTCCAGCTGGGTGGCGGGCAGGGCGATCGCGCCCAGACCGACCACGCCGAGCACCAGCACGGCGACCGGGCGGCGGATGACGAAGCTCGCCCAGCGGGTGCCCATGTTGGGCTTGGCCTGCTTCTGGGAGGTGGCGGCGTCGGAGGACGTCTGCTCCTTGGACGACTTGCGCTCCTTGGACGACTTGCGCTTCTCGCCCGCCGGGCGGATCTTCCTGCCCGCGTATCCGAGCATCGCCGGGATCATGGTCAGCGCGATGAGGACGGCGATGACGACCGTGCCCGCCGCCGCGAGGCCCATCTTGGTCAGCATCGGGACGTTGACGACCGCGAGGCCCGCGAGGGCGATCACGACCGTGAGCCCCGCGAAGACGACAGCCGAGCCGGCGGTGCCGGTGGCACGGCCCGCAGCCTCCTCGCGGTCGCGGCCCTCGGCCAGTTCGTTCCGGTAGCGGGAGACGATGAACAGCGCGTAGTCGATACCGACCGCGAGGCCGATCATCAGGGCGAGCGTGGAGGTGGTGTCGCCGAGGTCGAGCGCCTTGGCGAGGACGGTGATGGTGGAGACGCCGATGCCCACGCCGATGATCGCCGTCAGCAGCGGCAGTCCGGCCGCGACGATCGAGCCCAGGGTGATGACGAGGACGACCGCGGCGATGGCGATGCCGACGATCTCGCCGACCGCACCCGGTTCGGCGCCGGCCTCCAGCGCGTCGCCTCCGACGTCGACGGTCAGCCCGGCGGCCCGGGCGTCGTCACCGGCGGCTTCCAGGGATTCGCGGGTCGAGTCCGCGAGCTCCATGCCGGGGACCTTGTACTTCACCGACGTGTAGGCGACGGATCCGTCCTTGCTGACGGCGTTCGTCGTGAACGGGTCGGTGACGGAGACGACTTCGGTGCCGCCGCCCAGCTCCTTGACGGTCTTGGCGACGGTCGCCTTGTTGTCGGCGTCCGTCATCTTCTGGCCGTCGGGCGCCTTGAAGACGATGCGTCCGGTGGCTCCGTCGGCGCTGGCGCCGGGGAACCGCTGTTCCAGCAGGTCGAAGGCCTTCTGCGCCTCGGTGCCTGGAATCGAGAAGGAGGTGGTTCCGGCGGCGGGTGCGCTCGCCGCTCCGACGCCCGCGAGCGTCAGCAGCGCCACCCATATCAGTGCGACGAAATGCCGTCGCCGGAAGGCGAGTCGGCCGAGGTTGTAGAGGAACGTGGCCACGAGGGCGTACTCCCGGTCAGGTCGGTGATGGCAGGGCGTGAGTCATCGGCCCGACGACGTGAGCGGTCGCGTCAGGTGCAACTGGGGTCGTGCGTAAGGGGGTTGAGCCTCGGGGCGGGAGGCTCGGGAATCGAGGGACGGATCAGGCGCTGAGGGCGGGGATCACCACAGCGTTGACGTACGAGGCGACGAAGGCCTGGGTCGGTGGCTCCTCGTCGATCAGCGTCCGCGCCACGAAGGCGCCGATGATCATGTGCAGCACGTAGTCGATCGCGGGGTTGTCCGCACGGACCTCACCGCGGTCGACGGCACGCTGCACCACCTGACGCATCTCCCCGAGCTCCGGCTCGATCAGCCATTCGCGGAGGGCGGCCAGCAGCTCGGGGTTCGTGTGCGCCGCCGTACCGAGGACCCGCATCAGCGCGGAGTCCTGTTCCATCTGGCAGTCGTCCTGGCGGTGCGTGAGCGCCTGGAAGTCGCCTCGCAGGGTTCCGGTGTCGATCGACGCGAGATCGACCGGCTTGTGATGCCGGATCGCCCTCGCGACCAGTTCGGCCTTGCCGCCCCACTGGCGGTAGAGCGTGGCCTTGCTGGACCGGGTGCGGGTGGCGACCGCGTCCATGGTCAGGGAGTCGTAACCGACCTCCCGGAGCAGGTCGAGCACGGCCTCGTACAGCTCGGCCTCGCGCTCGGGCGTGATCCGGCTGCGACGCGTCGTTGCTGTCTCAGCCATGCCACTCACCATTCCCGCTCGAACGAAACTGTCTCGTACTCCTATGAAGGTACCCCATCACCAAGCGAAACGAAACCGTTTCGTACGTGTGCTGGGTCACGCCTTCTCACGGGCCTCTCACCGATCTCTCACCGGCGCCCCCATCGGCGATCCCGCTCGCGTCCCCACCGGCGTCCCCGCTCGCGTCCCCATTCGCCTCCCGCCGGCCTCCCCAC
>NZ_LIQZ01000341.1 GCF_001418655.1 Streptomyces phaeochromogenes | reverse complement strand
CGCCGGCGGAGGTGTCCTGGCCGGAGGCGGTGCTGTCCTCGGCTGCGGGGGCCTTCTCGACGGCTGGGGTCTCTTCAGCGGGCGTGCTCGCCTCGACCGCGGGAGCCTCGCCGGAGGGCGTCTTCTTCTCGCCCTCCTCCCTCGCGGAAGCCTCTTCGGCAGGCGCTTCCTCGTCCGCCCCGGAAACCTTGTCAGAGGCCGCGTCCGTGTCGATGTCGACGGCGGGCTTCTCTTCGAGTTCCCCTTCGGAGGCGGTGGCGCCCGCCCCAGCCGGCGCTTCCCCCGCAGGCCCCTCTTCGACAGCGGTGGCCTCCTCCACACCGTCCCTCTCAGAGGAAACGGCGTGCTCGGCCGCAACACCCTTTGCGGGGGCGGCGTCTTCGGCAGGGGTGCTGTGCTGGATGTCGTCGGATGTGTCCGCCGGAGGGGCGTCCGGCGTCACTTCGGGCTCCGGGGTTGTCCGGCCCATGTCCGGCAGCTGGCGAGAGTTCGTGGTGCGCGACAACCCGAAGGTCCTTCCGTGCGAAACCCGGTGGTGATGCGGCGGACCAGGCTCGGGTAGTCGGGCCGCCGTTACTGGTACGGCTCACCGGCGGATTCAGTTCACCGGCCGAGGATCCGACCACCAGGGATTCAACCACCGGGAGTGCAACCGTCACGCCCGGCAAAGGTCAAGCCTCTCCCAACCGGTCCCGCAGCTCCCGCTTGAGGATCTTCCCGCTGGCGTTACGGGGCAGTTCGTCCACGAACACGACCCGCTTCGGCGCCTTGAAGTGGGCGAGGTTCTCGCGCGCGTGGGCAACCAGTTCGTCCTCCGTGACCGTGCCGCGGGGGACGACCACCGCGGTCACGGCCTCGATCCAGCGGTCGTCCGGCAGCCCGATCACCGCAACCTCGGCCACCTCGGGATGCGTGTAGAGCGCGTCCTCGACCTGCCGTGAAGCGACCAGGACGCCCCCGGAGTTGATGACGTCCTTCACCCGGTCGACGACGGTGAAGTACCCCTGGGCGTCCCGCACCACTAGATCGCCGGAGTGGAACCAGCCGTCCCGGAAGGCCTCGGCCGTCTCCTCGGGTTTGTCCCAGTAGCCCTCGCACAACTGCGGTGACCGGTAGACGACTTCACCGGACGTGCCGTCGGGCACGTCCTTGCCGTTCTCGTCGACCACTCTCGCGTCCACGAACAGCACCGGACGCCCGCAGGAGTCCAGACGTGCCTTCCGGTGCTCGTTCGGCGCGAGGACCATGGACAGCGGGCCGATCTCGCTCTGGCCGAAACAGTTGTAGAAGGCCAGCTTGGGAAGCCGTTCCCGCAGTCGTTCGAGGACGGGCACCGGCATGATCGACGCCCCGTAGTAGGCCTTGCGCAGCCCGCTCAGGTCGCGGGTCGCGAAGTCGGGACGGTTCGACAGGCCGATCCACACGGTGGGCGGCGCGAAGAGGCTGTCCGCGCGACCGTCCTCGATCAGGTCGAAGAGCTGCTCGGCGTCGGGTGCGTCGAGGATGGTGTTCCGCGCGCCGACCGCGAGATAGGGCAGCAGGAACACATGCATCTGCGCCGAGTGGTACAGCGGCAGCGAGTGCACGGGCAGGTCGCCCGCACTCAGGTCGAGCGCGGTGATCGCGCTCAGGTACTCGTGCACGAGCGCGCGGTGCGTCATCATCGCGCCCTTGGGCAGGGCCGTCGTACCGGAGGTGTAGAGCAACTGCACCAGATTCTCGGTGCGCGGCTCGGGACCGTCGTACGGAGGTGTCGATTCCAGCCGCGCGAGCAGCGAGTCGTCGGCGTCGCGCAGCGGCATCACGCGTACGCCGTCGGGGAGCCGGTCCGCGAGGTCGGGGTCGGCCAGGACGAGCGTGCTGCCGGACTGGCCGACGATGTACGAGAGGTCGTCGCCCGTCAGGTTCTGGTTGACCGGCACGTGTACGAGCCCGGCCCGCGAGCAGGCCAGGAAGCCGATGAGGTACGCGTCCGAGTTGTGGCCGTAGGCGCCGACGCGGTCGCCGGGGGCCAGGCTCGAGGAGGCCAGCACCTGGGCCGCGCGGGAAACGGCCTCGTCGAGTTCGGCGTACGTCCAGGAGCGGTCGCGGTAGGTGACCGCTGTGCGCTCGGGGGTACGTCGGGCACTGCGGCGCAGCACCCCGTCAACCGTGCTGCCGTGTCCAGGCGTCATGACACATGATCCTCGTTCCGTTCGGCGAGCGAGGTCAAGTCCCGTACCAGGAGGTCAGGACCCAGGCGCCTGTACGGCGTACACCGTTGTCACGCTCAACCGCCCCTTCCCTCAATGATGCTGGGAGGCACGATGCGCACCCGTCCGAGACAGCTTCTCGTCACGGCCGTCGCCCTGGCGACCGCCTCGGGCGCGCTGCTCCCGGCTTCGCCAGGGCCCTCGCCGACACCGTGACCGAACTGCGTACGGCGGGGATCGCCCTGGACGCGAAACTCGGGGCGAACCAGTTCGTCGTACGCGGTGGCCAGCGCATCCCGGTTCCGGGCGGGACCGAGTCGCTCGGCGTATGGAACAGGATCGAGCCGGTGTGGAACGCGGCGGCGGGCGGCTACACCGAGGTCACCATGGGTTCGAGTCACATCCAGGCGGTCGGCTGGGACGGCAGCGGCTGCCCGGTGGCCCGGACGCTCCTCACGTACTCCCAGTCGTCGAATCCGAACTCGGCCCACTTCGCCGACCAGACGCGGCTGTTCTCGCGTGAGCAGTGGGTGACGTCCCGCTTCTGCGAGAAGGACATCCTCTCCTCGCCCGCGCTGAAGGTGGTGCGAGTGCACGAGTAGGGAGGGGCACGTGTGGTCCTCCCCATGGGGGGGCGGGACCACACGCATGCGCGCCGGCCCCGAGGCGTCGTTGACCATCGGCGACAAAGGGCGCGTAATGGTAGTTATGGACATCAGGCCACCAAACCGGCCTCCCGCCCTGGAACGGTCACTCCTCGCATCCGAACCGCTACCCACATGTCGGACATCGTCCGGTCCACGACGGTTGGCCTGGCTGGACGCGTTGCGTGGCATCGCGGCACTCGTCGTGGTGTTCGAGCACGCGTCGTACTCCTTCATGCCGGAGTTCCGTCAGGAACTGATGCCGCAGTTCAACACCGGCCGGTACGGCATCCTGGTGTTCTTCCTGGTCAGCGGCTACATCATCCCCGCCTCACTGGAGCGCCGGGGCTGTGTCCGGACGTTCTGGATCGGGCGGGTGTTCCGCATGTACCCGCTGTGGGCGACCGCCGTCGCCGCCGTCCTCGCCGTCAGCTTCCTGGGCCTCGCGGACATGCGCGACTTCGGTGGCCAGAGCACGGCCACGACGGCCGTCGCCCATGCCGGATTGCTTCAGGAGCTGCTGGGGACACCCAGCGTTCTGCTCGTCCTGTGGACGCTCTCGTACGAGATGGCCTTCTATCTGCTGGTCGTCGCGCTCTTCACGGTCCGGCTGCACCAGCGGTCGGCGGCGGTCGCCGTCACCCTGGCCGTGCTGGCCGCCGTGAGCGTGGCGGCAGGGATCACGCTGCCTGCCTCCGGCCTGTCCGACCTGGTCGGCACGGGCCTGCTCATCGGGCTCGCCTCGGGCGCCCTGGTCGTCGCGATCTGCTGTGCCAGCTCCGGGTCGCCCGCACTTCGCGTGTTCGGTGGGGTGCTGGGCGGGGTCCTGGCACTCGTCCTGGTCCCGTTCAACGGCACGGTCCCGCTGTGGGAGGGCCTGATCATCCTCGCCGTGATGTTCCTCGGCACCGCCGTCCACCGGGCCGAGAAGGGTCAGAGCTCCTGGTGGTGGGCGGGCGGCACGGCCGCGGTGGTGGTCGGCTGTGCCGTGGCCGGCGCGTACTGGAGCAGCGACGAGGCCCCCTTCACCCGGCAGGGCTGGATCGTGGCGTTCCTGCTGGCCGTGTTCACCTTCGGTGTCGCGCTGGCGTTGCGCCACCGGCGGATACCGCGCGGGCTGATCTGGCTGGGCATGATCAGTTACTCGGTCTATCTGCTGCACCCGGTGCTGCTGGCGATGAGCGACGGCACGATCGGCCGGTGGCCGCGCGACAATCCCGTACTCGTGCTGGCGTTCTTCGCCGTGCTCCTGCCGCTGTGCGCGCTGACCTACCGGTACATCGAGGCTCCGGGCCAGGCGTGGGGCCGGAAGCTGGCACGCCGCGTCGAGCCGTCGCGGCGAGCGTCCGGGCAACACCTGCACGCCGAGAAGCCGCAGGTGCGCCCCGGGACTTCACCTGAGGCGCGTCACGCCGCACATCACCCTGCACCCCATACCGCACGTCCCGTCGCCCCGGACCGGGCAGAGGTCCAGGGCGACGTGCCTGTCGGATCCTGAGCTCACACGGGCCGGGTCCGCCCCTCCCAGTACGGGTCCCTCAGTCGCCGCTTGTAGAGCTTGCCGTTGGGATCGCGTGGCATCGCCTCGATGAAGTCGACGCTCCTGGGCCGCTTGTACCCCGCCAGTTGCTGCTCGCAGTGCTCCAGGATCGCGGCGGCCAGCGCCTCGCCCGCCTCGAAGCCGGGGGCCGGCTCGACGACTGCCTTGACCGCCTCGCCCCAGTCGTCGTGCGGAATCCCGAAGGCGGCGGCGTCGGCGACGGCGGGGTGGGTGAGCAGGGCGGCCTCGATCTCGGCGGGGTAGATGTTGACCCCGCCCGAGATGATCATGTCGATCTTGCGGTCGCGGAGGAAGAGATAACCGTCCTCGTCGAGATATCCCAGGTCACCGACGGTGAAGAAGTCCCCGATGCGGTTCTTCTTCGTCTTGTTCTCGTCCTTGTGGTACGAGAATCCGCCCGTGCTCATCTTCATGTAGACGGTGCCCAGCTCACCGGGCGGCAGCCGGTTTCCGTCGTCGTCGAAGACGGCCAGCTCGCTGATGGGCCAGGCCTTGCCGACCGTGCCGGGCTTCTTCAGCCAGTCCTCGGCGGTCGCGAAGGCACCGCCGCCCTCACTGGCCGCGTAGTACTCCTCGACACTGTGGCCCCACCACTCGATCATGGCCCGTTTCACGTGGTCCGGGCACGGGGCGGCGCCGTGGATGGCGTGCCGCATGGACGACACGTCATAGGCCGCCCTCGTGCGCTCCGGCAACGCGAGCAGGCGGTGGAACTGGGTCGGGACCATATGGGTGTGCGTGCACCGGTGGGCGTCGATGAGCCGGAGCATCTCCTCGGGCGTCCACTTGTCCATCAGCACCAGCCGGTGCCCGATGTGCAGGGACGCGCCCGCGAACTGGAGGACCGCCGTGTGGTAGAGCGGCGAGCACACCAGATGCACGTTGTCGTCGAACGCCTTGATGCCGAAGATGCCGAGGAAGCCGCCGAGGTAGGTCTCCTCGGGGAGCTTGCCGGGCAGGGGGCGCCGGATGCCGCGCGGGCGGCCCGTGGTCCCGGAGGTGTAGTTCATGACCCAGCCGAGCGTGCGGTCCTCCGGCACCGACCCGGGCTGCCCGTCCAGGAGTTCGGCGTACGGCCTGAAGCCCTGAACCGCGCCGACCGCGTACCGCCGCTCCTCGGGGAGCTTCGCCTCGTCGGCCGCGTGGCGTGCCGCGTCGGCGAACCGCTCGTGCGCGATCAGCACCTTGGCGCCGGAGTCGGAGACGATCCAGGCGATCTCGGGGCCGACGAGGTGGTGGTTGACGGGCACGAGATAGAAGCCGGCCTGCGAGGCGGCGAGGAATGCGGTGAAGAACTCGACGCCGTTGGGCAGCACGACGGCGAAGGCGTCGCCGCGTTCGAGCCCGGCGGCGCGCAGTCCGTGCACCAGCCGGTTGGCCTCGGCGTGCAGGCGTCCGGCGGTCCACTCCTCCCCGTCGGTAGCGATGAGCACGGTGCGCTCGGGGTCGGCGGTGGCCTGGGCCCAGAAGCCGTTGGGGGGCTGGCTCACTCGGGGCTCCTTCCGGCGATGCGGTTGAGTCGGTCGACGGCCTTCTCGAAATCGCGGGTGAGGTCGTCGACGACTTCCTGGACGCTGCGTTCGCTGTTCATCCGGCCGACGATCTGTCCCACGGGGGTCCCGAGCAGCGGTTCGACCTCGTGCCGCTGGATCCGCGAGACCGCGTCGGCGACCAGCAGCCCCTGCAGGGGCATGGGGAGGGTGCCGGGTCCGTTCGGGTCGTCCCAGGCGTCGGTCCATTCGGTACGCAGCTGGCGTGCGGGTTTCCCGGTCAGCGCACGCGAGCGGACCGTGTCGCCCGACCCGGCGGCGAGCAGTTTCCGGGTCAGGGCACGCGAGTGCATGTCGGCCTCTGTGACGGTCAGCCATATGGAGCCGAGCCACACACCCTGGGCGCCGAGCGTGAGCGCGGCGGCCATCTGCTGTCCGCTGCCGATACCGCCCGCCGCGAGCACGGGCAACGGGGCGACGGCCTCGACCACTTCGGGCGTCAGGACCATCGAGGCGATGTCACCGGTGTGGCCGCCCGCCTCGTAGCCCTGCGCGACGACGATGTCGATGCCCGCCTCGGCGTGCTTGCGCGCGTGCCGGGCGCTGCCCGCGAGCGCGGCGACGAGCACGTTCTGGTCGTGGGCGCGCTGGATGACGTCGGCGGGTGGTGACCCGAGCGCGTTGGCCAGCAGCTTGATCGGATAGTCGAAGGCGACGTCGAGTTGGTTGCGGGCGACCTGTTCCATCCAGCCGGTGATGCGCCAGCCGGAGGCCTCGCCCTCGGCGAGTTCGGGCACCCCGTACTTGGCCAGGGTGTCCTTGACGTACTGGCGGTGCCCTTCGGGGATCATCGCCTCCACGTCCGCCTCGGTCACGCCCTCGACCTTCTTGGCGGGCATGACGACGTCCAGTCCGTACGGCATGCCGTCGACGTGCGCCTCGATCCAGTCGAGGTCGCGCTTGAGGTCGTCGGGGGCGGTGTAGCGGACCGCACCGAGCACACCGAACCCGCCGGCCCGGCTGATGGCAGCGACGACGGCGGGGAACGGCGTGAAGCCGAAGAGGGCGTGCTCGACTCCCAGTTTCTTGCTCAGCTCCGTCTGCATGGGCGCAGGATGCCGCAGTCCTCCGGACGAAGGAAGACCTTTTCTGATGGGCCGTCAGTTTCCGGCGGTTTTCTCGAACCGGGACCGGTCCGGGCGGCACCGTTGACACGTCCCCCGTCCGACACAAAAGTTTCACCGAGCACGGCGAACTCGGAAAGATACTTTCAGGCGGCCACAGCGTCTCAACGGAAGGCTCCTCGATGACGGACAGAGCGGGCGGCGGGCCGACCCGACGTCAACTGGGCCGGGGTTTGACCGCGTTGGGCGGCGCGCTGATCCTCGCGCCCCTCCCCGCCGCGTCGGCGGCACCCGGCGCCGATGCGAGCAACGGCGACGGCCACGGCCGCCCGACCCTGCGGCACGGCTCCGCCGAACGTGCCGGACTGCTCCCCGCCCAGCTGCGCCAACTCGTCACCGACGCCGAGGCGTTCCTCGGCCCCTCCCCCAAGTACCCCTGGTACGCGGGCGCCGTGCTGCTCGCCGGACGCGGCGGCACGGTCGCGCTGCACCACCCGATCGGCAAGGCGGTGCGCTACTCGGCGTACGACGAAAAGACCGACACCGCCGTGGAGTTCCCCGCCGACCAGCAGATCTCGATGGCACGGGACACGGTCTTCGACCTCGCGTCGGTGTCGAAACTGTTCACGTCGATCCTCGCCGTGCAGCAGATCGAGCGCGGCGAGTTGGAGCTGGAGGGGAAGGTCGCCTCCTACCTCCCCGACTTCGGCGGCGCGGGCAAGCAGGACATCACGATCCGTCAACTGCTCACCCATACCTCGGGGTTCCGCGCCTGGATCCCGCTCTACAGCGCGCCGACGTACGAGGAGAAGCTCCAGCTCATCTGGAAGGAGGCGCCGCTCAACCCGCCGGGCACCAGGTACCTCTACTCGGACCTCAACCTGATCTCGCTCCAGCTCGTCCTGGAGAAGATCACCGGTCGCACCCTCGACACCCTGCTGCGCAGCGAGATCACCGACCCGCTCGGGATGCGCCGCACCCGCTTCAACCCGCCCGCCTCCTGGAAGCCGAAGACCGCCGCCACCGAGGACGCCCGCAAACCGTGGTCGGGGCTCGACCGCGGCCTGGTCTGGGGCGAGGTGCACGACGAGAACGCGTACAGCCTCGGCGGTGTGGCGGGCCACGCCGGTGTCTTCTCCACCGCGTGGGACCTGGCGGTCCTCGGCCGGGCGCTGCTCAACGGCGGCACGTACGGCAGGGCGCGCATCCTGGAGCCCGAGTCCGTGGAGTTGATGTTCACCGACTTCAACACGGCCTTCCCGGGCGACGAGCACGGCCTCGGCTTCGAGCTCTACCAGCACTGGTACATGGGCGCGATGGCCACACCGCGCACCGCGGGCCACACCGGCTTCACCGGCACCTCGCTCGTCCTCGACCCGACGACCGACTCGTTCCTCATCGTGCTCGGCAACTCCGTGCATCCCGTGCGCAGTTGGCGGTCGGGTTCCGCTCCCCGGGTGGCCGCCGCCAACAATCTGGCCCGCGCCGTTCCGGTCCGGCCCGCGCGAGGACGTACGGCCTGGTTCTCCGGCATGACGACCGCCACGTCCGCCACGCTGACGCTGCCCGCGCTGGATCTCGGTGCGGGAGGCCGTCTGCGGTGCGCCCTGTGGTGGGACACCGAACCGCAGGCGGACGCCCTCTTCCTGGAGTCCTCGACGGACGGCGGCACGACGTGGGTGCCGGTGCCGTTCACCACCGTCCGGCACGGCGAGGCCGCCCAGGACCATCCCGCCGGTTCCGTCACCGGCTGGTCGGGCCGTGCCTGGCACCGGCTCTCCGCGGATCTTCCCGAGGCCCGGCAGCTCGTCCTGCGCTGGCGGTACGCGACGGACCGGCTCTACGTCGGCCGAGGCGCGTACGTGGACGCGCAGCGCGTCGCGGACGGCGACCGGGTCGTGTTCGACGAGGCCAGGCCCGCGGACGCGGCACGGATCGAGGCAGTGGGCTGGACGGCGGCCAAGGACTGACCGCCGGAGCCGACGACGGCGTGAACGAGCCGTCGCCGGGCGCTACTTGGCGGTCACGCAGTCGGTCACGCAGTCGGTCACGGAGACTCCTCCAGCAGCGCCATGGCCGCGTTGTGTCCCGGTACTCCGCTCACCCCGCCGCCGCGCACCGCGCCCGCGCCGCACAGCAGGACGTTCGCGTGTGCGGTCTCCACTCCCCAGCGGCCCGTGCCCTCCTGCACATAGGGGAAGGCGAGGTCGCGATGGAAGATGTTGCCGCCGGGCAGCCGCAGGTCGCGCTCCAGGTCGAGCGGTGTCTTGGCCTCGATGCAGGGGCGGCCGTCCGCGTCGGTCGCCAGGCAGTCGGCGAGCGGTTCGGCGAGGTGCGCGTCCAGTTGCGCGAGCGTCGACTTGAGCAGTTCCTCGCGTACGCCGTCGTTGTCGTGGGCGAAGAGCCGGGCGGGTGTGTGCAGACCGAAGAGCGTGAGCGTGTGGTAGCCCTGCTGCACCAGGTCCGGGCCGAGGATCGTCGGATCGGTGAGCGAGTGGCAGTAGATCTCGGAGGGCGGCGCCTCGGGCAGCGCACCGGACGCCGCCTGGGCATGGGCGGTCGCCAACTGCTCGTATCCCTCGGCGATGTGGAAGGTCCCGGAGAAGGCCTCGCGCGGATCGACGGACGTGTCGCGCAGCCGGGGCAGCCGCTTCAGCAGCATGTTCACCTTGAGCTGGGCGCCTTCGGCCGGGGCGGGCGGCTCGTCGCCGGTGAGCCGGGCGAGCTCCTGCGGGGAGGCGTTGACGAGGACGTGCCGGGCCGAGACCGTCCGCTCGCCGTCCGGGGTCCGGTACGTGACCTCGGCGGCCCGTCCGTCGGTCTCCACGCGGACCGCCTCGTGGCCGGTGGCGACGACCGCGCCCGCGGCGCGCGCGGCTCCGGCGATGGCGTCGGTGAGCGCGCCCATGCCGCCGACCGGCACGTCCCAGGCTCCCGTCCCGCCGCCGATCACGTGGTAGAGGAAGCAGCGGTTCTGCCGCAGGGACGGGTCGTGGGCGTCGGCGAAGGTGCCGATGAGCGCGTCGGTGAGGACGACGCCGCGTACGAGGTCGTCGCTGAAGTTGTCCTCGACGGTCGTCCCGAGCGGCTCCTCGAAGAGGATCTTCCACGCCTCCTCGTCGTCGATGCGGCGGCGCAGTTCGTCGCGTGTGGGCAGGGGTTCGGTGAGGGTGGGGAACACCTTCTTGGCGACGCGGCCGGTCATCCCGTAGAAGCGCTGCCATGCCTGGTACTCGCGGGCGGACCCGGTCAGCTTGGCGAAGGCCTCCCGGGTGCGCCGTTCGCCGCCCCCGACGAGCAGTCCGGTCGGCCGTCCGTCCCGCTCGGTGGGGGTGTACGAGGACACGGTGCGACCGCGGACCCGGAAGTCGAGGCCGAGGTCCCGCACGATCTTCCGGGGCAGCAGGCTGACCAGGTACGAGTACCGCGACAGCCGGGCGTCGACACCGGCGAACGGGCGGGTCGACACGGCCGCCCCGCCGGTGACCCCCAGCCGCTCCAGGACCAGCACCGACTTCCCGGCCCGCGCCAGATAGGCAGCGGCGACCAGCCCGTTGTGTCCCCCGCCGACGATGACGACGTCCTGCTCCCGGTATCCCTCGAATGCACCCATGCTTCTTGGTAACACGCGATGATCTAGGTCGGCCAGACACACGCGGCAACCGGCCCCGTAAGGGGCGCGGGGAACTGCGCGCCCAGCCACGGCCGACCCGCACCCGACGAACAACCTGGGCAGGGGGCCTGGGGCGCAGCCCCCCGGCCCAGAACCCGCGCACCCCGGCGGAGCGTCACCGCTGACGCAACGCCGCGACCCTCCGATACAACTCCACCGCCTCCGCACCCCGCCCCAGCTGCTCCAGACAGTGCGCCTCGTCGTTGCGGCTGGCCAGCGCGTCGGGATGGTCACCGCCCAGCACACGCTCGCGCGCGGCGGCCACCTGGCGGTACTCCGTGAGCGCGTCGGCCCACCGGCCCAGCCAGCCGAGCCCGACGGCGACCTCGCGACGACTGACCAGGGTGTCCGGGTGGTCGGGACCGAGCACACGCTCGCGGATCGCGCACACGTCACGGGACTCCGCCAGCGCCTCCTCCCAGCGGCCGAGCCGGCCGAGGTTGACACCGAGCCCGTGCCGGGCGCGCAGGGCCTCGGGATGGGCGGGCCCGTGGACGCGGGTGCGGTCGTCGATCAGGCCGCGGTACAGCTCCAGCGCCTGGGCGCTGCGCCCGAGCCGGCCGAGGCTGATGCCGACCTCGTAGCGCGCGGCGAGTGTGTCGGGATGGTCGGGGCCGAGCGCCTGCGCCCGCGCCTCGGCGACCTCCTGGTATGTCTGCAGTGCCTCCGGCCAGCGGCCCAACTGCCCGAGCGCGTACGCGACTTCGTACCGGGTGACGAGCGTGTCGGGATGGTTCGCGCCGAGCACCCGGGCGCGCGACGCGGCCACCTCGCTCGCCATCCGGTACGAGTCCTCCAGCCGCCCGAGTCTGCTGAGGTTGAAGGCGAGGTTGTGGCGGCAGCGCAGGGTGTCGGGGTGCTCGGGCCCCATGGCGCGTTCCCGGGCGGCGAGTACGGCCGTGTACACCTGGTGTGCTTCGAAGTGGCGGCCCAACTGGCCCAGTACATAGGCCATTTCCTGGCGGGCGGCCAGGGTGTCCGGGTGGTCGGGGCCGAACACGTGCTCCCTGGTCTGGGCCACATGCCCGTACTCGCGCAGCGCGTCGGCGGGGCGGCCGGTGCGGCTGAGGGTGAAGCCGACCTCGTAGCGGCTGGCCAGTGTGTCGGGGTGGTCGGGGCCGAGCGCGTGTTCGCGTTCGGCGGCGACCGCGCGGTGCACCTCGCCCGCCTCCGCCCAGCGGCCGAGCCGCCCCAGGCTCAGTCCCGCGTTGTGCCGGCCGGTGAGGGTGGTGATCAACTCCGGTGACGGTGTGGGCCGTTCGGCAGGAACCGGGTCCTGGGTGCCGCGCGTGTCGGTGCGCGCGATCCAGTCGCCGGTGAGGCCCGCGGCTGCGTCGGGCGGTGTGGTGCGCAGGCCCGCCCCGGTCGCCTTGTGGCCGGTGGTCATCCCGCGGGTCCAGGAGGGCAGCCGCTCCTCGCGTGCGGCGGGGCGCTCCGGCGCCGAGGGCCGCACCGGAGGCGACACCACGGTCGGCACGTACGCCGGAGCCGTGCGGCCCGCGCCGATGCGGCGGCCCAGCTCACGGGCGTCGTGCGGTCGCTGCTCGGGTTCCTTGGCCAGCAGGTCCAGGATGATCCGGTCCAGGAACTCGGGGAGCTCGGCGCGATGGCGGCGCGGCGGCTCGGGAGTCGTGTCCCGGTGGCCGACCAGGACCGCCCACGCGTCGTCGAGGTCGAACGGGGGCGCCCCGGTCGCGATCTCGTACAGCACGCAGCCGAAGGAGTAGAGGTCGCTGCGGTGGTCGACCTGGTCGCCGCCGATCTGCTCGGGCGACATGTAGTGCGGGGTGCCCATGGCGATGCCGGTACCGGTGAGTCTGGAGGTGAAGCCGATGTCGTGCCCGAGGCGAGCTATGCCGAAGTCGCAGATCTTCACCGTGCCGTCGCCGAGCCGCATGATGTTCGCGGGTTTCAGGTCCCGGTGCACGATGCCCTGTTGGTGGGTGTACGCGAGGGCGGCAGCCGCCTGCTCGCCGATCTCCACGATGTCCGCGACGGGCAGCGGATGGTGTTTGTTGTCCTCCAGGAGCTGGCTGAGGTTGCGCCCGTCCAGCAGCTCCATCACCAGATAGAGCACGCCGTCCGACTCGCCGAAGTCGTGGACGACGGTCACCCCGCGGTGCTGGAGTGCCGCGGCCACCCGTGCCTCGCGGCGAAACCGCTCCCGCAGGACACGGGTGAACGAGTTGTCGTGGTGCTGGCCCAACGGTTTGAGGCACTTCACGGCGACCTGTCTGCCCAGCGACTCGTCCCGGGCACGCCACACCTCACCCATCCCCCCTCGACCGATCAGGTCGAGCAACCGGTACCGGCCCTGGATCAGCCTGGTGTCCCCCATCTGCTGCGATCGCCCCCGTCGTTCGGCCCTGCCCTCCCCTGGCTCGTCCAGTATGGCGAGCTATCGTCCGACTTTGTACGGGGCCCGCCGCGAGCCGGGGCCGAGCCGTGACATCGTGCGGATAATGTGTTTGGGCGGCAGTTGCCGGTGTAGACGTGCGGGAACGCAGTGCAACACGGTGCCGGTGAGGCGCGGTTGCCGCGTCACCGTGCCGGGCGACCGTACGGATCTTCCGTACAACTCATGGGCGTACGGCTGCAGTGAGACGTACACCGGCTGCGCCACCCGCTGCCACAACGACGCGCGCGCCGGGACCGGCAGCGGATGGTCGGGCGGCCGGCGCGGGATGTCGTCGACGTCCCGTGCCGCCGGGGACCTCGGTGATGGGGTCGCCGTGCGCCTGCCGGCAGAGTCGGCTCAGGAGACGGGCTCGGGTTCCTTGCGTTCCGCCTCCGCCGGTGCCGCCTTCTGGAGGCTGCTTCCTTCGACGTCGAGGTCGGGCAGGATCCTGTCCAGCCAGGCGGGCAGCCACCAGGCGCCCCGGCCGGCGAGGGCGAGTACCGCCGGTACGAGCGTCATGCGGACGGCGAAGGCGTCGATGGCCACGCCGACGGCCAGCGCGAACGCGATGGGTTTGATCAGGGAGTCGTCCAGCGGGAAGAACCCGGCGAAGACGGTGAACATGATCAGGGCGGCGGCGGTGACGACCCGCACGCTGTGGCGCGCGCCGTCGACGACCGACTGGCGGGCCCGGCCGGTGTGGGCCCATTCCTCTCGCATCCCGGACACGAGGAACACCTCGTAGTCCATGGCCAGTCCGAACAGCACGCCGATCAGGATGATCGGCAGGAAGCTGACGACCGGTCCGCTGTGGGGCACGCCGAGGACGTCGGCCAGCCAGCCCCACTGGAAGACGGCGACGACCAGACCGAGTGAGGCGCCCACCGAGAGGAGGAAGCCGACGGCGGCCTTGACGGGGATGACCAGTGACCGGAAGACGATCATCAGCAGGAGCAGGCTGAGGCCGACGACGATGGCGACGAAGGGCAGCAGGGAGTCGCTGAGGCGGTTCGAGACGTCGATATTGACGGCGGTGGTGCCGGTGACCGCGACCGAGGCGCCGGTGTCGTCCCGGAGGCCGGGCGCGGCCTCGCGGATGTCGCGGACCAGTTGGTCGGTGCGGACACTGTCGGGGCCGGAGGCGGGGAGGACGGTGATGACGCTCTGCGTCGGGTCGCCGGTGGGCTGGGGCGGCAGGACGGCCTTGACGTTCTTGAGGGTGCTCAGCTTCTCGGCCACCTGAGCGCCGGCCTGTGAACTCGTGGCAGCCGTACCGTCGTCGGTCTCGGCCAGTACGAGCAGCGGGCCGTTGAAGCCGGGGCCGAACTTCTCGCTGATCGTGTCGTAGGCCTTGCGCTCGGTGGAGGCGTGCGGGGCGGCGCCGTTGTCGGGCAGCGCCAGGCGCAGGTCCATGACGGGCAGGGCGAGGGTCACCAGGATGCCCGCCACGGCGAGCACGGTCAGCAGCGGCTTGGCGATGACCCACTTGGTCCAGCGGGTGCCCAGGGTGGTGCGGCCGGTGGCCCCCTCGGTGTCGGCGGCCCGCCGGGCGGCGCGGGTGCCGGGCTTGGGGGCGAGCCGCGAACCGGCGAATCCCGCGACGGCCGGGACGAGGGTGATCGCGGCCAGCACGGCGACGAGGACGGCGCCGGCGGCCCCGAGACCCATCGTGGTCAGGAACGGGATGCCGATGACGCTGAGGGCGGCGAGCGCGATGATCACGGTGATGCCGGCGAAGACGACGGCGCTTCCGGCCGTACCGACGGCCAGCGCGACGGATTCCTTCGGGTCGGTTCCGCGGGCCAGTTGCTGACGGTGGCGCGAGAGGATGAACAGGACGTAGTCGATGCCCACGGCCAGGCCCAGCATCAGGGCGAGCGTGACGGCCGTGGAGGAGACGCTGACCGCGGGTGCGAGAGCGAGGAGCCCGGCCAGACCGACCGCCACGCCGATCAGGGCGGGCAGCAGCGCCATTCCGGCGGCCAGCAGTGAACCGAACGTGACGACGAGCACGAGCAGCGCCACGGCCACACCGATGATCTCCGACGGCCCGACATGAACTCCCTTGCTGTTGAAGACGGAACCGCCGACCGAGGTCCGCAGCCCGTCCGTCTCGGCCGTGCGTGCCGCGTCCTGGATCACGTCCACGGATGACGTACGGACCTCCGCGGTCTGCACGGGGTACTGGATCTGGACGATCGCCGTCGTCCGGTCGCCCGAGACGGCGCCGGAGGACTGCGGGTCGACGACTTCGCTGACCTGGGGCGCCCGTTCCGCCTCCGCCACGGCCCGGGCGATGGCCGCCGTGTAGGGGGCCTCGGTGACCCGTTGGCCCTCGGGCGCGGTGAAGACGATCTGGGCACTCGCGCCCGATGCCTCCGGAAGGGTCTTGCTCAGACTGTCCAACGCCCGCTGCGATTCGGTGCCCGGCACCGAGAAGCGGTCGTCGAGCTTGCTGCCGAAGACGCCGACGCAGGTGATGAGCGCAGCCAGGACGAAGAGCCATATACCCAGGACGAGCTTTCGGTGGCGGTAGGCACCGTGGCCCAGCCGGTGAAGCAGGACGGCCATGACGAACTCCCTCGAACGGAATCGATGGGCCGACTTTATCACCTGCTCAAGTCGCTCGACATAGTCCATGGACTTTGACGCGCATCATTGGCTCATCAGCGCAGGTCAAGCGAACAGTGTGAGTGACAGAATCATTCGACATTGTCAGGCGACCATGTCGTCTGTAAGTTGCTTACCGACCCCGTCATACCCCTGAGCCAGGGAGTGACCGTGCCCCAGACCCCGCCCCAGACACACAGCAGGCGAGACACCGACGTCGTCGTGATCGGCCCCGGTACGGCGGATCAGCCAGGACGCCGGTGGAGTCACTGTGGTGTCCGACGCCGGCGACTGGCGGGCCGACCGGGTGATCGTCGCCGTACCTCCGCTCCTGGCCTCTCGCATTGCCTGGGACCCGCTGCTGCCTCCGCAGCAGGACCAGCTGTTCCAGCGGCTGCCCTTCGGCACGCTCATGAGGTGCGTGGCCGTCTACGACACCCCGTTCTGGCGCGCCGAGGGCCTGTCCGGCATAGGCCTGCTGCGGGGCGGTTCGCCGATCCGCGAGATGTTCGACAACTCCCCGCCCGACGGCGGACCGGGCGTCCTCAGGGGATTCCTCGGCGGCAAGGAGTGGCGCAAGTGGGCGCACCGCCCCGCGGGCGAGCGTCGCGGCGCGGTACTGCGGTCCTTCGCCCAGGTCGTCGGGGACCGGGCCTACGACACCGTCGACTACGTCGAGCAGGACTGGACCGCCGAGCAGTGGACCCGGGGTGGGCCGACGTCCGTCGCCGCCCCCGGAGTGCTGACCGAGTACGGGGAGTGGCTGGGCCGGGCGTTCGGGCGCGTGCACCGGGCGGAGTCCGAGTTCTCCCCTACTGGAACGGCTTCATGGACGGCGCCGTCCGCTCCGGCCGGCACACCGCCACCGAACTCCTGCATCAGAGCTGACCGAGATCAGTAGTAAGCGATCACGAAACGAAGCGATCACAGAACGAAGAAGGAGAACCGCACATGACCAGGTTCCACGTCACCGAACACGCCGTCGTCGACGCTCCCGTCGAGCGCGTCTGGGAGGTCGTCTCCCGCACCGACCGCTACGCCGAGTGGGTCGCCGGTGCGATCGAGGTCACCGACCACCACGGCATCGCCACCGTTGGCAGGACCTACGCCGAACGCAACCGCACCCTCGGCCCGTTGCGCACCGACTCGGTGTGGACCGTGGTGGAGATCGATCCCCTGAGGCGCCGCGTCGACACCGGCGTCGGGTTCGCCCCGCTGAAGGAGGTGACCAGCGTCTTCGAGTTCGAGCCGGTCCGGGGCGCCGAGGGGAGGGAGGCCACGCAGATGACGTACAAGGTGGAATACGTCATTGGCCTCGGCCCGGTCGGACTTGTGCTCGACCGGATACAGCAGCCGGGCATGCGGGCGAACATGCGCACCTCGATGGCCAACCTGAACACCTTGATCCGTTCCGAGACCCTCAACACGCGCGGCTGACCACAGGCCAAGGGCGCACTCGTACCGTACGAGTGCGCCCTGCGGCGTTGTCAGTTCGCGGGTACGGGCACCAGCTCCAGCCGGCCTCCGGCCATCGCCACCACCGCGGACACGAAGGCCTGGAGGCAGGTGCGTTCGGCCTCCTCGTCGGGGAGCGCGAGGTGTTGCAGCGTGAGCCCGTCGAAGCCGGCGAGGAAGAACCGCGCGATCGCATCAGTGGGCTGGGCGAGGGGTTGGCCGGTGCGTTCGGCCGCCTCGGTGATCAGTCGCGCGGTCACCTCGGTCACCCCCCGGTAGTGGGCTTCGAGGGCCCCACTCAGAGCGGGCGAGCGGAGCGCGAACATGGTCAGTTCCGTGAGGAGTTGATGGCTTTCGGGCTGCTCACGCACCGTCCGCCACAGCGCGACCGCCAACGCGCTCGCTGTCTCCTCGAACCCTCCGTCGGCCGGTGCGGCCCCCTCGACCTGGGCCACCAGATCCTGTGTGAGCTGCTCCATGACCGCGAGGTACAGCCCTTCCTTCGTGCCGAAGGTGTAGTGCACCGTGGCCTGGGCCACCCCCAGCTCGGCGGCGATGGCACGCGTACTGCCGGCCGCGACGCCTTCCCTCGTCATGAAGTCGATGGCCGCTTTGATCAGCTGGGGGCGGCGCTCGGCCGCGGAAACGTGAGCCATGGGATCCATCATAGCGACTGAGTCCGACGAACAAGTCGCTCGAACAAGTCGGGATCTCTCACAGACGAACACCGAGGTGGCTCGACCGCCGACCCCTCTGTAGGCACCCGGGCATCACCGGCCGTCGGGCCTGGCCCCCGAAGTCCCCTGCACGGCCCCCTGTGCCCTGCGTCCGCCCTGCCTCGTCTGGCTACGTTCTGTGCATGTCAGTCAGTGCTCCAGGCCGGGCAGAGACCGGGCGCCCCGCCTCCAAGGCCGGTGCCCGAAGGGTCGCGACCCTCGTGTTCGCCGCGCAGGGTGTGTCCATCGCCGCCGTGTACACGACCGTCCCCGCGGTCACCGAACGCCTGGGGCTGGCTCCGCTCCTGACGACCACCCTGATGGTCACGGTGGCGCTGATGGCCGGGGCCGGCAGTTTCCTCGGTCTGGCCGCGATACGTGTCGCCGGTGCCGTCGCCACGATGCGCGGTGCCCTGCTGGCGGCCGTCGTCGCCCTGACGCTGATCGGCGTGGCCCCTGGCCAGGCGACCGCCGTCTGCGCGTACGTCCTCTTCGGGATCGCGATCGGTGCCCTCGACGTCGGGATCAACACCCGGGCAGCCGCGATCGAGCGCGCCTACGGACGCAGTGTCTTCGGCTCCTTCTACCTGGCGTGGAGCGTCGGCGGAGTCGTCTCGGCCCTGCTCACCGCCGCCGCGGCCCGGCTGGAGTGGCCCGTGGCAGGCGGCCTGGCCGTGCAGGCGGGGATCCTGTTGGTCGTCGCCGTCTGCGTACGTACGCATGCCCTGCCCGCTGCCGCGGAATCGCCGTCCCCGTCGGCGCAGCCGCCCCTGGGCCGCCGCCTGTGGATCCGGCTCCTCCCCTTCGGTCTGGTCCTCCTCGTCGTCTACGTGGTGGACTCCACGGTCTCGGCCTGGTCCGCGGTCTACCTACGCCGGACCCTCGACGCGTCGCTCACGGTGGCGCCGATGGCGTACGCGGCCTACCAGGCCGGCACGGTGGTCGGCCGCGCCGCCACCGACCGGCTCGTGCAGCGGTTCGGTGCGGGCGCCGTCGTCCGTACCGCCGCCCTGCTGGTAGCGGGCGCCCTGGCGGGCATGGCCGCCGCGCCGAGCTGGCCGTTCGCCGTGCTCGCGGCCGGGGCGGTGGGGCTGGGGGCGTCCGTCCTGGCCCCGCTGTGTCTGGCCTCCGCCGCGCAGCTGCGCCCCGACGCCTCTGAGGCGGTCCTGGCCCGGCTGAACCTCTTCAACTACGCGGGCGTCGTCACCGGTGGCGCCGTGAGCGGACTCCTCGGCTCCACCGGCGAGTTCCGCCTGGCCTACGCGGCATCGGCCGCCCTGGCGGTGCTCGTCCTCGCCGCGGCCCGCCATTTCGCCCAGCCACCCCATACGGCAGTACAGGAGCCCGCGACGCCGGGCACCGTTCAACCGAAGAGTTGAACGGGGTGCGTGCCGATGGGCGACGCGCGAACGCCTGCCCGCGCCGGAGACTCGTCTCGCCCGCGGTCGACCCGGATCAAACCCGAGCCGTTTCGACCCGGATCAAGCCCGGGGTCGCGATGTGCTGGACCAGGGCTCGGCAGGCGGAGAGAGGACCCCCCACCCATGTCCAGCAACATCAGCAGGCGCGGCATTCTCGCGGTCGGTGCCGGAGCGACGGTGGCCGCGGCGACCGGTTCCGCCACCGCGAACGCCGCGGAGAACGCGCGCGGCGACAGGAGCGGCACAGGATCGTCCTCCGGTGTCTTCGTAAGGGAGGAGACACGCTCGCTCGACCAGCTCTACCAGGCCGCACTTGCCGAGGGCGGCAGGCTCGTCGTCTACGCGGGCGGTGATGTCGACGACCAACTGGCAGGTGTCCGGGCGGGGTTCCGGAGCAGGTTCCCCGACATCGACCTGACCATCGTCGTGGACTACAGCAAGTTCCACGACGCACGGATCGACAACCAGCTCGCCACGGACACTCTGGTCCCGGACGTCGTCCAGCTCCAGACCCTCCAGGACTTCACCCGCTGGGCGCGACAGGGCGAGCTGCTGTCCTACAAGCCCGCCGGGTTCTCCGCCGTCCATCCGAAGTTCAAGGATCCGGGGGGTGCCTGGACGGCGGTCATGGCTGTCGCGTTCAGCTTCGTGTACAACGTGGCGGCGGTCGGCGCCGAGGTGCCCCGCACCCCGCTGGACTTCGTCGACCCCCGCTGGAAGGGCGCCATCGCCTCTTCGTACCCGCATGACGACGACGCGGTGCTGTACCTGTTCTCGCTCTATGTGCGGAAGTACGGCTGGGAGTGGGTCGCCAAGTTCGCCGCGCAGCAGCCGCAGTTCGCCCGCGGCTCCCACAAGGCGGGGGTCGCGGTGGGCGCCGGGCAGAAGAGCATCGGCGTCGGTTCGTCGGGCAGTCTGCTCGCCACCGGCGGGGCGTCGAGGTGGGCGCTGCCGAGCGCGGGGCACCCGTTCATGGCGTGGGGCCAGCGGGCCGCGATCCTGAAGCAGGGCGCCCACCCCACGGCCGCCAAGCTGTACCTGAACTGGATGCTGTCCCCCGAGGTCCAGGGGTCGTCGTTCAGCGGCTGGTCGGTCCGTACGGACATCCCGCTGAAGAGCGGTCTCAAGCCGATCTGGGAGTACAAGGACGCCAACCTCGACGGCTTCCCGGTGTTCATGGAGGACCGCGCCCGGGTCGAGCAGCTCAAGCAGACCTTCGCGCTGTACTTCGGCGAGGTCCAGGGCGCCCCTTCACCCGGCGTCCTCGGCCTGCACCCGGGCCGCTGACCCCGGGGGCCCCGCAAGGGCTCCCGGCGGGGGCTCCCTGCCGGTTTACGCCGGTCACACACTGGTTCGGGTTAAAGTCTGCCGCTCCTGTCGTGACCGTCACCCAGCAGGGAGCCGCCGCCGTGCCGCCCTCTCGATCCGCCCTGCGCAGGCTTCCCCTGTCGGCGCGGCAGCTTCCGCACCTGGTCTTCCTGGCCGTCGTCGTCGGCACCCTCGCCCGGCTCGTCGCCGTGCACACATGGCTGTGCTGGGCCGTCGCCCCGCCCATCGTCGTACTGGCCCTGGTGTACGTGGGCGGGCTGATGCGGTGGGACCGGCTCGGCACCCGGGGCAGGCCCGCCTGGCTGGGGCTGCTCCTGCTGCTGTGGGGGTGCGTCTGCTGGATCCTGCCGGCCGATCTCACCACCGGGTACGTCTGGTTGGCCGTCCCGCTGGCCGTCGTGGCGCAGCGGATGCCCGGACGCCGGCTGCCTCTCGCTGCGCTCTGGGTGACGACCGTGGTGCTCGTGGCGACGCTCGTCCGGATCAGGGGCGGGTTCGACCTCGAACTCGTCGCGCCGCCGACCGCAGCCGTCTGGGCGACCGTGGCCCTGCACCGCACCCAGGACCGGCTGATGCGTGAACTGACCGCCACGAGAGGTGAGTTGGCGGCCCGGCAGCGCGAGGCCGGGCGCCTCGCCGAGCGGGCCCGCCTCGCCCGGGACCTGCACGACACCCTGGCCCAGGAGATCGTGGGGAGCCGCATGCTGCTCCAGGCCGCCGAACGGGACTGGGACCGCAGGCCCGACGCGGCAAGGCGACAGGTGCGGGCCGTGGTCGACGCGCTCGGCACGCACCTCGCGGAGACCCGCGGCATCATCCACGACCTCACCCCGCCCGGTCTGGAACGTGACGGCCTGGAGACGGCACTGCACGAGCTCTGCGCTCGCGCGGACGCGGCTCCAGGAGCTCCCGCCGTCTCCGTCTCCACACGGGGTGAGCCCTGTCCGGTGCCCGACGAACGGGCCGTCGCCCTGCTCCGCGTGACCCGCGGGCTGCTGGCGAACGCGTGCGAACACGCTCGCGCCTCGCATGTCCGGGTCACCCTTCAGCACGCCGACGGGGCCGTGGCGGTCGAAGTCAGCGATGACGGAAGGGGGTTCGATCCGGCGACCGCGCTCCCCGGGAAGGACGGGCGGGGATTCGGACTGGCCGCCGCGCGCGAACGGCTGGCCGAGCTGGAAGGCACGCTCACCGTCGACGGCGTACCAGGACGCGGGACCCGGGCCAGAGCGACCCTCCCGGTGCGGGCGCGTGTCACCGCGGGCGCGGCATGAACGAGGCTGTCGCGGTGTCGGCCGTGCGGATCCTGATCGTGGACGACCATGTCGTCGTACGGGCCGGTCTGCGGGCCCTGCTGGAGGGCGAGCCCGGCTTCGACGTGATCGACGAGACCGGTGACGGCGAGAAGGCCGTACTCCTCGCCGACCGGCACCGGCCCGACGTGGTCCTGATGGACCTGCGGCTGGCGAACGGCGACGCGGCTGCCGACGCCGACACGGGCGGCATCGCCGCGACCCGTCGGATCACGGCCGCCGTTCCCGGCGTCAATGTCGTCGTCCTGACCAGCTACGGCACCAGAGGAGACGTCGTCCGTGCCATGGAGGCGGGCGCTCGCGGCTATGTCCTCAAGGCGGGCCCGCCGGAAGAACTCTTCCGCGCGGTACGCGCCGCCGCGGCAGGGGGCATGGGCCTGGCTCCCGAGGCCACCGCCCACCTCGTCGGCGGGACGATGGGTACCGGCCCGGTGCTGAGTGAGCGCGAGCTCGAAGTCATCGGATTGCTCGCCCGGGGACACAGCAACCGGGCCATCGCGACGGCCCTGCATCTCGCCGAGGCCACGGTCAAGACGCACCTCGTCCGCATCTACCGCAAGCTCGGCACCGAGAACAGGGCCGGCACGGTGTCCGAGGCCGTGCGGCGGGGACTGCTCGAAATCGGTGGATGAGGCGTCCGGCCGCCACCCCCACGAGCCCGCCCGCACAAGCCCGCCCTCGGTCGATCGCGGCGTGACAACCACCCGAAAGCGATGCGCGCGCAAAGCCCGGGGTCGGGCCGGAAATGCGCAATTTCCCTGACGGCCCATCATGAAATAACCGTGTTAACTCGACGCGCGACCCCTTGCCAAGCCGAGATAGTACGTGTTCGGATTATCTCTGTCGGGCGGCACCCACCGTCCCGAAACCGCTGCTCAACTCATGCGCCGCGGGGTCCGTCGACCCTGCCTCCGCTCCCCGTCTCCCCTCTTCGCTCTCCCTTTCTGTCCCCTCCCCCGACTGTTGCTCTCCCCTTCCGTCGCCATGCCCGGAGCGTGTCTGCGCCATGCCCGCAGCCCGCGGGAGAACGCGATCGGTAACCCTCAGCGAACCCTGGAGGAAGCACGTGTTCGACCTTTCGTCCGTCGACCTGCTCGACGCCTTCACTCGCGAGCTGCGGCTGTGCAAGGTACGCAGCGGCGAGCACGTCGTGGTGCTGTCCGAGCCCGGCAGCCGCGGCGACTACATCGCCGCCGCCTTCGGCGCCGCCAAGGCGTGCGGGG
Source organism: Streptomyces phaeochromogenes (assembly GCF_001418655.1). Taxonomy (GTDB): domain Bacteria; phylum Actinomycetota; class Actinomycetes; order Streptomycetales; family Streptomycetaceae; genus Streptomyces; species Streptomyces phaeochromogenes. Next base: position 9,047 of record NZ_LIQZ01000341.1, on the reverse strand, counting down.
CGCATGTCATCTCCGCGACCGTGCCGGGCGGCAGCCCCGCGCCGATGCCCAGCACCCACACCGGTGCGGGACCGGGCCTGGTCTCCGTACTCAACGACACCACCGCGCAGGACCTGCTGAAGTCGGCCGACCTCGTCGTCGACCTGACCCGCGAGGGCTTCATCCACGCTCCGGTCCAGCAGGAGATCCTGCGCGCAGGCACCCGCATCATCTTCGTCTGCGATGCCCCCGACGTGCTGATCCGCAACCTGCCCAAGGAGGGCGACAAGGCCGAGGTGCTGGAGGGCGTCGGCCTGCTGAAGCGGTCGTCCGTCATGCGGGTCACCTCGGACGCCGGAACCGACCTCACCGTCCAACTCGCCGGATCCAAGCCGGAGTTCCAGTGCGGCTTCGCCGACGACCCCGGCCGCTGGGACCACTGGCCGAGCACGATGGTGCTGTGCTGGCCGGAGATCTCCGACGGGCAGATCGTGCTCGCCGAGGGCGACATCCTGCTGCCCTTCAAGGAGTACGTCCGCTCCCCCGTCACCCTGCAGATCGCGGGCGGACACATCGAGAAGGTGTCCGGCGGCGCCGAGGCCGAGCTGCTGTCGACCTTCTTCGAGGACGCCCAGGACGAGTGGGCGCGCAGCCTCTCCCACATGGGCTGGGGCCTGATGCGCACCGCCGACTGGTTCGCCACGGCCATGTACGGCAAGGACGACCTGATGGGCATGGACGCCCGCGCCTTCGCCGGGAACTTCCTGTGGTCGACCGGTCCGCACCCGGTCCTCGGGCGTGAGTCGTACGCCCACCTCGACATCGCGATGCGCGGCTGCACCGTCACCGTCGACGACGTCGAGGTCGTCACCGGCGGAAAGCTCACCGACGGCTGACCGCGCTCGCCCTCGCGCCGGCCCTCACGGTCGCCGCGCGACCGGCCCGCGCACGAACCACCCGTACACGCCCGCCAGTTGGAGGAAGAGTGGCGTCCAGTCAGTCGTACGAAGTCACCGTCGTCGGGGGAGGTCTCGGCGGGCTCACCGCCGCGCTGGCGCTTCGGCAGCGTGGGCTGCGGGTCACCGTCCTGGAGCAGGCGGCCGAGCTCGGCGAGGTCGGCGCGGGCATCCAGACGGCGCCCAACGCGAGCCGGGTGGTGATGGGGCTGGGGCTGCGCCGGCAGATGGAGGCCATCCACACCGAGCCGCTCGATCAGGTGCGGCGCCGGTGGAAGGACGGCGGCATCGTCGGGCTGACGTCGCTGGGGCGGCGCGTCAAGGAGCAGTTCAACGCGCCGTACTGGCACTACCACCGGGCCGATCTGCATCGCATCCTGCTGGAGGCGTGCGGGGATCCGGACGGCCCCGGCCCCGTCGTGGACGTACACACCGCGAGCAAGGTCGTCGAGCTGGACCGTACGGACCCCGCGCGGCCCGTGGCGGTCACCGACGACGGGCGCCGCCACGTCGGCGACGCGCTCATCGGCGCCGACGGCATCCGCTCGCGGACACGAGACCTGATGGGCCTCTCCGACACCCTGGAGTTCTCCGGTGAGATGGCCTTCCGGGCGCTGATCCCCGGCGATCTGATCGCCGCCGACCCGGCGACGCGCTGGCTCATGGACCGCTTCCAGAGCACGATCTGGTACGGACCCGACCGGCACCTCGTGCACTACGTGATCCGCGGCGGCGAGTACCTGAACGTGGTGGCGTGCGTGCCCTGCACGGACGAGGTCGCCGAGAAGTGGAGCGTGTCCGCGACCGCGCAGGACCTCGTGGAGGCGTTCCCCGGCTGGGACGACCGCGTACCGGCCATGCTGTCCAAGGCGAAGGAGGACGTCTCCGCCTTCGCCCTCCACCACCGGCGCCGCGACCCGGTGTGGATGGACGGCCGGGTCGCCCTCCTCGGCGACGCCTGCCACGCGATGCTCCCCTATCAGGCGCAAGGTGCCTCGCAGGCCATGGAGGACGCCGCCGTACTGGCCGAGGAACTCGGCGCGGTCACGGCCGCCGGAGTCGAGGGAGCTCTGCGCCGCTATGTCGACCGGCGCGCCAAGCACGCCGGCATGGTCCAGGACGCCTCCCTGCGCAACAAGACCTTCTACCACCTGCCCGACGGCCCCGAACAACGGGCCAGGGACGAGAAGTTGAGGAACTTCGACGGGGAGTCCGACCTCTCCTACGACTGGCTGTGGTCGGGCACCCCGCTCAACGACCCGGATCTCGGCGCGTTCTCCTACCAGTTCGCCCGCTGATCCCCGCCCCTTAGAACTGCCACCCCCTGCACCGTCCGGTCCGCACGCCGGAGCCCCGCGAAAGAGCGCGCCCGCAACCGTGCGGCACGTACCAGACACGCAACACCGTGGAGCGAACGTGAAAACAGGCGATCAGATCGTTCAGGAACTGCCCTGGAAGTGGTCCGTCCAGGGAAAGATCTTCATCATCGGCGGCCTCGGCTACCTGTTCGACGCGTACGACATCGCCCTGAACGGCTTCCTCATGCCGCTCGTGGGTGAGCAGTTCGACCTCTCGCTGAGCGATCACGGGCTCGTCGCGACCGCCAACCTCGTCGGCATGGCCGTCGGTGCCATCGCGTGGGGTTCGGTCGCTGACCGGATCGGCCGGAAGAAGGCCTTCAGCGTCACGCTGCTGATCTTCGCGCTCTTCTCCGTCCTCGGCGCCCTCTCCCCCACGTATCCCGTCTTCCTCGCCCTGCGCTTCCTCGCGGGTATCGGCCTCGGCGGCTGCATCCCCGTGGACTACGCGCTGGTGAGCGAGTTCTCGCCGCGCAAGTACCGGGGGCGGATACTCACCGGGCTCGATGTGTGGTGGCCGGTGGGCGTCACGCTGTGCGGGTTCGTGTCGACGGCGCTGCTGACGGTCGACGGCAACTGGCGGTGGATGCTGGCGACGATGGTCCTGCCCGCGCTGCTGCTGTTCTGGGCCCGCCGCGGCATCCCGGAGTCGCCCATCTACCTGACCAAGAAGGGCCGCGAGGTGGAGGCCCGGAAGGTCATCGACGACCTGGTCGCCCGCACCGGAGCACCCGTCGTGCCGTACACGATCCCGGAGCCCGTCCCCGAGACCGGGCCTCGCGGGGTGGCCGCCGCGGCCGAGCAGCTGCGCCGCATCTGGAGCTTCAGCCCGCGCATCACCTCCGCGGCCTGGCTGCTGTTCGCCACGATCATGCTGGTCTACTACGCGGCCCTGAGCTGGATGCCGACGATCCTGCGGGAAGAGGGCCTCGGTGACACGGCGGCCTTCATGAAGACCACCCTCATGAGCGGGGTCGGCATCATCGGTGTGCTGGTGTCCACGGCCCTCGTCGACATCGTCGGCCGCAAGTGGCTCATCGGAGTCTCGGCACCTGTCGCCTCCCTCGCGCTGGTCGTGTTCGCGCTCGTCATGGAGATGCCGACCGGGTCCGTCGTGGCCATCGCCGTCTTCGGCTTCCTGATCCAGCTCACCATTCCCGTCCTGTACGCGTACGCCTCGGAGCTGTATCCCACCGAGCTGCGGGCCAGCGGCTTCGGCTGGGCCTCGTCGGTCAGCCGGGCGCTCACCGGATTCGCCCCGATGCTGTTCGGCTCGCTCATGTGGCCGGTGCTGGGGCTGCCGATGACCTTCGCGGTACTGGGGATCGCGGTACTGCTGGCCGTCGTGTGGATGGCGTTCGCGGCACCGGAGACGAAGGGCCGGGTCCTCGACGCCGGCGAGGAGGAGACACCGGCCGCCGTTCCCCGGGCCGTCCCCGAGCAGGCGGCCCTCTGAGGCACGGCCCGTACTCGGGTACGCCGACACGACCCCGTACGGAACTCACGGAACGTACGACAGGAGGACCATGAAGCCCGCCCCCTTCCAGTACCACCGGGCCCGCGACGTCGACGGCGCCTCACGGCTGCTGGCCGAACTCGGCGACGACGCCAAGGTCATCGCCGGCGGACAGAGCCTCGTCGCGATGATGAACTACCGGCTGGCCCGGCCGCGCCACCTCGTCGACATAGGCGGCCTGCGCGAACTGGACCGGATGCACCGGGACGCCGAGGGCGGACTGCGCGTCGGGGCGCTCACCACCCACCACACGGTGGAGAGCGACCCGGCCGGGGTGCTGGGGGCGGGCTTCGAGGTCCTGCGGAAGACCATGACCTGGATCGGGCACCTCCCGATCCGCACCCGTGGCACGGTCGGTGGCAGCATGGCGCACGGCGACGCCACCGCCGAGTGGTGTCTGCTCGCGGTGACACTCGGCGCGGAGTTCGTGGCACGCGGGCCGCGGGGAGAGCGTGTGATCCCGGCCGGGGACTTCTTCCTCGGCTACTACACAACCGCCCTCGACCCCGACGAGATCCTCGTCGAGATCGTCTTCCCCCGACCCGCACCGCACGCCGCACTCACCGAATTCGCCGAGCGGCGCGGGGACTTCGCCCTCGTCGCCGCCGCGGTAGACCTCGATGTGGAGGACGGCGAGGTGCGCGGGGGCCGGGTGGCTCTCGGTGGGGTGGCGTCCGCCGCCGTCCGAGTGCCGGAGGCCGAGAGGGTGTTGACGGCCGGCGGCTCCTTCGAGGCGTGCGCGTCGGCTGCCGCGGAGGCCGTGGAACCGCCCGCCGACGCGTCGGGCAGTACGCACTACCGCAAGGAACTCGTCCGGACCCTGATCCGGCGCGCCTGCGAGGAGGCGGTGTCCCGATGAGCAACACCCCTTTGGCTGAAGGCAAGTTGGTGGGCAAGGCGGTTCGCCGTCGCGAGGATCCGCGGCTGCTCGCCGGGCGCGGCCGGTTCGTCGACGACGTCGCGCTGCCCGGCATGCTGCACGCCCAGTTCGTACGCAGCACGGTCGCGCATGCGGAACTCGCCTCGATGGATGTGTCGGCGGTGCGCGAAGTCCCGGGCGTCGTCGCGGTGTTCACAGCCGAGGACCTGGAACTGGCCGACATCGTCGCTCAACTGGGGCGCCCACTCTCGGAGTTCGTCCCGACCGCGATGCCGGTCCTCGCCCGCGACAAGGTTCGCTACGTCGGTGAGCCGATCGCGATCGTCGTGGCCCGCGACGCGTACGCGGCGGAGGACGGCCTGGAGGCGGCGAAGGTCTCGTACGCCACGCTGCCCCCGGTCATGTCCGAGGAGGCGGCGTTCGCGGACGGCGCCCCGCTCGTCCATGCCGAGGCCGCGCACAACACCCTGGTGGACGTCTCGCTCTTCGCGACTGAGGGCATCGACCGGATCTTCGAGGCCGCACCCTGCGTTGTCGAGGTCGACACCAGGACCGGACGGCAGAACGCGCTTCCGCTGGAGACCCGGGGTGCCGTGGCCCACTGGGACGACCGCGAGGAACAGCTCGTCCTGCACACGTGCACCCAAATCCCGCACCAGGTAAGGACGGTGGCGTCCCGCTGTCTGCGTCTCGACGAGCGGGCCGTGCGGGTCGTGGTGCCCGACATGGGCGGCGGGTTCGGCCAGAAATGCGTCGTGGGCCGCGAGGAGATCGCCGCCGCGGCAGCCGCGCTGCGACTTCGGCGGCCGGTGAAGTGGATCGAGGACCGCAAGGACGCCCTGTCCGCGTCGTTCCTCGCCCGCGAACAGCACTACCGGGCACGCGCGGCCTTCGACGCCGAGGGCGGGATCCTCGCGCTCGACACGGACGTGGTCTGCGACATGGGCGCCTACTCCTGCTACCCCTTCACCGCGGGCATCGAGCCGCTGATGGCGTCCGCCGAGATGCCCGGCGTCTACAAGCTGCCCGCGTACCGGGTGCGGGGCCGGGCGGTCACCACCAACAAGGCGCCCACCGGGCCGTATCGCGGGGTGAGCCGGCCGCAGTACGTCATGGTCATGGAGCGGCTCTTCGAGCGCGCCGCCCGCGAACTGGGCCTGGACCCGGTCGAGATCCGCCGCCGCAACGTCATCACCGACTTCCCGTACACGGGCGTCAACAACATCACCTACGACCCCGGTTCCTATCTGGAGTCGCTGAACCTCTGCGAGCGGCTCGTCAAGGACGAGGGCTGGTACGAGAAGCAGGCAGCGGCGGCGGCCGAGGGCCGGCACATCGGCATCGGCTACTCGTGCTTCAGCGAGCGCACCGGCTACGGCTCGGCGGCCTTCGCCCAGCGCAAGATGAAGGTGGTGCCCGGCTTCGACATCTCCGAGGTACGGATGGACACCAGCGGCGCGGTCACCTTCACCACCGGCACCATGAACCACGGCCAGAGCCACGAGACGACGATGGCGCAGATCGTCGCCGACGAACTCGCCCTGGACATCGCCAAAGTGAGACTCCATCAGGGAGACACCGACCGCATCACCTACGGCTTCGGCACCTTCGCCAGCCGCTCCATCACCATCGGCGGCAGCGCGGTACGCCTGGCCGCCGCGAAGCTCGGCGACAAGCTACGGGCAATCGCCGCCTCTCGCTGGGGAGTTGGCCCGGACGAGGTGGAGCTGACGGAGGGCGCCGCCCGCCGCCGTAACACCCAAGACGTTCTCCCCTACCAGGAGATCGCCGACATCGCCTATCTCCAGGCGCACTTGCTGCCCAAGGACATCGAGCCGGGCCTCTCGGTCACCGCCACCTTCGACGTCTTCAACGACGGCACCTTCTCCAACGCCACGCACGCCTGCGTCGTCGAACTCCACGCGGGCACCGGGCAGGTGGAGATCCTGCGGTACGTCTGCGTCGAGGACTGCGGGGTCGCCATCAACCCGCAGGTCGTGGAGGGGCAGTGCCGGGGCGGCATCGCGCAGGGCATCGCGGGCGCGCTGTTCGAGCAGGTGACGTACGACGCCCAGGGCGAGCCGTCGGCGACCGGCTTCATGGACTACAAGGTGCCCACCGCGCACGAGATCCCCGACGTACTGATCCACCACCTGGAGACGCCCTGCGCGTTCACCGAGACCGGCGCGAAGGGTGCCGGCGAGGGCGGCACGATCGGGGCACCCGCCGCCGTCCTCAACGCAGTCAACGACGCCCTGCGCCCGACCGGCGTCGAACTCGACCACACACCGATCACCCCCGAGACCGTGCACCGCGCGCTGAACGGCGCCCCGAGCCTGGAGTTGTCCTCATGAACACCGACCCCGTGGCGACGCATCCGGACCTCCAGCTCATCACCCTCGACGTCAACGGCGAGCGGTACGACGTCGTCACCGAGCCCCGCCGCACCCTCGTCGACGTACTCCGGCACGAACTGCGGCTGACCGGTACGCACGTCGGCTGCGAGCACGGCATCTGCGGCGCCTGCACGGTGCTGGTCGACGAACGGCCCGTACGCGCCTGCCTGATGTTCGCGGCGCAGGCCGAAGGGGCGCGGATCCGCACGGTCGAGTCTCTGGCGGACAGCGACAACCGGCTCAGCGATCTGCAACGGGCGTTCAGCGAGCACCACGCGCTGCAGTGCGGGTTCTGCACTCCCGGGTTCCTGATGCTCGCCGAAGGCTTCCTCGGCGAGCGGCCCGAGGCGAGCAAGGAGGAGATCCGCGAAGTGGTCGCCGCCAATCTGTGCCGGTGCACCGGCTACCAGACCATCGTCGAGGCGATCGAGGCCTGCGCGACGGCTCGGCGCGGGGCCTGCGTCACGCCCTGTATCCCCGACAGCCCTGCCGACAAGGAGCACTGACGCATGCAGCTCACCAACACCGTGCCGATCAAGGCCTCCCCCGACGACGTCTTCGCCCTGATGAACGACGTCGAACGGGTCGCCTCCTGCATGCCGGGCGCCGCGCTCGACGGGCAGGACGGTGACACCTGGCGGGGCCGGGTGAAGATCCGGGTGGGTCCCATCAGCGCCTCCTACGCGGGTACCGTCCGCTTCCTGGAGATCGACGCCGAGAAGCGGCGACTGCGGGTGCACGCGCGCGGTACCGACACCCACGGCAGTGGGGACGCGGAGGCGGAGGTCGCTCTCGAAATCCTCGCGGCGCCGGAGGGAGCGCTGCTCCAGCTCTCCACGGACCTGGTGATCCGGGGCAAGATCGTCCAGTTCGGCAAGGGCGCGATCGTCACGGTGTCGGACCGGATCCTCCAGCAGTTCGCCCGGAACCTGGGGAGCCTGCTGGACCAGGACCGGGCCGTCGGAGCCGCCTCACCAAGCGCCTCACCCACGAAACCCACGAATACATCGGCATCCGCTACATCGGTATCCGCTCCCGCCGCTGCGCAGCCGGCCCTCGCGCAGGGCTCCGACCTCGACGGCCTGGCGATGCTCCTCGGCCCGCAGGCCGCCAAGTACGGCCTGGTGGCAGGGGCGTTCGCCCTGGGGGTCCTGGAAGGCTGGCTGCTCGGCCGACTCACCGCCCAGGCACGGGAGTTGCGGGCCCTACGGAGGACGTCATGAGCGACGCCGGGTACGGACAGGAGACCAACCGGACCTACGAACGGGCCGGCTTCGGCGCCCCCGTACGCCGTGGCGACCGCCCGGCGCTGGTCGTCGTCGACCTCACACGGGGTTTCACCGAGCCCGGCTTCCCTTCCGGGGCCGACCTCACCCAAGTCGTCCGCGCCACGGGCGAGTTGATCGCGGCGGCTCGCCCGGCCGACGTACCGGTGGTGTTCACCGCGATCTCCTACACACCGGCCGAGACGGCGGGCGATGCCGTCACCTGGCTGCACAAGGCGCAGGGCATGCGGAGCCTCGTCGAAGGCAGTGAGGAGGTCGCGCTCGACCCGAGGCTGCCCCGGGAGCCACAGGACCATCTGATCGTGAAGAAGGGCGCGTCCGCGTTCTTCGGTACCTCCCTGGCCGCCCTGCTGACCGGGCTCGGCCGCGACACGGTGCTGGTGTGCGGGGCGACGACCAGTGGCTGCGTACGGGCCACCGCCGTGGACGCCGTGCAGTCCGGTTTCTCGGTGCTGGTGCCGAGGGAGTGCGTCGGCGACCGCGCCCCCGGTCCGCACGAGGCGAGCCTCTTCGACATCCAGGCCAAGTACGGCGACGTGATCGGCGTCAAGGAGGCCGTCGGGTATCTCGACGGCCTGCCGAGGACAGCCCCGTAACCCCAACTGCTCAACCATTCCCAACCGCTCCGCACGATTCCCAACTGCTCCGCACCACAGGAGAGCTCCATGCCCCCGCC
>NZ_LIQZ01000340.1:683-1649 GCF_001418655.1 Streptomyces phaeochromogenes | reverse complement strand
CTCGACACCGTTCCCGGTGTCACGTGGATCGACGCACCCGCGACGGCCGACCTGGACGACCAGGCGACGGTGATCGCCGTCGAACTCGAAGGGGAGCTGGACCTCTACACGGGGGCGGGGCGCCTCTGACGACGGCCTTCCGGCCGGGGCGCGTCAGGCGAGGGACAGGAAGAGCTTCTCCAGGCGCGCCCGCATCTGGTCGCGGTCCAGATCCTGCTCGCCGCCCTCGTCGGTCATGCAGTGCTGGAGCCCGGTCGCGATGATCGCGAACCCGGCGCGGTCCAACGCCCTTGAGGCCGCTGCCAGTTGGGTGACCACCTCTTCGCAGGACCGCCCCTGTTCGATCATGTTGATCACGCCCGCGATCTGCCCCTGGGCCCGCTTGAGCCGGTTGATCACGGACTTCAGCTCGTCGGCCGCCATCTGCAGTTCCATGTGGAGCGCTCCCTCGGTATATACCCCACCCGGTATGGTACGCCTCGCTCGGTGGGGCCTGAGGTGCCTTGTGGGGCCTGCGGTGCTCAGCCGCTCCGCGACCGGTACCCAACTGCTCACGCGACCTGCGCTCAGACACTCAGGCGCTCACGCGACCGAGGCGAGCACCTCGGCCACGGTGACGACCTGGATCAGCGGCCGGTACAGGTCCATGATCTGCAGGGCCTTGGCGTGCGAGGCGTCGTCCGCTCCCGCGCAGGCGTCGGCCGCCACCCACACCTCCGCTCCGGTGTCGGCGGCGGCCAGTGCGGTGGAGAGCACACAGCAGTCCGTACTGACTCCGGCGAGCACCAGACGGCCCTCGGGCCCGACCCGCTCGGCCAGTTCCGGAGTCCATTTGCCGAAGGTCGGGGCGTCCACCAAGTGCCGGGCGTGGGGGGCGAGTTCGTCCACCAGTTCCCAGATCCGGTCGTGCGGAGGCCGGAGCGCGAAGGGCGCCTGTTCGTAGTAGGCCCGCCAGGCGCCGACGGG
>NZ_LIQZ01000340.1:525-675 GCF_001418655.1 Streptomyces phaeochromogenes | reverse complement strand
AGGCGGCGCACCCCGTCGGCGGCCTCGGTGAAGCGGGGCGCGGCCCAGGGGCTGTCCGGCTCGGCGAAGACGCGCTGCATGTCGATGACGGCCAGCAGGGTTCGAGGTCCCGGTCGGCTCATGCGCCCGGCACCTCCCGCACGTCCAGCG
>NZ_LIQZ01000340.1:0-487 GCF_001418655.1 Streptomyces phaeochromogenes | reverse complement strand
AGGAAGCCGAGGGCGAGCGCGGCGAGTACGCCGAGGTTGGCGTAGGCCCAGGAGCCGTCCTTGCCGCCGAGGCCCAGCGGGCCGAGCAGATAGCCCTGCCACTCCAGCCAGTCGGCGGCCGTGTTGGTGACCAGGCCCCAGCCGATCGCGGTGGTGGCGAGGGTCAGCACCAGCGGGAGCGGTTCGACGTCGCCGTATCGGCCGCGGGGGCGGAACAGGTCCGCCTCGTCGTAGTCGCGGCGCCGCAGCGCGAGGTCGGCGAGCATCACGCCGCACCAGGCGGCGACGGGCACCCCGAGTGTGGTCAGGAAGCCGATGAACTGGCCCAGGAAGTCGTCCGTGAGGAAGACGATGTAGATCGAGCCCGCGATCATCAGGACGCCGTCCAGCAGGGCCGCCAGATAGCGCGGCACCCGCAGGCCCGCCGCGAGCAGGGCAAGGCCGGAGGAGTAGATGTCGAGGACCGCGCCGCCGACGAGACCGAGTA
>NZ_LIQZ01000034.1 GCF_001418655.1 Streptomyces phaeochromogenes | reverse complement strand
GGGGCGGCGGGGGCGAAGAACAATCGGGGCGTCGGAATACCCGGTTGACGCTCACCCACCCGCAGGGATTCCCTGCCGCCATGACTGACCTTCGCATCGAACGCGTCGACGCCACCGAGCCCCTGCTCGAAGACTGGCGGCACGTTCACAACGTGATCGTTCCGCCGGCCGCCATGGACCTCGACGAGGTGCGGGAACGGGCCGGCCGAAATCACCTGGAGGTCGCCTACCTCGGCAATGGACCCGACGGCGTACTCGTCGGATGTACGACGGTGCGCCCTCCCACGGACGACACGGCGACAGCCACCGTGATCGCCCGCGTACTCCCCGGCCACCGCCGCCAGGGACTCGGCGAGCAGCTCTACGTACGGGCGCTCGCGCAGGCCCGCGCACTCGGCGCCCGGCGGATCGAGACCGTCGTGCTGGCCGCCAACACCGAAGGGCTGCGGTTCGCGGAACGGCACGGATTCGTCGAGCTCGACCGGTACACCCTGCCGGGCGAGAGCGCACTCTGGATCGACCTGCGGCTGGCGTGAATCCTGGCCGGTCGGTCGGCCGTGTAGGACATGGTCTGGCCTATACGGCTCCTATCGTCGGGCTCACCTCCTCCGCCGACCGACCAAGGAGCCCCCCATGAGCCTCGTCACCACCATTCAGCCGGACGGTACGCCCACGTGGATCGACCTCCGGGTGCCCGACCTCGAACGCGCGCTGGAGTTCTACAACGCGCTCTTCGGATGGGAGTACGCGCCGGACTCCGCGAAGACCGGCCTCGGCACGGTGTGCCTGCTGCGCGGGCGCCCCGTCGCGGCCATCGCGCAGGCCGCCCCGGCCGACACGAGCACGAACGCCGACTGGACCATGTACTTCGCGACCGCCGACTGCGACGGCACCGCCAAGCGGATCGCCGACGCGGGCGGATCCGTGCTCACGGCCCCGACGGACATCGGCGAACACGGCCGCGCGGCCCTCGCCGAGGACCCGGTCGGGGCCCGCTTCGGCCTCTGGGAGGCGCGGGCCCACGTCGGCTGCGAGGTCGTGAACGAGCCCGACTCGCTCGTCCGGAACGACCTGGTCGCCCCGGACCCGGAACCCGCCCGGGCCTTCTACACGACCGTGTTCGGCTACACGCTGGACCTCAACAAGGCGCTCCCGGACCTCGACTTCACCTTCCTGCGCCGCCCGGACGGCCACGAGATCGGCGGCATCTTCGGCTTCCCGGGCGCCCCGAGGTCCGCCTGGGCGACCACGTTCGAGGTGGCCGACACGGATGCCGTCGTCGGCCGTGCCGTCGCGGCGGGCGGCACCGCCGACACCCCCGAGGACAGCCCGTACGGCCGGATCGCCACCCTCACGGACCCCTTCGGCGTGGAGTTCTCGGTCATCACCAGGCCCGCCTAGGACCGGCTCGTAGGGCCGCCTCGTAGGACCGCTTCTCAGGACCCCTGCGGCGCTCCCCAGTCGTAGCCGTGCGCGGCGAAGGCCCCGGCGAGGCGGCGCCAGGGCAGGCCGCAGCGCTCCCGGGCCAACTCCCCGCCGTCCGGGGCGACCAGCACGAGCTGCTTGCCGTCCCGGCAGGCCAGGGCGATCTCGTCGTGTGTGAACTCCCGGTCCGCGTCCCTGATCGTGAGGACCACACCGCTGTCGGAGATACGGGCCGTCAGGGACTCGTACACGGCGATGAACCCGACCAGCACGCCCAGTGCAACGCCCACGACGACCGCGCCGACCGTGAGCCAGGGTTCGGGGACGGAGGTCAGCAGCCGGGCCGGTCCCTTCATCGGCACCCAGGGCAGCGACAGCCACAGATCGGCCAGGAGCGTGAGCAGCCAGCCGCCCACGCCCCCGCACCCCACGCAGACGAGCATGAGCTGCCAGACGGGCTCCGCCAGTACGGTGGCCTCCCCCGAGCCCGCCACCGTCCGGTCCCGCGGATCCGGGCCGCTCTTCTCGATGTCCACGCTGCTTCTCCCCCGATCGGCGCCGATGGTGCGGTTTCCAGTCTCACGGGCACGGGCCGTCCGGTCGTCGGCCGATGGTCTACGTGCCCGCAACTTTGGTCGCCCAACGGGTACTTTCCGCACGTTGCCTCGGTATACCGGCCGAAGAAAACAGGAAAGTGGAAGGCATGGATCAGGCACAGGCACTGGCACAGGCACGCGCATGGCTGGCCACCGCTGTCGAGGAGGCACGCACGGGGCTGGCCGAGGGCGGCATCCCCATCGGGGCCGCGTTGTACGGAGCGGACGGCACCCTGCTCGGACACGGGCACAACCGGCGCGTCCAGGACGGCGACCCGTCGATGCACGCGGAGACGGCCGCCTTCCGGAACGCGGGACGGCAACGCACGTACAGGGGCACGACGATGGTGACCACCCTCTCCCCCTGCTGGTACTGCAGCGGTCTCGTCCGGCAGTTCGGGATCTCCCGGGTCGTCGTCGGGGAGGCCGAGACCTTCCACGGCGGGCACGACTGGCTCGCCGAACACGGCGTGGAGATCGTGCTCCTCGACGACCCCGAGTGCACCGCCCTGATGCGCGACTTCATCAAGGACCGACCCGAGTTGTGGAATGAGGACATCGGTGAGTGACGCCAGCACACCCAACCACTCCATCGGCCCCGGCGGCCCCCGCGTTCCCCGTATCCCGACCGTCGATCTGCGGCCCTGGGTCTCCGGCGACCCGGTGGCCCGCGAGGAGATCGCGCGTACGGTCGACGCCGCGCTCCGGACCGCCGGCTTCCTCCTGGTGACCGGCCACGGCGTCGATCCCGCCCTCCGCGCGGACATCCGCGAGGCCGCCCGCGCCTTCTTCCGGCTGCCCGCCGAGGTGAAGCAGCCGTACGCCGTCAAGGTCGGTGGCCGCGGCTGGCTCGGCCCGGGTGCCGAGGCCAACGGCTACTCGGAGGGCACGGAGACCCCGCCCGACCTCAAGGAGTCCCTGTCCTTCGCGACCCACGAGCCCTTCGACGACCCGGAGGTCGACGCGGAGTGGTGCGCGCCGAACGTCTGGCCCGCGGAGGCACCCGGGCTCCGGGCGCTGTGCGAGGAGTACCTGGCCCGGATGGCCGAGCTGGAGAACCATCTCCTGGAACTGCTCGGCGCGTCCCTCGGCCTCGAAGCCGACTTCTTCACCCGCCACATGAGCCACCCGACCTTCGGCTTCAACATCAACTGGTACCCGGGTAGGGAGGTCGTCGGCGAGCCCGAGGAAGGCCAGTTCCGCATCGGCCCGCACACCGACTTCGGCACGGTCACCATCCTCGACCGCCAGGCCGGCAAGGGCGGTCTGCAGGTCTACACGGACGAGGGCGGCTGGGAGGACGCCCCCTTCGACCCGGAGGCCTTCACCATCAACATCGGTGACCTGATGGCCCGTTGGACGGGAGACCGGTGGCGTTCCGGCCGTCATCGCGTGCTGCCGCCGCCCGCCGACGCCCCCGCCGAGGAGCTGATGTCCCTCGTCTACTTCGGCGAGTGCACCCCGGGCACCGTCGTCGAGTCCGTCCCGGCACCGGTGGGACGGGTGGCCCACGAGCCGGTGGACTCCCACACGTATCTGCGGGCGAAACTGGACTCGATCACGGTGGTCTGACGCCGATTCCGTGGTCTGACACCGATTTCGCGATCACTCTCCGCCAACCGCGGCGACACTTTCGCAAGCTGCCGGACATCATGCGGCCCAGTCCGAATCAACTCCCCCTTCTCCGTGCTGCTGTTGATACACCTCTCAACAGCAACAGCACGGAGAACCGGACCGCCCCAGGGGGAGATGCGGTGCACAGTGGGCTGCACGGCCGAGGGGCGCTGTTCGACACGGATCCGCCCGGCCTCGTCGCACGGCTTGTCGGCCTGTGCCCGTTCCAGCACGGGCCGACTCCTCTGGAGTACGCGAAGGAGCCGCCGTTCGTGGTGTTCACCGGCGGGCCCGGGCTCGGCAAGAGCGCGGTGCTCGGCGAACTCCGCGCCGCCTACCAGGGACACACGCCCCTCGCGCTGGTCGACTGCGAGGACGAGCTGTTCGCGCGGCCCCCGGCGCGGCGGCCCATCGAGGCCTGGTCGCCCGTGTCCCAGGCCGTCCTGACGATCGCCGAGCAACTCGCCGAGCCGGTCGCGGGCGCCGGGCGGATCGCCTTCCCGCGGCTCACGGCGGGGCTGTTGGCGGTGGCGGCGAGCGGCTGGCGCGACCGCGACCTGCCCCGCATCCGCCAGGAGGCGGAACGGATCCTGCTGCTGAACGACACTGGCTCCTGGGTCGCCGGATTCACCGGCCGCTGGGTCGGCCGGGTGTCGACCAGACTGGTCGACGCGTTGTCCGGTACGGGGCTGGTCGTCGAGCCGATCATCGAGGCGACCTTGGAAGTCTTCTCGGAGGGCGTCACGCCCACCCACCGCCGGCTGCGGAAGGCGGCTACCTGGTACCGGGACTGCCCGAGCGCGGGCGGCAACCCCAAGCTCGGACTCATCCTGCTCTCCGGGCACTTCAGGGCGGGCGGCGACTCCCGCACCCACGCCGAGCGGTATCTCGTACGGGCCCTGCTGGCCGACCTCGACGACGCCTACACCGGTGCCGTACAGCGCACCCACCGGCCCGGACGTCCGGTCGTCCTCGTCGACAACGTCCAGGCCACGGCCGGTGTCGGGCTCATCGGCTCCGTGCTGCGGGACCGGGCCGACGGCATCGCCGACCGGGTGGCCTTCTTCGCGGGGCTGCGCGGCGACGGCCACCCCTCCCTGCACCACGCCGCACGCCGAGCGCTGCCCGAGGTTGCCCGCGCCACCGGCTGGGAACCCGGCGGCACGGTCTCGTCCCACGCACTGCTCGTACCGCTGCCGCCGCCCGCCACCACTTCTCCACAGGCTGTGGAAGCCGGTCGGTGAGACGGAGTCCGTGCCGATCTCCCGAGCGCCCTGGCCCTGACCGTGGCTGCTGGCCCTGTCCCTGTCCCTGTCCCTAAGGCAGTCGGCCGGTCTCGTCGACGATCCCCCGGTCCACGACCGCCACGGACTCGACCAGGTCGCCCTTGTCGAGGACGTCGCACTCGTTCTTCGGCCCGGTGATCCGGACCGTGCTCTCGCCCAGGAACTTGTCCGTCTTCTCGTCGAAGATCAGCTCGCTGCGGGCACCGACCCGGTCGGGTGTCCAGGAGAGGGTCGCGCCCTTCATTGCGACGGCCACTCCCTGCCGCCCCGCGGCGTCCCGCGCATCGTCCACGACGAACAGGCCGGGGATGCGGGCGGCGGCCCGGTACAGCGCGGCGGCGGTCTTCGGCGGCAGGAGCTGGCTGGTGAGCAGGGTCGCGACCTTCTCGTACGCGCCCACGTCGGCGGCCCGCTTGCCCGACGCCCGCTCGCCGGGTTCCAGCCCGTAGAGCCACCGGTACATCCCCTCGGGGTCGGTGGGCAGCTCCTCGACCTGCCGGAAGTACTCGGGCATGGTCTTGCCGGGCAGCTGACGGGCGATCGTGTTCTCCACGTAGTCGCCGTCGCCGTCGCCGTCGCCGCCGCTGCCCTTCCCGTCCGCGTGCTCGCGGCGCAGGCCCTCGCTCTGCCCGTCGACGGACTTCCAGGACTGCTCCACGCCGTACGGGTGGCCCTCCGCCGTCATGACGCAGTCGTCGGGAAACCGCAGGCCAGGGGCCATCTTCCAGTGGTAGTTCTCCACTTCGGAGTAGACGAACTGGTTGTCGCGCACCCGCGAGAGCCGCTCCTTCTCCGCCGCCCGGGCGATCCGCTCCAGCAGCTCGACGGGACTCTGCCGGCTCATGGTGTCGTGCGCGCGGTCGCTCGACGCGGTGCCGGGCCCGGCCGACGGCCCGGTGGCGTCCCGGGTCACCGTGACCCCGAGGACGACGGCGACCGACAGGGCGCCCGCGACGGCCGGGGCCACGAAGGCCGGACGGCGCCAGAGCGGCGGCCGTACCGGCGGCGGGGTCACGTGCGCCTCGTTCGCCTCGTTCGCCTCGCTCATCTCGTTCGTGATCTCGCGCATCAGATGCTCCCTCAGGACGCGGTGACGGCCCGGCGGGAGGTCCTTCTCGGGAATCGTGCTCACTGGTTCCCCTCCTGGATGGGCCCGGCCACGGACGGGCGGCCGTCCCTCATCTGTCCGCGCCCGCCGGCGAGTTCCGCCGCGAGCTTCGTACGCGCCCGGGAGAGCCGGGAGCGCACCGTGCCGACCGGGATGCCGAGCGCCTCCGCGGCGGCGGCGTAGTCGAGGCCGCCCCAGACGCACAGCGCGAGCACCTCGCGCTCGGGCCGGCGCAGCCGGTCGACGGCGACGCGTACGGACCTGAGGTACTCCACGTCGTCGATCCGGGCGGCGACCTCGTCGGCGAAGTCGCGCTCGGCCTCGGCGGGCGGCAGCCGTGCCACCGCCGCCGTGTGGCGCCGGGCGGCCCGGCGCCTGTTGCGGGCCACGTTCGTGGCGATGCCGAGCAGCCACGGCCGCGGCGAACCGCCCTCCGCGTCCAGCCGCTCCCGCAACCGCCAGGCCTCCAGGAACGTCAGCGACACGATGTCCTCGGCCCCCGACCAGTCCCCCGTCAGCCGGAAGGCATGGTTGTAGACGGAGCGCGCGTAGGCGTCGAAGAGCCCGCCGAACGCCTCCGCGTCCCCGGCCCGAATACGCGCGCGCAACTCCCCCTGCCCCGGGAGGTCCCCCTGATTCGTCTCCACGTCCCCCACCTGTCCGTACGACGAAGGCCGGTTCCCGTGACGTGCGTCACATGGAACCGGCCTCGGGTCGTACGAGGGTGTCAGACGGAGGAGTCGTACGGGGATGTCGGACGAAGGTGTCAGACGCCCGCGTAGGAGTGCTTGCCGGTGACGAAGATGTTCACGCCGTAGTAGTTGAACAGCCAGCAGGCGAAGGCGATGAGCGCGATGTACGCGGCCTTGCGGCCCTTCCAGCCTGCCGTGGCGCGGGCGTGCAGGTAGCAGGCGTAGGCGACCCAGGTGATGAAGGACCAGGTCTCCTTGGGGTCCCAGCCCCAGTAGCGGCCCCACGCGTCGCCCGCCCAGATGGCACCCGCGATGATCGTGAACGTCCACAGCGGGAAGACGGCGGCGTTCACGCGGTACGAGAACTTGTCCAGCGACGCCGACGCGGGCAGCCGCTCCATGACGGACGTGGCGAAACGGCCGGGCTTCCCGCCGGTCGTCAGCTTGTTCTCGTACGAGTCCTTGAAGAGGTACAGGATCGTGCCGACCGCGCCCACGTAGAAGACGGCACCGCAGAAGATCGCGGTGGAGACGTGGATGTAGAGCCAGTACGAGTGGAGGGCGGGAACCAACTGGTCGCTGGCGGTGTACAAGACAGTGACGGCGAGACCGAGATCGAGGAGGACCGTGGTCACCAGGAAGAGGCCCATCCAGCGGACGTTCTTCTTCATCGCGAGCAGCGCGAGGTACACACCGACGGCGACGGTGGAGAAGGTGATGTTGAACTCGTACATGTTGCCCCACGGCGCCCGCTGCACCGACAGAGCCCGTGTGAGCACCCCGCCGAACGCGATGAGGAAGGCGAGCACGGTCAGGGACACGGCGATACGCCCGTAGAGGTCCCCCTGCTCGTCCCCGCCGTGCGCACCGGGCCCGTCCGGCACGTCCCGGGAGCCGGGGGCGGCCCGCGTGACGACCTTGGGCCGTTCCAGTACGGCGGTTCCGCCCGCGTTCTTCACGGTGACCGCGGGAGCCGCCGCCTTCTTGGCGCCCTTGTCCGCGGTCAGCGCGGCGGCCGTCCGGCCGACCTTGCTGCGGCTGCCGAAGAGCCATTCGGCGATGTACGCGAAGAAGGCCAGCGTGTAGACGGCCATCGCGGAGTAGATCAGCGTGTTGCTGAGGTTCGCGAGGTTTTCGTTGGTCGCGGCGGCGAGCTCGGTTGCGGCGGCGAGAGTCACTTGGTCTCAGCCCCTTCGGCGGCAGGTACGGCGGGGGGTTCGGGGGTGGAGGTCTTTGCTTCCGGCTCCGGGTCCGGCTCCGACTTGGCGTCGGTGTCGGCGCTGGTGCCCGTGTCGGCGTCGGTCTCCGGGGTGTCGTCCGGTGTGTCCGGTGCGCCCGGCGCCAGGTCGTACAGGATTCCGGCCATGTCGCCCAGTTCCTCCGGGACCTTGGCGGACTCGCTGCGGCCGAGGCCGGCCATCTCGACGACGGTGACGCCGTCGGGACCGGCGGTGGCGCGGACCCAGACGCGGCGGCGCTGGATGAAGAGGGAGGCGGCGAGGCCGAAGATGGCGGTGAGGGCTCCGGCGAGGGCCCAGCCGGAGCCGGGCTGCTCGGTGACCTGGAAGCCGGCCCACTCCTTGATGTCCTTCTCGAAGGTGATCGAGCCGGCGCCGTTGGGGAGCTTCATGGTCTCGCCGGGCTTCAGGTTCTCCCTGAGCTGCTTGCCCTTGGAGTCCTTGAAGCCCTTCATGTTCTTCTTGTCGAGCTGGTACACGCTCTGCGGGAGGCCCGAGTCCACACCGAGGTCGCCGTGGAAGGCCTCCAGGTTCAGCACCGGGTTGAGCAGCGCGGGGAACTGCGAGACCACCGCGGTGTTCGCCCCGCCGTACGCCGGAAGGAAGAAGGCCCGGAAGCCGAGCTGGTCCTTCTTACCCTGGGCGTCGCGGTAGCCGTCCATGACCTTGATCGCACCGGTGGAGGTGACGTTGGAGTCGAGCGGCAGCAGCGGCACGGCCTGGCTGTAGACGACGTCGCCCTTGCCGTCCCGGACGGTGACGACGGGCGCGTACCCGTGGCTGACGAGGTAGACCTTCGTGCCGGCGATGTCGAGCGGCTCGTTGACCTTGATCGTCCGCTGCTTCTCCTTGCCGTCGGAGCCCTCGCTGTAGGTGACATGGGACTCGTACGTGCGCGGGGTGCCCTTGTTGGGCCCGCTCGGCTCGTACGTACCCCTGAAGTTGTCCAGGACGAAGCTGAACGGCTCCAGGTCGTCCGTGCTGAAGAGGCTCCCGGACTTGAAGTCGTCGTACTGCGTGAGGGTGTTGGCGAAGCCGTCGCCCTCGACGATCAGCTTGTTGCCCTCGTACTTGAAGAGCTGGCCCCAGGCGAAGGCGATCAGCATCACGATCAGCGCGATGTGGAAGGCGAGGTTGCCGACTTCCCGGAGGTAGCCCTTCTCGGCGGCGACGGCGTCCCCGGCGGCATCCGCGCGAAAGCGCCGCCGCTTCAGCAGCTTCAGGGCCTCCTCGCGGACGGCCTCCGGCGCGGCCTCGGTGCGCCATGTCGTGTACGCGGGCAGCCGGTTCAGCCGTCGGGGGGCGCCCGGCGGCCTGCCGCGCAGCTGGCCCACGAACTGCCAGGTGCGGGGCACGATGCAGCCGATGAGCGAGATGAACAGCAGGATGTAGATCGCCGAGAACCACGCCGAGCTGTAGACGTTGAAGAGGCCGAGCTTCTCGTAGATCGGCCCCAGGGTCTCGTGCCGGCCCATGAAGTCGGCGACCTTGGTCTCGTCCTGGCCCGTCTGCGGGATCAGGGACCCGGGGATCGCGCCGAGCGACAGCAGGAAGAGCAGGATCAGCGCGACCCGCATGGAGGTCAGCTGCCGCCAGAACCAGCGCGCCCAGCCGACAATCTCGCGGCCGGTCCACGCCAGCCATCCCGCGGCGCCGGGGGCGCGCACACCGCCGAAGGAGCCCGGTACGACGGTGTCGCGGGGCGCGGTGGACAGCTGAGCCCCGGCCGCGCCGAGCTCGCCCGCGTCCCGCGCCGCGGCGGTGTCCGTCGCGGCGGTGTCGTTCTCCTGACCGGTCGTCCCACCGGCCGCCTCACCGGTCCGCACGTCCGTGTCCCGTGTCGTGCTCATCGATCAGACCCCTACCGTGAAGCCGTCGGACCAGCCCTGCATCTCCTGCACGATGCTGTCCCACGCGCCGGTCAGCAGCAGCAGACCGGTCGCGATCATCATTCCGCCGCCGACGCGCATGACCCACACGTAGTGGCGCTTGACCCAGCCGAAGGCACCGAGCGCCTTGCGGAAGGCCACGGCCGCGGCGACGAAGGGCACGCCCAGACCGACGCAGTACGCGACCGTCAGTATGGCCCCACGCCCAGCGCTCGCCTGGTCGAAGGCGAGCGCGTTCACGGACGCGAGCGTCGGTCCGATGCAGGGCGTCCAGCCGATCCCGAAGAGCGCGCCGAGCACCGGGGCCCCGACGAGACCGGCCACCGGCCGCTTGTGGAAGCGGAATTCACGCTGGGTGAGCCAGGGCATCAGGCCCAGGAAGAAGATGCCCATGGCGATCATGAGCCCGCCGAGCACCTTGGAGAGGACGCTCTGGTGCTCCTGCAGCGTCGACCCGAAGTACCCGAAGAGGGCGCCGCCGGAGACGAACACGGCGGAGAAGCCGAGCACGAAGAGCGAGGCGCCCGCCACCATCCGCCCGCGCTTGGCGTCACCCAGATCGGTGCCGCCGACGCCGGTGACGTACGACAGATAACCGGGCACGAGCGGCAGTACGCACGGTGAGAAGAAGGAGACGAGTCCGCCGAGCACGGCGATCGGGATGGCGAGCACCAGCGCCCCGGTGAGGACGGTCTGGTTGGGGTCGGTGCCCGCGGCTACGAGAAGAGACACGAGCCGTCACTTCTCCGCGAGGATCGGCTTGAGCATCTTGCGCAGGCTCGCCTCGCTGAGCGCCGACAGCGAGCGGGAGGCGACCTTGCCGTCCCGGTCGAGCACGAGCGTGGAGGGGATCGTCTGCGGGTTGAGCGTGCCCTTCTTGAAGCGGAGCATCAGCTTGCCCGTCGGGTCGTACAGGCTCGGGTATGTGACGCCGTGTGCCTTCTCGAAGGCGATCGCCGGACTGGTGCTGGTGTCGCGGGTGTTGATGCCGACGAACTGCACGCCCTGGTCCTTGAGGTCCTCGGAGACCTTGACGAAGTTCTTCGCCTCCAGGCGGCACGGGCCGCACCAGGAGCCCCAGACGTTCAGGACGACGATCTTGCCCTGGTAGTCGGCGACGTCGAGCTGCTTGCCGTCTATGGTCTTGCCCGACAGATCGGGAGCCGCGACCCGGCTGCCCTTCTCGACCGTCGCGATGCCGTCGGAGCCGGTGACGAAGCCGGTGTTGCCGCTCCCGCCGGACTTGCCCCCGGAGCCGCACGCGGACAGCAGCAGCGCCGCGACGACGGCCCCGCCGGTCAGCAGGACGGCGCGGCCATGACTACGGCCGCGGCTGTGGCTGCGACTACGGCCGTGGGCCCGGTTCGTACGGTTCGTGCGCTGAGGGGTCCGGATCGAGCGCTGGGGGGCGCGGCTGGCGGCACTCATGTGAAAAGTTTCGCATGTCCGTTCCGAGGATCTTGCCCACCCCCCTCGCAGGCGGAAACCCGCACGTCAGACGCCATTTCGGGCACTGGCCCCGGTGGCCGTCAGGCGGCCTTGTCCGAGCCCTTCTCCGACCCGTTCGAGGAGTTCGTGCCGACTTCGCCGAGGAATCCGTTCCAGCCACCGACCGGTTCCTGCCCCACACCGAGGGACCGCAGCTTCTCCAGGACGGCCGGGTCCTGCGCGTCGAGCCAGTCCACGAACTGGCGGAACGACACCAGGCGTACGTCCTTCTTGCCGGCGATGTGCTTCAGCGCGCCCTCGACGGCATCCATGTAGATGCCGCCGTTCCACTCCTCGAAGTGGTTGCCGATGAAGAAGGGGGCGCGATTCGTCTCGTATGCCCGCTTGAAGCCAGCTATGTACGACTTGGTCGCCTGCTCGCGCCAGGCCGGGTAGTTGGCGGGCGGCGCCTGTGTCGAGTTGACCGACTGGTTGGCGAGGATGTTGTAGTCCATCGAGAGGACCTCGAAGGTGTGGCCGGGGAAGGGGATCGCCTGGAGCGGCAGGTCCCAGAGGCCGCCGTTCTTCGTGGGCCAGACCTGGGTGCCGCCGGGCGAGGAGGCGTCGTAGCGCCAGCCGAGCTCGCGGGCGGTGGGCAGCAGGTTGCTCTGGCCGAGCAGACAGGGCGTACGGCCGCCGATGAGTTCCTTCTCGTAGTCGAAGGGCAGCGCGGGTACCTCGGCCTCGCTCCAGCCCGTGTTCGTACGCCATTCCTTCACGAAGGACTTCGCCTGGGCTATCTCGCTCTTCCACTGGGCGGGCGTCCAGTTGCCGACGGTGCCGCTGCCGCCGCAGAAGTGGCCGTTGAAGTGCGTGCCTATCTCGTGACCGTCGAGCCAGGCCCGTCGGACGTTCTTGAGCGTCGACTTGATGTGGTCGTCCGTCAGATAACCGATGTCGGACGCGCCCGGCGCGTTGTTCGGCGGGAGGTACTTGCGCTTTTTCGACTCGGGCAGCAGATAGAGCCCGGAGAGAAAGAACGTCATGCTCGCGTCGTGCTCTTCGGAGAGTTTCAGGAATCGCTCGAAGAGGCCGTTGCCGACGTCGCCCGCGCCGTCCCAGGAAAAGACGACGAACTGCGGCGGGGTCTCGCCGGGTTCGAGACGCCGGGGCTTACCGGGCTGCTTCGGCTGCTTCCCGGTGAAGGAGGTGGAACCGTCACCGATGGGGCGTACGGGGTGGTCGCCACGCTTGTTTCCGCCGTTGCCACGGTTTCCGGAACCCCCGACCCCGCCGGAGCCGTCTCCCAGTGCGGTACCGCAGCCCGCGAGTCCCATCGCGGCGGCGGCCCCGGCCCCGAGCCCCAGCGCTCCCCTTCGGCTGATGTCGCGCATTCCGCCCCCATCCGTCGTGCCCTGTGCCCATGTCGAATGGACACCGGGTTAGAGGGCACGACGAACACGGGGGTTCCCGGTCACACGCACATATTTCGGTGACTATCCGAAGATGAACCTGTAACGGACAGACCGGAACGCGACAGACGGATTTACCCGTCTGGACAAGACTGGGTCCCACCATTCAGGGGCGCGGGGCCGTGACATTTGCGGCTACGCCGCGATGGGGGTCCCCCCGCTCGAACGAAGCCGAGAGTGGGGGCGCGACAAGCCCCCACCGACCCGCACGTCACATACCGGCCCGCACGGAGTGCCTACGCCCCGAAGGCCTTGGACTTGCCCTTCACCGGCTTGGCCCCCGCAAGGAGATGCGCGGGCACGAGATCCCGCGCGGGCTCGCTGTAGCCGACGGACACGATCTTGTCGCCCTGGTACGTGAAGGTGGTCAACGACGCCAACGTGCACTGCCGCTTCCGCGGGTCGTGCCACAACCGCCGCCGCTCCACATAGGACCGCACGATCCAGATCGGCAACTGATGGCTGACGCACACGGCCTCGTGCCCGCGAGCCGCGTCCTTCGCGGCGTCGAGCGCCCCCATCATCCGTACGACCTGGTCCACGTACGGCTCGCCCCAGGACGGCTTGAACGGGTTGACGAGGTGTTTCCAGTTCTCGGGCCGGCGCAGCGCACCGTCCCCGACGCCGAAGGTCTTGCCCTGGAAAATGTTCTCGGCCTCGATCAGCCGGCCGTCGGTCGCGAGCTCGAGGCCGTGCGACTTGGCGATCGGCGTGGCCGTCTCCTGCGCCCGCTCCAGCGGCGAGGAGACGACATGGGTGATGTCCCGGGAGGCGAGGTGCTCGGCGACCCGCTCGGCCATCTGCTGCCCGAGCTCGGACAGGCGGTAGCCCGGGAGCCGCCCGTACAGAACCCCGTCCGGGTTGGCGACCTCGCCGTGCCTCATCACGTGTACGACGGTGATGTCACTCATGCTGCCGTGGCCTCCGCTGCTGCCCGTGCCGCCGCCGGAAGGGCGTCGGCGATCCGCTGAACCGCCCGTTCGTCGTGCGCCGTCGACACGAACCAGGACTCGAACGAGGACGGCGGCAGGTACACGCCCTGCGCCAGCATCGAGTGGAAGAAGGCGGTGAAGCGGTACGACTCCTGCGCCTTCGCGTCCTCGTAATTACGTACGTCTGCCTCGGTGAAGAAGACGGAGAACATGTTGGACGCGTTCTGCAGCCGGTGCACCACACCTTCCTTGGTGAGGGCGTCCGTAACGAGCGTACGGATCTGCTCGGACACCGCGTCGACCTTCACGTACGCGGCGTCGTCGAGCAGCCGCAGCTGCGCGAGCCCGGCGGCGGTCGCGACCGGGTTCCCGGACAGGGTGCCCGCCTGGTAGACGGGCCCGGCGGGCGCGAGGTACGCCATGACATCCCGCCGCCCGCCGAACGCGGCGGCCGGGAAGCCGCCTCCCATGACCTTGCCGAAGGTCATGAGGTCGGGGGTGACGCCGTCGACGCCGTACCAACCGGCTTTGCTGGTCCGGAAGCCGGTCATGACCTCGTCGGAGATGAACAGCGCGCCACCCTCGGCACAGATGTCCTTGAGCCCTTGGTTGAACCCGGGCCCGGGCGGCACCACGCCCATATTCCCGGGCGAAGCTTCCGTAATAACGCAGGCGATCTCACCGGGATGGGCCCGGAAGGCCTCGCGCACGGCGTCGAGATCGTTGTACGGCAGGACGATGGTGTCCCCGGCCTGGGCGCCGGTGACGCCCGGGGTGTCGGGAAGCCCGAAGGTGGCGACGCCGGAGCCGGCCGCGGCGAGCAGCGCGTCCACGTGCCCGTGGTAGCAGCCGGCGAACTTCACGACCTTTGCGCGTCCGGTGAACCCGCGGGCCAGCCGGATCGCGGACATGGTGGCCTCGGTCCCGCTGGACACGAGCCGCACCTGCTCCAGGGGCTCGATCCGCGCGACCATCTCCTCGGCGAGCGCGACCTCGCCCTCCCCCGGCGTACCGAAGGAGGTGCCTCGGGACACGGCCTCCTGGACCGCCGCGATCACCTCGGGACGGGAATGGCCGAGGATCATCGGCCCCCAGGAACAGACCAGGTCCACGTACTCCCTCCCGTCGGCGTCCGTCAGGTAGGGACCGGTGCCGGACACCATGAACCGGGGCGTACCACCCACGGCCCGGAACGCGCGGACCGGAGAGTTCACGCCACCGGGCGTGACGGCCGCCGCACGGTCGAAAAGGGTCTGCGAGACCGGCGCCTCATAGGGGTACGGGACCGCCGCCCCCGCCTCGGGGGACGCGCCGCCGGAGATGTTGTTCGCCTCTGCCATGTACTTCAGCGTACGGCCCGGGGCAGAGCCGGGCCGGGCCGCCCCGGCTCTGCCCGGGGGTCTCCGACCACAAGGACTCCCGCCCGAACCCCCCACTCCGGATGCCCGATTTCACCGATATCTGCTAATCGGCTCGGGAACGGTATACCCTGCTGTGACGCGATACCGCGCGCCGCTCCACTCTTCGTTGGTCACCGCGAGCGCGAACTACCTAGACTCCCTGAAGGTGCCGTTCTCGGGGATAGTTGACTTCACACGTGTGGGGTCGGTCCACGGCGACGGACAAGTGTTTCAACGCACGTTTCGGCGGGCGGTCGTGGGGGAGGTCACTCTCACGATGATCGGGTTGCGTGGCGGGGGTCGCGCGCCTTGGAAAAGCAGTCGGGTGGAGATATGCATCGCGGTGGCGGACTGGGCGAGGGGACCGATGACCTGGGTCCTCGGCGTGCCCGGCGGGGGAAGCACCGACGCGAGGCGGAAGCGGCCGAGACACGTCAGGCACAGGGATCGCAGGGCGACTCTGAGCGGATCGACCCGTCGAGCCGTATGGACGGTATGGACTACACAGACCGCGGGGCGGACCAGCTCAGGGCAGGAAGCGGGAATGGTGGCCGGGTGGGGGTGACGTACAAATACTTCGGAGCCCCGGACGGCGCGACCGCCGCTCGCGTTCCGATCTCCATGAGGCCCGAAGAACTCGGCGGCGACGAGCTCGGCATGAACGGCATGTTCACCAAGATCAAGCCGGAGACGATGGCCGCGATGGTCCTCACCGGCATAGAGGGCATACCTCTGCACAAGGTGCCCCCGCTGGAACTCGTCGTCCTCCACCCCGACTACGCCGTCGTCAAGCTCCCCATGACCGTCGTCGACCCCCTCCGCGGCATCGGCGAGGAGGCCGTGGGCGCGGCAGCCTTCATCTGGTCCACGGTCCCGGACCGCGGCGGCCCCCGAGACGCGTACAACGTGTACCAGCTGCTGCACGAGTGGCAGGACTTCAGCCATCGGCTGCATGAGGCGGGGCATCAGCCGTACTGCTTGGTGTGGCCCTGACCTGATCCCTGATCCGGGTTTCCTGCGAGTCGGGCGGAGCTTTCGGGCTCCGCCCTCGTCATGTCCGGGAGCGGGCGTCGGGCGGCCGGAGCGCCCGAGGGCGCATGAATATGGCGGGCCACAGGTGTTGCGAGCGCATGGGGCTGGGCGAGGGCACTGAAGCGCCCTCGCCCACGCGTGTCTGTCGGCCCCCTTCAGCCCCGCAACGGCCGCGTCAGGCGGACAAGCACCCCCGCCACCAGTCCCGTCTGCGCCGCCACCGTGTCCGGGTAGATGAACTCGCCCTGGGCGTGGGCGCCGTCGCCGACCGCGCCCATGCCGCAGAGGACCGGGAGGCCGAGTGCGGCGACGAAGTTGGCGTCGCTGGCGCCGCCGACGGCGGTGTCGGGCAGGGAGTCGCGGCCCTGATCGAGGGCGACCTCGCGGGCGAGGGCGAGGAGTGGGGCGGAGGCGGCGTTGAGGGTCATCGGGGGGCGGTTCCAGGCGTGGTCGATCTCGATGCGGACGCGGGGGTCGCTCACCTTGATGGCGTCCAGCTCCTCATCCACACGGGCCTGTTCGGCCTCGCTGCTGACCCGGATGTCGACGCCCGCGGTGGCCTGTCCGGCGACGACGTTGATGGCCGAACCGCCCCTGAAGAGGCCGGTGTTGATCGTCGTGCCCCGGTCGGGCGCGGCGACCTTCGCCGCGGCGACCACGAACTCCGACAGCGCGGTGATCGCGCTCGCCCCGTCCTGCGGCGCGAGCCCGGCGTGTGCCTCGACGCCGGTGGCCGTGACCTGGAAGATCCCGGTGCCCTTGCGGGCGGTCTTGACCGCGCCGTGGGCGGTCGGCTCCAGCACCAGCGTGACGTCGGCCTTCTGCGCGGCCTCCTCGATCACCGGGCGCGAGGACAGCGAGCCGATCTCCTCGTCGCCGTTGAAGAGGAAGGTGACGGTGGGCAGCGGCGCGCCGCTCTCCCGGGCCAGCTTCAGGGCCCAGATCCCTTGGGCCAGGCCGGTCTTCATGTCGAAGATGCCCGGCCCGCCGAGCTTCTCCCGCCCGTCCTCGGAGGCCCCCGGCTGCTCCCATCCCGCGAGCGTCCCGGTCGGCCACACGGTGTCGTAGTGGCCGACGAGCAGGACGTGCCCGGCACCGGGACCGGTGCCGGTCCCGACGTACGTCAGAGTCAGCGTGTCCCCGCACTCGCCGCCCGGGTAGCGGTGCTCGTGGTCCGGCTGCCCGAGCCGCTGGACCGTCAGTTCGCGCAGGAGGTCCAGGCCCGCCGCGAGTCCGGGCAGGTCGTAGCTGCTGGTCTCCTGGCGTACGAGGGTCAGGATGTCGTCGACGATCCGCGACGACACCTCCTGGGCTCGGGTGGTGAGGGCGGCGGCTGCGGGTGCGGGTGATGCGGTCATCGTCTTCTTTCTCGTGTTTCTCGTACGGGGGTGGGGCGGCACTCCCTGGCGGAGGGCGCGGTGGCGGAAGGTGCGGTCAGCCGACGCCGAAGGGGATGCCCAGCAGGTACCAGGCCACGAAGAACGCGACCCAGACGACCCAGACGACGGCGGCGATCGGGATCGTGAAGGAGGCCAGCGTGCCGATGCCCGCGGACTTGCGGTACTGCTGGATGAAGCCCAGGGCCATCACGAAGTACGGGCTCATCGGGGTGACGCAGTTGGTGACCGAGTCGGCGACGCGGTAGACGGCCTGGGTCGTCTCGGGCTCGATGCCGATGAGCATCAGCATGGGTACGAGGACGGGGGCGGCCAGGGCCCACAGTGCGGAACCGCTCGTGATGACGAGGTTCATGAAGGTGATCAGCACGGCGATGCCGACCAGTACGGTCCAGCCGTCCATGTCCAGTTCGCGCAGGGTCTCCGCGCCCTTGACGGCGAGGATGTTGCCGATGTTCGTCCACTTGAAGTAGGCGAGGAACTGGGAGATCGCGAAGAACAGGACGAGGATCGGCGCCATCGAACGGGTGCCGTCGACCATCGCGGTGATGATGTCGCCGGCGGCGGAGAAGCTCCCCGTCATCCGGCCGTAGACGGTGCCGAGCACGGCGAAGAACACGCCCAGGACGAGCGCCATCCCCCCGATCAGCGGGGACTCGACGATGCCGCCGCCCTCGCCGCGCAGCGGTGAGGACGCGGGGATCATGGCCACCACCAGGAACGCGGCGAAGCCGAGGGCGACCAGCCCGGTCACGCGCAGCGCGCGGCGCTGCTGCTCGGTGACCTCGATCTCCTCCAGCTCGTCGGCGTCGAGCGCGGCGACCGGCTCGTCGGGCTCCA
Source organism: Streptomyces phaeochromogenes (assembly GCF_001418655.1). Taxonomy (GTDB): domain Bacteria; phylum Actinomycetota; class Actinomycetes; order Streptomycetales; family Streptomycetaceae; genus Streptomyces; species Streptomyces phaeochromogenes. Next base: position 10,566 of record NZ_LIQZ01000034.1, on the reverse strand, counting down.
GGTCCGCGCGGCGGGCGAGGACCTTGTCGACGACGAGGGTGATCACCAGGGCCACCAGGACCGACGAGCCGAGCCCGAAGAAGTAGTTGGCCACCGGGGTGACGACGTAGTCCGCGTCGATGGTGTGGGCGGCGGCCGTGGATATCCCGGACAGCAGGACGTCGGTCGTGGTGAGCGACGGGGAGGCGTCGTAGCCGGCGGCGATCGAGACGTACGCGACGACGCAGCCGAGCACGGGACTGCGCCCCGCCGCACGGAAGACCAGGGCACCGAGCGGGATGAGGGTGACGTAGGCGGCGTCACCGGCGACATGGCTGACCATGGCCGTCATCGACAGCGCGAAGGTCAGGTACTTGCCCGGCACCCGCGCGACCATGCGGCGCAGCAGGGCGGAGAACAGTCCGCTCCGCTCGGCGACGGCGATGCCGAACATCACGGTGAGGATGGTGGCCAGCGGAGGGAAGGCCGCGAAGTTCTCGACGGCGCCCTCGACGGCCATGGTGAGGCCGGCCTTGCTGAGCAGGTTCTGCACGTCGATGGTCTCGTGCGTGCCGGGGTGGACGGCGCTGACACCGATCGCCGCCAGCACGGCACTGAGGACGGCGACGACCCCCGCGAGGATCCAGAACAGCCAGAACGGGTTGGGGAGTCTGTTCCCGACCTTCTCGATCGCCGCGAAACTCCGGAACGCGGCACGCAGGGCTCTCGACCGGGGCTCGGTCGGCTGTGGCTGGGCAGAGGTGGCACTCATCGGTACCTCTTCGTGCTTTTGAGGGATGTTCCCGCGAACAATGGCATTCAGATGAGAGATTCTCTATACCCTGGATGTAACGGTGGGATTAATCGGCAGTCTAAGGTGGGGCGCTATGACCCGCCCTCTCCTCGACGAGCTCGACCGGCGCCTCATCGGGGCACTCCACCTGGCACCCCGGGCCACCTGGGACGACATCGGCGCGATCCTGTCCGCCGACGCCGGCACACTGAAGCGCCGTTACGACCGGCTGCACGAGGCCCGGATGGTCCGCGTGATCGGGCAGGCCGACTGGGGCATGCACTCCACCGCGATGCCGGTCCACGTCTTCCTGGACATCACCGGCGAGACCCCGCTGGCCGTCCTGGACCGCCTCCGGAACCTGCCCCACCTCCAGCTCCTGGCACAGATCTCGGGCGACTACCCGCTCTACGCCGTCGTGCACGCCCCCTCCGACACGGCCACCAGCGAGGCGATCGACCGGATGTTCTCCGTCCCCGGCGTCCGCCGCGTCAAGGCCCTGCCCGCGCTCAGCACCCTGCGCCGGGGCATCACCTGGGACCCGCAGTTCCTGACCGACACCGAACGGGCCGGCCTGCTCGAACTCACCGGCACCCGCACCGAGGGCACCGCGACCGCGACGCCCCCCGCCAAGCCGCTCAGCGAGGCCGAACGCACCGTCGTCGCCCAGCTGCTCCAGGACAGCCGGGCCTCCGCCGCGAGCATCGGCCGGGCCGCGGGCCTGGCCACCTCCACCGCACACCGGGTCGTCCGCCGGGTCCTCGACGAACAGTGGGTCAAGCCACGCCTGGAGATCGTGTCGGACTGGCTGGGCTTCCAGACCCCCTTCGTACTCCGGCTGCGGATCGCGCCCGGCGAGACCCCCGACGTCATGCGCCGCATCGACCGGCTCCCGCAGACCCGGCTCGCCGCCCACGTGGCCAGCGACATGTCCGTCCTCGCCACCGGCCTGGTCACCGACCGCTCCGCCCTGGCGCTCTTCATCGACAACGAACTCGCCCGGATCCCCGGCATTCTCGGCGTCAGCGTCGACGTCATGCTCGCCGAACCGCGCCGCTACTGGCTGGACCGCGACCTCACCTCGGGCCTCGGCACGTTCCACGCACCGACCCTGCTCTGAGGCGCCGAAGACACCGAGACACCTGAGGCGCCCGAGACACCGCCCGACACCAGGCACCACCGGGCGGCACCGGGCGGCGCCAAGCCCCCCTCCCCGCCCCTTTGCCCTGTCTTTGCGGCACCATCGCCCGAATCCACTTGCGTAAGTCAATCAATCCTGCATATCGTTGAGTAAGTCAAGCAAATCCGCAGTCCCCTTCCGACGGAGGCAGCACGATGTCCGACGCCCTTGTCCGATCCGGTGAGGTCGGGGATTCCGCCCCGCCCAGGTCGAACGCCGTGGTGGCGGTCCTGGCCTTCGCCGGAATCGTCGTCTCGCTGATGCAGACCCTGGTGATCCCGATCGTCCCGGAGCTGCCGAAGTACCTGGACGCCTCGGCGTCGAACGCCGCCTGGGCGGTGACCGCCACCCTGCTGGCCGCCGCCGTCGCGACCCCGGTCGTCGGGCGCCTGGGCGACATGTTCGGCAAGCGGCGGATGCTGCTGGTCAGCATCGTCCTGCTGGTCAGCGGCTCGGTGGTGGCCGCGTTCAGCGACTCGCTGGTCCCGATGATCGTCGGCCGGGCACTGCAGGGCCTGGCGGCCGGTGTCGTCCCGCTCGGCATCAGCGTCATGCGTGACGTACTGCCCTCCGAGCGGCTCGCCGGCTCCACCGCGATGATGAGCGCCTCGCTGGGCGTGGGCGGCGCGCTGGGTCTGCCCTCCGCCGCGTTCATCGCCGACAACTACGACTGGCACGTGCTGTTCTGGGTCTCCGCGGTACTCGGTGCCGTCGCCTTCGTGCTCGTCCTGACGATCGTGCCCGAGTCGAAGGTGCGGACCGGCGGGCGCTTCGACCTGGTCGGCTCGCTCGGTCTGTCGGCCGCGCTGGTCTCCCTGCTGCTGGCCATCTCCAAGGGCGCCGACTGGGGCTGGGGCAGCGGCACGACCCTCGGCCTGTTCGCCGTCGCGGCCGTCGTACTGGTGGCGTGGGGCTTCTACGAGCTGCGTACGTCCCAGCCGCTGGTGGATCTGCGGACCACCGCCCGCCGGCAGGTGCTGTTCACCAACCTCGCCTCGATCGCGTTCGGCTTCTCGATGTTCGCGATGTCGCTGGTGCTTCCGCAGCTGCTCCAACTGCCCGAGCAGACCGGCTACGGCCTCGGCAAGTCCATGATGACCGTCGGCCTGGTGCTGGCCCCGCAGGGTCTGGTGATGATGGCGATGGCGCCGGTCTCCGCCGCGATCACCAAAACCAGGGGCCCGAAGATCACCCTCATGACGGGTGCCGTCATCGTCGCCGCCGGCTACGGCCTGAACATCCTGCTGATGTCCGAGGTCTGGCACCTCATCCTGGTCTCCTGCGTCATCGGCGCCGGCGTCGGCTTCGCCTACGGCGCGATGCCCGCGCTGATCATGGGCGCCGTGCCCGCGTCCGAGACGGCCGCCGCCAACAGCCTCAACACCCTGATGCGGTCCATCGGTACGTCGTTCGCGAGCGCCGTCGCCGGTGTCGTACTGGCGCAGATGACCACGGACTTCGGCTCGTTCGCCCTGCCGTCCGAGAACGGTTTCAAGGTGGTCATGGCGATCGGTGCGGGTGCGGCGCTGCTGGCGCTGGTTCTCGCCGCGTTCCTGCCGCGGCAGCGGACCGCCGCGCAGGCCGTGTCCCCGGCCGGGGACACGGACGACAGCGGTCAGGCCGAGGTCACGGAGGTGGCCGGAGTGAAGTCGTAACGCCCCCGGGCCTTTCAAGCCCCCAGGCGGTCGCCTCCCACGGGAGGCGACCGCCTGGGTTCGTACGGGATGCGGTCAGGGCTTGCGGCCCAGTCCCCCGTGCTGGCCGATCGGCGTCGGGGCCGTGTCCGACTTCTCCGGGTGCCACAGCGGGACCGAGACGACCCCGGGCTCGACGAGTTCGAGGCCCTCGAAGAACGCCTCGATCTGGGAGACGGGACGCAGGAAGTACGGGACCGCGCCGGTCTCGTTGTAGCCGTCCTGGGCCGCCTCGTACGCCGGGTCGGTGCCGCGGGAGCCGTCGTTGATGCACAGGTAGCTGCCCGACGGGAGGCCGTCCACGAGGGCGCGTACGAGGGTGCGCGCCCGGTCGTAGTCCGCGACGTGGCCGAGGATGCCGCTGAGGATCAGGGCGGTCGGGCGGGAGAGGTCCAGGGTCCGGGCGGCCTCCGCCAGGATGAGGTCCGGCTCGTAGAGGCTGGAGTCCACGTAGTCCGTGGCCCCCTCCTTCGACGAGGTCAGCAGGACGCGCGCGTGGGCGAGGACCAGCGGGTCGTTGTCGACGTAGACGATCCTGGACTCCGGCGCGATGCGCTGGGCGACCTCGTGGGTGTTGTCCACGGTCGGCAGGCCCGTACCGACGTCCAGGAACTGCCGGACGCCCGCCTCCTCCACCAGATGACGGATGCTGCGGCCGAGGAAGGCGCGGCTGCTGCGGGCGATGGTCACGATGCCGGGGAAGACGGCGGTGTACGCGTCCCCGGCCTCCTCGTCCACGGGGTAGTTGTCCTTGCCACCCAGCCAGTAGTTCCAGATCCGCGCCGAGTGCGGCACGGAGGTGTCGATTCTCTGCCTCGCCGCCGGGCCGGTCGAGCTCTCGTGGTCGGTCATGGGCACCGTCTTCTCATCCAAGGCGTGTACGGACACGCACAAACATAAGGTTCAAGATTCACCGATCAAGGTCCAATCTCCAAGATACGTACGGCATTTCGCACTTCGAGCGCCGACCCTGGTACCGGGGTCGCGCGCGGGGCGGTCGCACGGCCGTGTGCTGCCCCTCCGGACCGGCCGGCGGGGCGTGTGATGATGGCGGGAGTCGTGGAGAGATGCGGGGGTGGGCGACCATGACCAGCCGGTTGCTGATGCCGTACCGGAGCGCCGGACGCGCTGCGCGGTCGGACGTACGGCGGGGGTCCCGGCCACCGGAGGTACGGGGTTCGACGCGGGCCACCGAGATCCTCGACTGGACGGATCCGGGCGTCACGGCCCTGGTGAACCGGGTGCGGGGGCGGGCCTCCGCGTCCGAGACGCTGCGTGTGGCGCACGGGATCATCGCGCGGGAGATCCGGCCGGTGTACTCCGTGGAGGACCGGCGGCGGGTCTCGACGACGCTGCGGCTGGGGCGCGGTTCGTGCAGTCAGCGGATGGCGGTCCTCGAGGCGGTCGCCCGTGCCGTGGGCATCCGTACGCGGGTACGGGGCCTGCTCGTCGACGGCGTCTTCTGGTATCCGCGGTTCCCCCGGCTGAAGCCGCTGGTGCCCGAGCAGGTGCTGCTGGCCTGGCCGGAGTTCCGGCTGGAGGGCGCGTGGGTGCCGATCGGCGAGCTGTTCGGGAAGGCCGGCGGCGACGGCGCGTTCACCAACCGGGGCGGTGAGACCCTCTTCGACGCGGTGGCCCGTACGACGGTCGACTGGGGCGGTGCGACTGCCTGCGGCGCCACCGGTGGGGGCTGCGATCTGTCGGCCCAGGTCCGGACGGACCTCGGTCACTTCGACTCCCGCGACGCGCTCTTCGCCCAGCAGGGCCAGACGTTGTGCTTCGCGGCGCGCGCGGTGTCGGAGCCGGTGCTGGGGCGGTGGAGCGCGGGCTCCTGAATGTCTCCGGTCGGCACGTGACTCATCGGGTGCGGGTCGGTCGGTGCTGGGTGCGCAGTTCCCCACGCCCCTAAAGACGAAAGGCCGGGGCGATGGCCCCGGCCTTTAAGGGGCGGGGAACCGCGCGGCCAGCACCCCACCCACCCGCACCCGTCGAACAAGCCACGGCTCAAGCGGCCAGCGAAACCGCCCCGACCGCCGGTGTCCGCAGCGCCCGCCGAGCTGTGACCAGGCTGGTGACGAGCACCGCCGCCGCCGCGACCCCCACGATCCCGAACCAGATCCCCAGGCCTTCGTCCGGAAGGACCGAGTCCGTGCGGACCATCGTGAAGGGGATGATCCCGGCGAGCCCGGCGGCCGTGCCGAAGAAGACGCCCGTCACCGTGAGGACGAGGGACTCGATGCCGATCATGCCGAGGACCTGACCCGGGGTCGCCCCGGCCAGCCGCTGCTGGCCGAACTCCCGGCGCCGGTAGGTCGTCGCCGCGTACAGCGAGTTGATCAGCATGATGCAGGAGAAGACCACGATGATGCCGACGACCACGAGGTTCAGGGTTTCGAGGTTCTTGGCGTCGATGGACTTCGGGACTCCGGAGGCGTCGATGGCGTCGTTCTCGACGGCCTGCATGTAGAGGGTCGCCGTCGCCATGCCGGTGAAGAGGATCAGCGGCATGAGGACCCCGGACAGCTGCGCGGCACGCTCCCGCATGGTGCGTACGGCGAGATAGCCGCTCGGGCCCGTCAGCGGAAGCCGGTCGAGCAGGGCCTTCAGCAGCTTCGGCGAGAGCAGTGCGAAGCCGACCGCGAGCAGGATCGCGCCGTACGCGGCCGGTGCCATCAGCGCGGCGGCGGTCGAGGAGAACGCGAAGGTGGAGCAGACCGACAGGCCGCCGAGGATGAGGGAGGCACGGGCGAAGAACGTCCGTCCCCTGCCGCGGGGGCCGGTCTTCCGGGTGGCCCGGCGGACCGCGAGGAACGCCGCGCCCGCCGCCGCGAGGACCGTGATGTCGATGCCGGAGAGCAGCGCGACGGTCCCGAAGGTGTAGTCGACGGACTCGGCGACCTGCCCGCTGTCCTGGAAGAGGTCGAGCAGCAGCCGTCCGCCGAGCATCGCGGGACCGATCGCCAGCAGCGCGCCGACCAGGGCGACGGCCACCGACTCCCCCACGACCATCCGCTTGATCTGTGCGGGGGTCGCGCCCGAGCAGCGCAACAGCTCGATCTCGGCGGAGCGCTGACGGACGTTCACCGTCAGGGTGGAGGCGACGGCGAAGAACACCAGGAGGGTGCCGTAGCCGCCGACGACGCCCGCCGCGGTGGAGAGGCTCTCCGCGCTGGTGGCGTCGACGCCCTTCGCGCCCGCCGTGTCGTGCATCGAGTTGAAGGTCATGATGATCGCCGCGCCCAGGAAGGCGGACAGCAGCGTCGCGCCGAAACGACCGGGGCGCCGGCGGATGGAGCGCAGGGCCAGAGCGAACATGACGGTCACACCCCCGCCATCACGTCGTCGCCGAGGTGCGCGAGGCGCTCGGCCACCGCGTCCACGGTCGGCCGGTGCATCTCACCGGCGAGCCTGCCGTCCGCGAGGAACAGCACCGAGTCGGCGTACGAGGCCGCCACCGGGTCGTGGGTCACCATGACGACCGTACGGCCGTGGACCCGTACCGCCTCCTGGAGGAGCCGCAGGACGTCCCGCGCGCTGCGGGTGTCTAGGGCGCCGGTCGGCTCGTCCGCGAAGATCACGCTCGGCTCGGTGACCAGGGCGCGGGCGATGGCGACGCGCTGGCGCTGGCCGCCGGAGAGCTGGTCGGGCCGGTGGCCGAGGCGGTCGCCGAGGCCGACGGCGGTGAGGATCTCCGCCACCCGGGCCCGGTCGACGCGGCGGCGGGCGAGCTTGAGCGGCAGGATCGTGTTCTGGGCGACGGTGAGGGTGTCCAGCAGGTTGTACTGCTGGAAGACGAAGCCGATCCGGTTGCGCCGGAACTTCGTCAGTTCGGCCTCGGTGCCGCCGGTCATCTCGGCGCCGTCGACCACGACGATGCCGCTGTCGGGCCGGTCGAGTCCGGCCGCGCACTGCAGCAGCGTGGACTTGCCGGAGCCCGAGGGCCCCATCACCGCGGTGAACGTGCCGCGCGGCAGGGCGAGCGTCACCCCGTCGAGGGCGGTCACCGCGTTCTCCTCACCCCCGTAGGTCTTGGTGACCTTGACCAGCCGCAGTGCCTCGGCGGCGGGGCCCGTGCCGTGCTCGTGGTTGCGTCGATCGGTTCGGCGAAACATCGTCATCAGCCTCCGTCGGGCACCGTCCGTGCCCCCCTGTCGGGCACTTCCTGTGCCCTGCCGAAGACGCTACGGAGAAGGCGGGGCAGGCACATTGGGCGCAGAACCCGTATCGGGGGGTGTACTCAGCGACACCTCCCCCGACGGGAAATCCCGGTCCCGCCGAGGACAAACCCCGGTTGTGAAGGGAATCCCCGGCTCAGCACCCCCCGGAACAGCGGACTTGTAGGTGGCATGACCACACTCATGCGTGCCCTTTGCCTCCGCTTCGCCGCCCGTACGCCTCCGCTTGCTTGCATCGACGGCATGGACCACATCACGTTCCTTGTGGCCGTCGTCATCGTCACGGCCCTCGCCTTCGACTTCACCAACGGCTTCCACGACACGGCGAACGCGATGGCGACGTCCATCGCCACCGGCGCGCTGAAGCCCAGAACGGCGGTCCTGATCAGCGGCGTACTGAACGTCGTCGGCGCGTTCCTGTCCACCGAGGTCGCCAAGACGATCTCCGGCGGGATCGTGGACGACACCCTGGTGACACCGGGCATGATCTTCGCCGGTCTGGTCGGCGCGATCCTGTGGAACCTGGCGACCTGGCTGCTCGGGCTGCCGTCGAGCTCCTCGCACGCGCTGTTCGGCGGTCTCATCGGGGCCGTCTGGGTGGGCGCGGGCGAGCACGGTGTGCACTTCGACAAGGTCGTCGAGAAGGTCCTGCTCCCGGCGGTCGCCTCGCCGTTGATCGCCGGTGTGGCCGCGCTCATCGCCACGTACCTCGCGTACCGGATCACCGCACGGGCCCGGCAGAAGACGGTGACGAAGGGGTTCCGGCTCGGGCAGATCGCCTCGGCGTCCCTGGTCTCGCTCGCGCACGGCACCAACGACGCGCAGAAGACGATGGGCGTCATCACGCTCACGCTGATCTCGGCCGGGGCCCTCGGTCACGACGCCGGGCCGCCCCTGTGGGTGATCGCGTCGGCCGGTCTCGCGATCGGCCTGGGTACGTATCTCGGCGGCTGGCGGATCATCCGGACGATGGGCAAGGGGCTGACCGACATCCAGTCGCCGCAGGGCTTCGCCGCGGAGGCCGCCTCCACGACGGTGATCCTGACCTCCGCGCACCTCGGGTTCGCGCTGTCGACCACGCAGGTGTGCTCCGGCGGCATCCTCGGTGCGGGCCTGGGCAGGCGTCTCGCCGAGGTGCGGTGGGGTACGGCGGGGCGGATGGTGGTGGCGTGGCTGGTGACGCTTCCCGCCGCCGCGCTGGTCGGCGGCCTCTCCGCGAGCGTGGTGACGCACGGCGGGAACTTCGGCATCGTGGTGATCGCACTCCTCGCGCTCGCCGTCGCCACCTTCATCGTGGTCATGTCGCGCCGCAACCCGGTGCACGCGTCCAACGTCAACGAGACCCACGAGGTCAGCGTCCGCGGCGCGGCACCGGCAGAGGTCGGCACCGCCGCCTGAGCAGGGTCACGGAGACCGGGAAGAGCCGAAGAGCCGGGAAGAGCAAGGAGAGTACGAACGATGCAGCTGGACTGGAGCGCCCTCGGCGAGGTCGCCGCGGTGAGTACCGGAGTCACGGTCGGAGTGGTCGTCGTCTTCGCCCTCGGCGTGCTGGGCCTGGCCCGCGCCGAAGCCGCGCGGGAGGGCGACGGGGGCACCGACCCGGTGGGGCTCGGCGTGGCCGGGCTGTGTTTCCTGGCGTGCGCGAGCGTGGTGGCGTACGGGATCCATCTGATCGTGCCGCAGTTCCACTGATCCTCCCGGGGAGTAGAGATGACCGAGCTGCTGAGTGACATGCGCGTCGACTACACCGACCATGACGACCCGGTGCTGATCCGCCCCGACGGCAGCGCGGTGGACACCTGGCGGGAGAACTACCCGTACGCGCAGCGCATGGAGCGCGGCGAGTACGACTGGCACAAGCGGCTGCAGCAGATCGAGCTGCTGAAGCTGCAGAGCTGGATCAAGGAGACCGGGCGCCGGCTCGTCGTCGTCTTCGAGGGGCGGGACGCGGCCGGCAAGGGCGGCACGATCAAGCGTTTCACCGAGCACCTCAATCCGCGCGGTGCCCGGGTGGTGGCCCTGGAGAAGCCGACGGAGCGCGAGCAGGGACAGTGGTACTTCCAGCGGTACGTCGAGCATCTGCCGACCGCCGGGGAGATCGTGCTCTTCGACCGGTCCTGGTACAACCGGGCCGGGGTGGAGCGGGTGATGGGCTTCTGCACGGGCGACGAGTACCGGCGCTTCATGCGACAGACGCCCGCCTTCGAGCGGATGCTCGTCGACGACGGCGTGGACCTGGTGAAGTTCTGGTTCTCGGTGTCGCAGGGCGAGCAGCGCACCCGGTTCACCATCCGGCAGGTCGATCCCGTACGGCAGTGGAAGCTCAGCCCCATGGACCTCGCGTCCCTCGACCTCTGGGACGACTACACCGCCGCCAAGGTCGCCATGTTCCGCGAGACGGACACCGAGCAGGCCCCGTGGACCGTGGTGAAGAGCAACGACAAGAAGCGGGCCCGCGTGGAGGCCATGCGCAGTGTGCTGGCCCGCTTCGACTACACGGGCAAGGACGACGAGGTCGTCGGAAAGCCGGACCCGCGGGTGGTCGGCGCGGCGGCGACCCTCCTGGAGGCGGGCGAGGACGACGAGTTGCAGGAGGGCTGGTAGGGGGCTCGCGGAGGAACGCTCGGCCGGGCGCCAGGAGGGGCTCGCGGAGGAGCACTTGGGGCAGGCAGTGGTCCGAAGGCGTACGCGGACGTCTCAGCCCCCACTGCCCCCGTCGCCCCCGCTCACCGTGAACCCGATCGC
>NZ_LIQZ01000339.1 GCF_001418655.1 Streptomyces phaeochromogenes | reverse complement strand
GATCGCGGTGCGCACCTCGCGGGCCTGGTCCCATTCCGCGCCGTACTCGCTGGTGGGCGCGATACCGCATACAGGCCGGGCCAGCGGCCGGATGTCCAGCTTCGGGTGCGCTGGGCCGGGTTCTTCCAGATTTCCGGCGCTTGCCCCTCTGACTCGCTCTGCAGTGCTCAGCACGGTATTTCGGGGACGAGTTCGGGGGCACGGGGCATGGCGCGTGTGGTGGCGGTGCACGGTGTCGGCAAGCAGACGCTCGGCGAGGAGTCGCTGCGCCGACTGTGGTTACCGGCCCTCAACGACGGCCTCACCCGCGCCCGGGTGCCCCGTCCCCTGACGGAGCCGGATGTAGCGGTGGCCTTCTACGGCGACCTGTTCCGCCCCCAAGGCGAGTTCCTCGCCGTCGGTGATCCCCCCTACACAGCCGCGAATGCCGAAGAAGGCCTCGAACAGGAGCTGTTGCTCGCCTGGTGGCAGTCGGCCGCCGACAGCGATCCGGCCGTGGTCCCACCGGACGCGGAGGACACCCTGGTCTCGACACCGCGGTCGGTGCAGGCTGGGCTGCGGGCCCTGTCGGGGTCGCGGTTCTTCGCCGGCGTCGCGTTGCGGGCGATGGTGTTCGACCTGAAGCAGGTCAGCCGATACCTCACCGACCCCGGCCTGCGTGCGCAGGCCCTGGCCCGGGTCACCGACCAGATCGGCGAGGACACACGGGTCGTCGTCGCGCACTCGCTGGGCTCGGTGGTCGCCTACGAGGCGCTGTGCGCGCGCCCCGGCCACCAGGTGCGGGCCCTGGTCACCATCGGGTCCCCGCTGGGGATTTCGAACCTGATCCTGCACCGCCTCCAGCCGTCACCGGTCACCCTTGGCGGCCGGCCGCGCGGGGTGTGGCCCGGCGGCGAGCGGCTGGTGTGGACGAACCTGGCCGACGCCGGGGACGTGGTCGCCCTGGTGAAAGACCTGCGCCCGGCGTTCGGGGCGCAGGTGCGCTGCGCGGTGGTACACAACGGTGCGACGGCGCACGATGCGTCCGCGTATCTGACGGACAGGCTGTGCGGGCAGGCGATCACGGACGGTCTGGCGTGAGCGGCTCCGCCGACGGCTCGGGCGGGCACACGCGAAGGGCGTACGTTCCCGAGTGATCGATTGACTGGGATCGAGTAGGCCCGCGTTGCCGCGGGTTGGGAAGGCACGCCCGTGCTCAGCGTAGTGAACGCCGACGGCACCACCGCCAACGGCTCCTCTCTGATCGACGAGATCGTCCGCGAGGGCGCACGAAGGATGCTGGCCGCCGCGCTAGAGGCCGAAGTCAACGCATATATAGCCGAGTTGGCTGATCAGCGAGACGAGAAGGGCCACCGCTTGGTCGTCCGCAACGGCTACCACCAGCCGCGGAAGGTCACCACCGCGGCCGGGGCGGTCGAGGTGAAGGCCCCGCGCGTGAACGACAAGCGGGTAGTCGAGGCCACGGGCGAGCGCAAGCGGTTCTCCTCGGCGATCCTGCCGCCGTGGTGCCCGCAAGTCGCCGAAGGTCAGCGAGGTGCTGCCCCTGCTCTACCTGCACGGCCTGTCCACCGGTGACTTCGTGCCCGCCCTGGAGCAGTTCCTGGGCAGCCCAGCCGGGCTTTCCCCGGCGACGGTCACCCGGCTGACCCAGCAGTGGCAGGCCGACCACGCCGCCTTCATGGACCGCGACCTATCCGAGGTCGACTACGTGTACGTGTGGGCCGACGGCATCCGAACGTCTCCGGCAGATGCCGCCAGGCGCACCCGCTGGTAAGCACATACACGACCGCCGTGCACACGGCCCGCTCGTCACACGGAGCGGTCCCGCCGCCCTGCGGACGGGAGTTGAACGACGGCAGCAACGGTGCGACCAGCTACGGTGTCCTATGTGGTGATCGCTCGCTGGGTTGTTCATGGGGCGGGGTACGTGGAGTTGAATTGTTCCGGACGGGCTGTGGGAGATTGCCGAGTCGCTGATCCCACCGCCGAAGGTGCGGCCACAGCGCGGCGGAACGCAGGACACGCCGGATGAGACGCTGTTCGCGGCGATCATCTACGTGCTGGTCAGCGGTTGTGCCTGGCGGGGTCTGCCGCCGTGTTTCGGGATATCGAAGTCGACCGCGCACCGCCGGTTCCTGATCTGGTCGCGGGCCGGGGTGTGGGCCCGGCCGCACGAGGCGGTGCTGCACCGACTCGATGACGCCGGCCTCATCGACGTCTCGCGCGTGGTCCTCGACTCCGCTCACGTGGGGGCTGGAAATGGGGGCGAACTCAAGGTCCGGGACCCCCTTTTCGTGTCGATGTGGCTGCCGTCGATCACCGCCCGGGACCAGTCGATCTCGTTTGCCGCGTTCAGCTGGGCAAGCAGGATCCGATGCAGATCGTCGAACACCCCGGCGTTGATCCACCGCTTGATCCGCCGCCAGCACGTCATGCCTGGCCTGAAGCCGAGTTCCTGCGGAAGGTCTTCCCAGCCGATCCCGGTGTGCAGCACGTACAAGATTCCCTGCAGGCACTGCCGATCCGGCACCGGCCGCGGACCGGGCGCCTTCATCGGGCCACGGCGGAAGCAACGGCTCGAGAAGCTCCCACAACTGATCATTTAGCAGAGCGCGTGAGCAGCTCTTTAACGTTCGTCTCAGGTTCGCTCGGTAGGAAGTAGGCATGCGGATAAGCGATGCAACCCGTATGTAGAAGGCTAGTGATGGCAGTCGACGCAGCACCATCGGGGAAAGCGCAGCCCGGCCGGTTGCGGTTGGAGGCGGCCACCAAGGCGCTGGCGACGGCGTTCCCTGTCGCCGCATGCGGGGTCACACGCCGACAACAGTGCGGGCCCGCCGCGGCCGGCCCGCAGAGCGCGCACGCGGGCGGTCGTCAGCTCCACCACAGCCGCTGCGCACCGGCGAGCGGTTCCTCGACCTGAGCGCTGCCGCGGTGCGCGAGCAGGACGCGAAGATCCCCTGAAGCATCTCGCAGACGGATGCCGTACGGATACCTCACCACACAAACGCCTGAAGAGAGGGACTGACATGAAGCCCATGGGACGCCGCGGCTTTCTCACCGCCAGCACGGCACTTGGCATTGGTGCCGGCTTGTCCACGCACGCCATTGTCTCGGAAGTGAGCGAGAACGAGACTTCGGACAAGACTTCGGACATTTCACGGCGGGACCAGGACCTGCCCTTCATCGGCACGGAGGAGACCTTTTCGACTCCCACGTTGTTGAAGCTGAACTCCATCAATCAGGATCACATAGCGTTCCTTGAGGAAATTGGTCTTTCGGATCTAGGTCAACGCCGCATCGGCGATATGGATGCGGGGGGACTCAACGTTCAAATCCTCTCTGCTCATACACCCTCCGTACAAAATGTCCCTGGGCAAAGGGGCATCGACCTTGCCTATCGCCTTAACCGGCAACTTGCAGACGGGCCGATCGCCAAATATCCGGGCCGCTTCAAGGCTTTCGCCACCTTGCCCTTGCAGAGCCCGGAGGCGGCGGCGGACGAACTGGAACGCTCGGTTCGGGAAGATGGCTTCTTGGGCGCACTGACCAACGGACACATCGCGAAGAAGTATCTCGATCATCCCGATTTCGAGCCTGTGCTAACACGTGCCGTTGCTCTCGATGTGCCGATCTACCTGCATCCCGGCTATCCGGCTGACGAGGTCTTCAAGATCTACTACAGCACCACACGGTCCAAATACACGGAAGAGTACCAAGACTACATTTTCAGTGGGTCTGGATATGGCTGGCACCAGGAAGTGCTGACCCAATGCATCCGGATGATCGCGTACGGGGTTTTCGACAGATTCCCCAAACTGAAAATCATCATCGGCCACATGGGCGAAGGCCTTCCCTTCTACTACGAGCGGATCGTCAATGACATGGGCGAGCCGACCAAAGAATCGCTCGAGAAGCCCATCGGGCAATACTTCCAGGACAACTTCTGGGTCACAACCAGCGCATTCCCTCAGACCGAACTGCTCGAACTCCTGCTGAAGTACATAAGCGTGGATCGAGTGATGTTCGCAACCGACTACCCGTTCGCGGACATAAAAGAGCAGACCGACTGGTTCCGCGGAGTCGATTTGCCACGCGAAGACAAGGAAAAGATTGCATTCCGAAATGCAGAGAAACTGTTCAGAATGAAAGTGTCCGTGAAGTGATACGCCAGCGCCGGCCGGAGTGAAAGAACGCTTCGCTGTAAGGCGAGAGTACGGCCGAAGTATGCGATGCGCGGCTGCCCCATAACGCGGTCTCATACAGGCTCTTCTAAGAGGATGTCTCACGTGCTCGTGTGGTGAGCTGCGGCATCATTGCTGCTTGTGGGTGTCGATCTGTCGCAGCGGCTGGTTCCTGACGGCCTGTGGGAGCTGGTCGCACCGTTGCTGCCGTCATTCAACTCCCAGGGCGGCGGGACCGCTCCGTGTGACGAGCGGGCCGTGTTCACGGCGGTCGTGTATGTGCTGACCCGCGCCATGCCCGGTCAGCGGACTGTGGACGCGGGTCGGCGACCTGCCAGGGCTTCGCGCCTTCGCCGAACAGAACCGCTCCCTCGGCTACTAGGGCATGATGGCGATCCGTCCCTCCCATGTGCCCGTGATCAACGAGGTGTTCTCGCCCAGCTCAGCCGAACTCGCCCGCTGCGCGGAGCTGATCGCGGCGGTCGAGTCGGCACAGAGAGAAGGGACGGGCGCCGTGACCTTCCAGGGCGAGATGGTCGACGAGGCCATGGCACGCACGGCCCGCATTGTTCTTGAACGACACGGGGCATGAGCCAAGGCAGTTGTGTACGGCCTCGTGAGCGGCGACACGAACACCTGTACCGGACTCTTCACGAACCTGGCCGCACCCGACATCTGGAAGCCGTTCCGTGCCCCGCTCGCTTCTCACGGACTCGGGCACGTCATCCCTAAGTAGCCATGTTCACGGCTCCGTCCGCCACATGACGGTTCGAAGCGCCGTCGTTCTCCTGGCAACCGACCCGACGACCGGTCCGGTACGTTTCGCCCAAGCCATCGTGCCGGCCGTTCTGTGGAGCAAGCAGATCCGGCTCCTGATGCGGACTACTCCTTCGACTCGGTCATGGCGCCAGGAGTCCTCGGCCAGCGCCACGCCTGCCTGCTGACCGCAGTGCGGCACCTGGGCAAGCGTCTCGGACCTACGCCAAGCACGCTCGTCGATGTCGGCATCCACACCGTCACCTGCCTCGAGCTGTGAGAGCGCTTCAATGGCGGTCACTTCCTCCATCACGTACCCGAGGTCGGCGCCAAGGACGACGAGTCGGTGCTGACCTCGTCCCGCTGTCCTGCAACGAGATCCAGCGCCTGTTCATCACACTCATCGTCCGACCGGTTCACGACCCCGGGGGCCCGTCCGTATCGTTTTGTGTGGCCGATGACAGGCACGGACAAGGCCCGAGTATCGTCTCGAGTGGGCGCTGGTTTCCACTGCGCCGGGCCAGCAGCCCGGCCTGGTCCCTGGTCTGGTCCTCGGTCTGGTGCGACGCTACCCGTGGTGCGGGAGCGGCGGGATACCGGCGAGGCCGGCTGTCGGTTCGGGCCAGATCAGGAGAACCGGGCAAGGGGCGTGGTCGACGACGAAGCGGCTGGCCGGGCCGATGCTTTTGGGGCCCGGGCGGCTGCGGTCGCCGTCACGGGCGACGATGAGCAACTCCGCGCCCTGCGCGGCGGCCACAACTTCCCGTTCGACGCGGCCGGTGCGCTCCATGCGAGTACAGGGGCGGCCGAGGCGGTCGGCGGAGTCTTGGAGTAGTTGGTTGGTGGCGGTGGCGGCGAGGTGTTCCAGGCGGGTGCCGGGGTCGCGTTCGGGGTGGCCGCGGCCTGGCAGGCCGGCGAAGGCACCGTGCGCGGCGTCCGGGATCTCATGGCCCGTCACATGGAGCATGACGATCTCGGCGTCGTCCAGCGCGTGGGCACCGGCAGCGTCCACGCATGCAGGCCAGGTGCCTTCGACGATCCACGCGATGACGGCCATCCGCTCGCCCTCCGATGGCCAGGTGAGTCATCTCCCCACGGACGTGGCGCTACCCAACAACGCCGGCGTCGAGCAGACCAGCGCGGCGGGCGCGGAGGACAGGCCGAGCTGGGTGCACTCGCCCAGTTTCACATCGGTGTCGTAGTCGCGCACGATTCGCCGCCAGGCAAAGCCGCCGAACAGGGCCGCCAGGGATCCGGCGTTGGGTAGCCCGCTGCAGACAGGCACCAGCCGACTCAGAGCGTCGGCGAGTCCGATGTCTTCCACCGCCCGTCCCAAGTGCCCGCTGATGCGCGTGAAACTGCCTCCCACCTGGTCATCCGGTTCGTACTCGAAGGCGTGGCGACCGGCATGCTGCGCGACAACATATCGGAGAGAGATCGGCTGCACTGCCTTGATCGCATCGATCACCCGCCCGCCCACGCCGCCGGCACCATCGTCGCGGGCCGTCTGTCCTGCTCCGACGCCATGCCGACCCAGGCCGAGCAGTGGGGAGGGGTCCCGGCCGTGACGCGGTTCAATGGCGGCCATGATGCGTAGAACGTCATCCACCGCCGTCGCCGCCGTTGTCGTCGCTGTCGTGTTCACTGCTCTCATGTCGTGTTCCCCGGATCCTTCGGACGGCTCCCCTGCCGAGGGCCGGCCCAGTGGATCCGGCTCTGGGGCACCGGAGTCGGACCCCAGGCCAACTTCCACAGCGTCGGCCACGCTGTCGCCTTCGCCAACCGGGCCGTGCGCTGACGGGACGTGTGAGATCGAGGTCGCTGTGGGGGACGTCGTGACAGTGCCGGAAAAGTACGGCTTGGGTCCGATCGAGGTCACGGCGATCACCGGCGGTGAGGTCGAGATGGTCGCGCCGCTGACTGGGTCGGGCTACAGCGTTTCAGGCTGTTCCGGGGGCGGTGGTGTGTCCTCGAAGGGCAGCGGCGGTGTAGGGCTCAGCTGCGGCGAGGGACCCGCCGCGACCATCAACGACGCCATGAGCCTGAAGGTCGTCGAGATCCGCGACGCCGGCGCCGTCCTTCGTATCGAACCCGCTGGGTGACGTACGACTCGGCCCTCGGGGCAGGGTTCCGTACGAGGGTGCCGGTCACGCGGGAACGGTGCCGGGGCCGGCTGGATGCCGGCGGCGCCGACGAGTGCGACGGCAGTCCGATGAGGTCCGGTCAGTGGTGCGAGCCGGTAGCGGTGAATCCCTCAGTTACGGCGAGCAAACCTAGAGCGCCGGCTGTTGCGGGACATGAGGTCGTTGACGCGTGATCAAGTCTTACCTGCGTCGCGCCAGTTGTTGGAAGACCGCGGTGCGCCTGGACGTTGCCTCCAGATATGAAGATCAGCGAAGCTTCCAGAGCCAGCGGTGCGAGCCCGCGGTCATTGCGACACTACGAGGATGAGGGCTTGATCGTCCCCGGTCGTTTCAGCAATGGGTTCCGCGACTACTGCCAGTCCACTGTCGACCGGGTGCTCGTCATCCGCTCGCTGCTGGAGTCCGGACTGCCCGTGCGGTTGATCAAGGAGGCTCTGCCCAGCATCACTGACGAATCCGATGGTGGCACGGATGTGGTGCACGCGGAGTTCCTGCGCGAGGTGCAGAGCCATCGTGATCGCCTCGCTGCGCGTATCGCCGTTCTCAACGATCAGCGGGCGGCGCTCGATGCCTACCTACAGGAGGCTCGGCGCACTGGCCCATGACCCGCCACTTGACCTTGACGCAAGTGTGAGACTCCTACGTTTCGTGCATGGAGATCATCGAGCAGCAGCGCGGCGCCGGGCAGACGGTACGAGCACTGGTCCAGCGGTCGCAACAGGGACCGAAGGACCTGACCCTCACGACCGATCAACGCCGACCCACCCCGGGGCCCGGCGAGTACCTGATCCGTGTAGGCGCCGCCGGGGTCAACTTCGCTGACGTCATGCAGACTCATGGCACTTACGAAGGAGGCCCGCAGGCCCCCTATGTGGCGGGCTTCGAAGCCGGCGGCGAGATCGTGGGCATCGGCCCGGACGTCGAGAACCCGCTTCCGCTCGGCACCCACGTCGTCGGAGCCGGACCGGGCGCCTTCGCGCAGTACATGACGATGCCGGCCACTGGTGTACTCCCCGTGCCCTCCGGTTGGAGCGACACCGAAGCCCTCGGCTTGGTGCTGAACTGGGCCACCGCATTGGCGGCACTGAAGCCGTTGGGCGAGATCAAGACGGGTGAGGTGGTGCTCGTTCACGCAGCGGCCGGAGGCGTGGGGCAGGCTGCCGTCCGCCTCGGCCGCCACTATGGTGCACGTGTGATCGCCACGGCGTCACCGGCCAAGCACGACACCGTCAAAGCGCTCGGTGCCGACGAAGTCCTGGACAGCGCGCGCCCCGATCTGGCCGAGGAGATTACCCGCCTGACTGGCGGGGTCGACCTGGTCCTGGAATCGGTGGGACAGGCCACGTTCGAGGTGAGTCTGTCGATCACCAAACCCTTCACCGGACGCGTCGTCGTGTTCGGTGCCGCCTCCGGCGATGCCACCGTGACCACGCATGACCTGGTCTTCAAGCACCAAGTCCAGCTCAAGGGCCTGCACATCGGCGCGCTGGCGACCGCAGTACCGTCCCTCTACCAGTCGTTGCTCATCGAGATCGACGCACTCATCGCTCACGGCGTGTACCCGCCCGGCACCCCACAGGTGCACCCCCTGGCCGAGGGGCCGTCAGTGCTGCGCCAACTCGAAGCCGGGCAGACCCGCGGCAAGCACGCCCTCGATCCCTGGCGCTGAGAATGCCTGTGCCCCACCGCAACGCACCCCTGTGCCCCGAGGGGCGGCCGCGCCTCATCCGACGTTGCCGCGAGGCCCGATCGCTCACGTGGCGGCCGAGACGGGCATCGCCCGCTCGTACACGTCGAATTGGGGCAACCGCTACCGTCGCTGTGGTGAACTCGGTCTGCTCGACCGTTCCTCAGCACCCAAACACCGGCCGCCCTCGGCCAACGCGGACATCGTGGCCAGGATCGAGGCACTCCGATGCATCGAGAAGTGGTCGGCGTCCCGGATCACATGTGAGCTCGAGGGTGAAGGAGTCTCGCGCAGTCGCCGCACCGTCTCGTCGACGCCGTAGAACCCTGCGACCGTGCGCTCGTTGAGGAAGGACTCGTCTGCTGCCACGCGGTAGCCCTCGGTGTCGCGCATGAACAGTTCCATGGTGACCCAGAAGGGCCCGCCGTCCGGCTCCCGGTGCGGGCCCAACTCCGGTCCGGTCGTGGTGCACACGCGCATGCCGACGCGCGCGGGCGGGGACGCGGTGACGGCCGTGGAAGAGCCCTCGGCGCGGACACTCGGTGTCACGCGGCCCACGGGCCACTACTGCACGGCCGGCCCCCGTACGGCCTCATGCTCTCTCCCGGCGCACAGGAGGCGGCGACGTAGCCACGTTGCGACAGCGTCACCTAATTGTTATGGCGGATGACAAATAGCGTCTCCCGCACTCTGGCGCACCGGTTCCGGACCGCCGTAAGTTCCCGCTCACAACATTCAGCCGGGCGCATCACCCGACACCCGGCAATTCCCCCGAGAGCGCACTTCTCGCCTTCCTTCTCACCACCCTCGTACGTCCGGCCGTCCGGCCGTAACACCAGAAAGGACCCTGCCCATGCGCAAGGGACTCCTCTTCACCGCCGCCTCGGTGGCACTGGTCAGCTCGCTCACTGCCTGCGGCGACTCCTCGTCGGACGACAGTGACTCCGGCTCCGACGCCAAGCCGAAGATCGGTGTGATCCTCCCGGACAGCAAGTCCTCGGCCCGCTGGGAGACCGCGGACCGCAAGTACCTCTCCGAGGCGTTCAAGGCTGCCGGCGTCGAGTTCGACATCCAGAACGCCCAGGGCGACAAGCAGGAGTTCCAGACCATCGCGGACCAGATGATCACAAGCGGCGTGAACGTCCTGGTGATCGTGAACCTGGACAGCGGCACGGGCAAGGCAGTTCTGGACAAGGCCAAAGGGCAGGGCGTCGCCACGATCGACTACGACCGGCTCACCCTCGGCGGCTCCGCCCAGTACTACGTGAGCTTCGACAACACCGCGGTCGGCAAGCTGCAGGGCGAGGGTCTCAGCAAGTGCCTGAGCGACATGAAGGCCAAGAAGCCCATCGTCGCCACGCTCAACGGCTCCCCGACGGACAACAACGCCACTCTCTTCGCCGAGGGCTACAACGGCGTCCTCGACCCGAAGTACGCGTCGGGCGACTATGTGAAGGGCCCGAACCAGTCCGTCCCGGACTGGGACAACGCCCAGGCCGGCACCATCTTCGAGCAGATGCTCACCAGCGAGCCCAAGATCAGTGGCGTGCTCGCCGCCAACGACGGTCTCGGCAACGCGGCCATCGCCGTCCTTCGCAAGCAGAACCGCAACGGCGAGGTCCCGGTCACCGGCCAGGACGCCACTGTGCAGGGCCTGCAGAACATCCTTGCGGGCGACCAGTGCATGACCGTCTACAAGGCGGTCAAGAAGGAGGCCGACGCCACTGCCAGGCTCGCCATCTCCCTCGCCAAGGGCGAGAAGGGCGAGACGAACGCGACCGTCGAGGACCCCGAGGGCAAGCGCAAGGTCCCGTCCGTGCTGGAGACGCCGGTGGCCATCTACAAGGACAACGTCAAGGACGTCGTGGACGACGGCTTCGTCACCAAGGAAGAGCTGTGCACGGGCAAGTACGCCGCCCTGTGCGCCAAGGCCGGCATCAAGTAGCCCTGACCGGCCGGCCGGACCACTACCCCTGGTCCGGCCGGCCCGAACGCGGGTCCCGGCGCTCCCACCTCCCCGGGACCCGCGGCCTCACGACCGTAAGGAGCCGTCTTCCATGACAGCGACCCCGATCCTTCGACTGCGGGGGATCGACAAGAGCTTCGGCGCCGTGCAGGTACTGCACGACGTGTCCTTCGACGTCCACCCAGGGGAAGTGACCGCCCTCGTCGGAGACAACGGCGCAGGCAAGTCCACCCTGGTCAAGTGCATCGGCGGGATCCACCCGATCGACGGCGGCGAGTACTGGTTCGAAGGTGAGCAGGTCCAGATGCACAGCCCACGCGAGGCGGCGGCCCTGGGCGTCGAGATCGTGTACCAGGATCTGGCGCTCTGCGACAACCTCGACATCGTCCAGAACATGTTCCTCGGCCGCGAGAAGCGCCGGGGACTCGTCCTGGACGACGCGACGATGGAGGAGATGGCCGCCCAGACCCTCGACGGGCTGTCGGTACGCACCGTCAAGTCCATCCGCCAGCAGGTCTCCAGCCTCTCCGGCGGCCAGCGGCAGACCGTGGCCATCGCCAAGGCCGTGCTGTGGAACAGCAAGGTCGTCGTCCTGGACGAGCCCACCGCCGCGCTCGGTGTCGCCCAGACGGCACAGGTCCTCGAACTGGTCCGGCGGCTGGCCGACAACGGTCTCGCCGTGGTCCTGATCTCGCACAACATGAACGACGTCTTCGCGGTGTCCGACCGGATCGCCGCCCTCTACCTCGGCCGGATGGCCGCCCAGGTCAGCACGTCGGACGTGACGCACTCCCAGGTCGTCGAACTCATCACGTCGGGCCGCAGCGGGGACCTCGGCCTCGCCCACAGCAACGGAGTCACCGCATGACCGCCGCAGTCGCCCCCGAGAAGCCGGAACTGCCACGCGGTCCCGGTATGCCGAAGGAGAACGGAGCGGCCGGAGCCACGAGTCTGCGCTCGGTCGCCCGGAACTACGTCGATCGAGTACGCGGCGGCGAGTTGGGCGCCCTGCCCGCCGTACTCGGCCTGATCGTCCTGTGCGTGTTCTTCGCCGTCCTGCGCCCGGTCTTCCTGTCCGAGCTGAACTTCGCCAACCTGCTGACCCAGGGCGCGGGCAGCATCGCGATCGCCATGGGCCTGGTCTTCGTCCTCCTCCTCGGCGAGATCGACCTGTCCGCGGGGTACGCCAGCGGGGTCTGCGCCGCCGTCCTGGCCATCCTGCTCACCGACCACGGATGGCCCTGGTACGGCGCGGCCGGCGCGGCGATCCTCACCGGCACGTTCATCGGCCTGATGCTCGGCCTCCTGGTGGCGAAGGTCGGCATCCCCTCCTTCGTGGTCACCCTGGCCGCCTTCCTGGGGTTCCAGGGCATCGTGCTGATGCTGCTCAAGGAAGGCACCAACATCTCGATCCGGGACGAGACGATCCTGGCCGTCGCCAACAACAACCTCTCCCCCGCGCTGGGTTGGGTACTGCTCGCCGTCAGTGTCGGGGTGTACGCGGCGATCCAGCTCCGGCAGAACCGCAACCGCCGGCGGCGCCGGCTCGCCCCCGCTCCACTCACCCTGCTCGCAGTCAGGATCGGCGGATTGGCGGTGCTCGGTGCGATCGCCGTCCACCTGCTCAACCAGGAGCGCAGCCGCAACGTCATCGTCGACTCACTCAAGGGCGTGCCGATCGTGGTGCCGGTCATCGCCGTCCTGCTCGTCGCCGGTACGTTCCTGCTCCAGCGCACCTCGTTCGGCCTGCACATCTACGCGGTGGGCGGCAACGCCGAGGCGGCCCGCCGGGCCGGCATCAACGTGGCAGCCATCCGGATCTCCGCGTTCGTCATCTGCTCGTCCCTGGCCGCGGTCGGCGGCATCATCGCCGCGTCCCGGGGCAACTCGGTCGACCCCAACACCGGTGGCAGCAACGTGCTACTGCTGGCGGTCGGCGCCGCCGTGATCGGCGGGACAAGCCTGTTCGGCGGGCGGGGCAGGGTCGTTGACGCCGTGCTCGGCGGCATGGTGGTCGCGGTCATCCAGAACGGCATGGGCCTGATGGGGTACAGCTCAGGGGTCAAGTACGCTGTCACGGGTTCGGTTCTGCTGGTGGCCGCAGGCGTGGATGCGCTGTCCCGTCGCCGGGCCGTACAACGATGAGGTCTGGGGTTCCATGAAAGCCGGTCCCTCGCAGGAGGAGATTCGCCGGCACAACCTCGGCACCCTGCTCCGTCATGTGCACATCGGCGGATCCATGTCGCGGGCCGTCCTGGCCGAGCGCATGGGACTCAACCGCAGCACCATCCTGGGTCTGGTGAGCGAGCTGGGCTCGGCCGGCCTGGTCCGTGAGGAACTGCCCCGTGAGACCGGCAGGGCGGGCCGGCCGTCCCTGGTCGTGCGGCCCGAGTCCGACCGCGTGTACGTCCTCGCCTTCGACGTGGGCGTGGACCGGCTGGCCGCCGCCCGCATCGGCCTGGGCGGGGTCTTCCTCGACTACAGGGAGATCCCCGTGCTTCCCGGCCGTCGCAACGCCGGCAAGGTGGCCGAGGTCCTCGCCGGCTCCGCGCTGGAAATGGTGGGCACAGCACGGCACGGCACCTACTGCGTCGGCGTGGCCGCCGCCGTCCGCGGGATGGTGCGCCGACCCGACGGCCTCGTCCGCGCTGCCCCCCACCTCGGCTGGGAGGACGAGGAGTTCGGCGAGGACCTCATGCGCCGGCTGGGCCTCGGCCTTCCCGTCTCGGTGGGTAACGAGGCCAGTCTCGGTGCGCTCGCGGAGCACCTGCGCGGTGCCGGAGCCGGCTGCCAGGATCTCGTGTACCTGCATGGCGACATCGGCATCGGCGGCGGTGTCATCACCGGTGGCCAACTGCTGAGCGGCGACTGTGGATACGGCGGCGAGATCGGGCACATGGTCGTCAACCCGCGAAATGGCAGGCCCTGTGGCTGCGGGGCACGCGGCTGCCTCGAAGCCGAGGCGGGGGAACGCGCCCTGCTGGAGGCCGCGCAGCGCGACCCGTCGGCCACCGGCCGGGAAGCCGTACGCGCCGTCGTCGAAGCGGCCGACCGGGGCGACATCACCGCCCGCGCCGCCCTGCACGACGTCGGCGACTGGCTCGGCATCGGCGTCGCCAACCTGGTCAATGTGCTCAACCCGCGCACGGTCATCTTCGGAGGGACGCTCCGCGAGGTGTTCCTCGGCTCGGCCGCCCAGATCCGCAGCCGTATCAACCGCCTTGCCCTCACAGCCTCCCGCGAGAACCTGCGGCTGCGAGTGGGGGAACTCGGCGACGACGCGGTGCTCATCGGAGCCGCCGAACTCGCCTTCTCCGAGATCCTGGTCGGCCCTCTGGAGACGCTGGCCCGCGCCGGTGCATAGCCAGTACAGCGACGCGTCCGGCACGAAGGCCGGAGCGCGGCGCCTAGGGCGTGCAGATCATTGACTTGTCTTCTTGGCCTTGCTTGGAGTGGGGTCGGAAGCGAGGAAGGCGCGACGTCAGCCGGTGTGCGGAGGCGGGCGGTTGAGGTGTTGATGTGGTGGCCGTGGTCGGGCCTCCTGTTTCGCGCGGCTGATGGTCATCGCGGTGACGCCGAAGAGCTGACCGAGGAAATCCATGGTGGCGAGTTTGCGCAGGTGGAATACGGTGGCCAGGATTCCCTCGGCTGGGGTGAGTTTGGCTTTGGCACCTGTGCCGGGGGCGACCAGGCGCTCGTGACCGCGACGTGCGCGGAGCACTCGCTCGCGTTGAACCTCCAGCGCAGGAGACAGCGTGGCAATGAGTTCGCTGAGCTGTTGGCATGTCATGCCGGTAGGTTCAGGGTTGGCTTCGTCAGTGACAAGTGACTCCATTGGTAGGTCGGTTTTGACTCCACTTGGCGGCCGTGGGACCGAGTTGTGTAGCTGCGAAGGGACTCCACCGAGGGCTTGCTTTGGGGACCGATGGCGCTCGCGGAGCCGAGGATCTCCGGCGCCCCGCATCCGCGTTTCGAGGCCCGGGCAGTGTTGTTTGGTTCGGCAGAACCTAATTCCTTTGCGCCCGCGCAGCTCCGACACCCAGACTGTGCCGGTGCTGATCCGACGCGAAGCGCCCGCCGACATTCCCGCCGTACGCGCTGTCACCGCAGCCGCGTTCGCCAAGCAGGGGACCGCGATCCCTGCCGAGGTCGCTCTGCTGGACGAACTGCACGACTGCGAGGGCTGGCTGCCGGAGCTGTCGCTCGTGGCGGTGAATGAGCGGGATGAGGTCGTCGGACATGTGATCTGTACCCGGGGACACGTCGACGCCGCCCCGGTCCTGGGGCTCGGCCCGCTCAGTGTGCGCCCCGACCAGCAGCGTCGCGGCGTCGGGCTGGCGCTGGTCCACGCCGTGCTCGGTGCGGCGGACGCTCTCAGGGAGCCGCTCGTCGCGCTGCTCGGCAGCCCTGCGTACTACGGCCGTTACGGCTTCCGCCCCGGCATGCATTACGGCATCACCCCGCCGGACCCCGACTATGGCGAGTACTTCCAGGTACGGACCCTTTCGGCGTACGAGCCGACACTGCGCGGCACCTTCACATACGCCGCGCCCTTCGACCATCTCTAAGGCCTGTCCTGTAATCGATCTTCGGGCCGATGCGGCGGCGGTTTCTCTGCAAGGGGCGCTCGCCCGGTCGGCGAAGGTGAGCTGGTGCAGGCGGGTGCTGCCGAGCATGACGGCTGCGCATAGGCTGCCCCATGGTTCGACCTAGCCACTGGGGCAGGCTCGTCTGGGGGTGATTTACCTGATAGCTCGTCATCGGTCTGCGGCTGGAGCATCAGTGGCTCGCCGGGTGGGCAGGGCTCTGGGGCTGGTCGCAGTTGCGGCGGCCGTGCTGGCGGCGCTGTTGTTGTCGCCTTTCGTGCTGCAGGACGTCGCCGGTTCCAATGGCGTGGACTGGAACAGGCTGAGTCAGATCGGCGCCGCGTACGGCTTCACGTCGGCGATCGTCTCGGCGCTCGCGTTGGCCGGTGTTGCCGGTTCGCTGATTGTCCAGAACCGGCAGGCCAGGGCGGAGCAGGTCCAGGGGATTCGCAGCTACTACCTTGAACTGGTTCGCCTGGAACTTGAGGACATGGCGCTTTACCAGCCTGTCTGGGGCGACACGGACATCGCCGATCCCCATGAGCGGAAGCGGCATGTCTATGCCGACCTCATGATGAACTACGCCTGGATGGGTTACGAGATCGGGACCATTCGCGAGCCTCTCCTGCGGGACATGCTGTCCGGGATGTTCACCGGAGAGGCTGGGCGGCACTACTGGAGCAGGGCCCGCACCTCATGGACCGCCAGTTCGTCAGGAAGCCGTATCGGTCGTCGCTTCCTGGCCATCGTGGGCGAGGAGCACGCTCGCGCTGTTGCTGCCGGACCGCCGACGCGCTCGGCCGTCGCCCCGAGTCCGCCCGACGTGCCTGCCGCAGGAGCGGCGCCCGTATGGTGGACGGCGGCCGGCGCCCTGATCGGCCTGGGTACCGGCTTGGCACTCGGATCGCTGTTGCGCAGTCGGCGCTGAGGGCCGTTGGGCACGAGTTGGATGATCATGGTGTGACTGGTGTGATCACGGCGTTGGAGCCGTCTTGGATAGGCCCGTTCTCCCGGCTGAGCCCGCGCTGCTTCGGGAAGTTGGTGACCGCGCTGCGGCGTGAGGGGGCCGACGCGGTTGGCCGGGGACGGCCCTGGGGCCTGCCTCTGGAGGACCGAGTGCTGCTGGTCGCGGCCTACTGGCGCACGAACTTGACGATGCGCCAGCTGGCCCTGCTGTTCGGCATCTCGAAGTCTGCGGCAGACCGGATCATCGACCACCTCGGCCCGCTGATGTCTCTGCGGCCGCGGCGCCGGTTCTCCAAGGACACTGTCCTGATCGTGGACGGCACCCTGGTTCCCACCCGTGACCACGAGGTAGCCGAGCAGTCCAAGAACTATCGGTACTCCACCAACCACCAGGTCGTGATCGACGCCGACAGCCGACTCGTTGTCGTGGTCGGCCGACCGCTGCCCGACAACCGCAATGACTGCAAGGCATGGGAGCTATCAGGCGCCAAGGACGCTGTCGGCAGGACCACGGTGATCGCGGACGGCGGCTACCGGGGCACCGGTATGGTCATTCCGCATCGCCGCGCGCGCGGTCAGACCGAACTGCCGGCATGGAGGAGGATCACAACGCCTCGCACCGCAAGGTCCGCGCCCGAGTCGAGCATGCCTTCGCTCGGATGAAGGGCTGGAAGATCCTCCGCGACTGCCGCCTAAAAGGCGACGGCGCCCACTACGCCATGCTCGGCATCGCCCGCCTCCACAATCTCGCTCTCACGGGATAACGGCTGGTGCCACTGGTCAGCCCTGCGCCTCGATCCGTAGAAGATCGTTTACGGGACAACCTTTACGAGTTCGTGCACGGTAAGCGGTGAGATGTCGAGAACTTCGCTGTGGCC
>NZ_LIQZ01000338.1:314-10486 GCF_001418655.1 Streptomyces phaeochromogenes | reverse complement strand
TACGGGTGCGGGTGGCGGTGCCGGTGTTGGGGCCGCGGTGTTGGGGGCGGGTGCTTCCGGGCTTGAGGGTGCGGTTGGCCGTGGTGGTCCGGCACATGGTGGTCAGGCGCATGCCGGTTCGGCACCTGCCGGTTCGGCGCAAGGGGCCTCGGTGCATGGTGCTTCGGTGCCTGGGGCTCCCGCACATGCCGCGCCGGTACACGCTGTGCCGACACCTGCCGCGTCGACGCATGCCGCTCCGGTATATGGGACTTCGGTACATAGCTCTTCGGCACACAGCTCTTCAACACATGGGGCTGCGGTTTCCCATGGCATGTCGGCACACGAGCCGCCGCTGAGGAGCACGCCACGGCACGGCACGCCGGGGCAGGACACACCGGCCCATGGCACCCCACCACATGGCACGCCCGCACATGGGAGCCCGGTTCAGGGGACGCCAGCTCACGGGACGCCAGCTCACGGGACGCCGGCTCATGGGACACCGGCCCATGGGGCTTCCGCCCATGGGGCTTCCGCCCACGGCAGTCCGGTTCACGAGACTCCTGCCCACGGCAGTCCCGCTCACGAAGGTCCCGCTCACGGGAGTCCGGCGCACGGGACCCCTGCCCACGGCAGTCCGGCTCACGGGACTCCCTCCCACGGGACGCCGATCCCCGTACCGGGAGTGGTTCCGGGCGCGTCCGGCGACGTACCGCGGGCGTCGTTTCACGAATCCGCGTCGTATCCGTCCCACGATGCCCACGACGCCCACGGCGTGAGGACCGCCGTGCCTGCGCAGCCGGGGCGGGACAGCGAGTCGGGCGGGCTGTCGGTTGTGAACGGTGGTGTTCCGGCGCCGCTCCCGGTGCGCGGTGCCGAGACGCGGGCCAATCCGGCGGAGGCCGTGCCCGGTATCCGTCCCGGCGATCGGCGGTTCGTCGCCGAGAACACGGTCACACCTCCGACCCCGCGCGGCGGAGTGGTGCGCGGCACCATGAGCAGGCCCCAACTGCCCAGACGGCGGGCCCAGGAGCACCTCGTGCCCGAGCTGCGCGACGGACCCGCGCCCCGGCCGGACTCCGAGTTCCACGTGGGTCACGACCCCGGTCTGATGGCGGCGTTCCAGCGCGGCATCGGGCTCGCCGAGGCCCAGTTCCGGGACTCGGCCCACATGGATGAAACGCCCATAGGCGAAGCGCACCCAGCGCACCCAGCGGACGAACCACGCGAGGCGCACGCGGCGTACGAGACGGCGCCCGCGCCAGGTCACGACCTCACCGCCCGGCACGACGGGAGCACACCAGCCGGATGAACCACGCGACCCCCACCCCCACCCACACCTCCGCTCCCGCACACCTTCGTACTTCAAGGAGTCGATCCCCCATGGCGAGCGATGTGCCGACCGGGCACGCATCCGACCTCGACTGGCTGATGAGCGGCCTGGTGCAGCGCGTACCGCACACCAGGAGCGCCGTGCTGCTCTCCTGCGACGGCCTCGTGAAGTCGGTGCACGGGCTGGACCCCGACAGCGCCGACCACATGGCGGCCCTGGCCTCCGGGCTCTACTCCCTGGGCCGCAGCGCGGGCGTCCGCTTCGGCGACGGCGGTGACGTACGCCAGGTCGTCGTCGAACTGGACTCCACCCTGCTGTTCGTGTCCACCGCAGGCTCCGGCACCTGTCTTGCCGTGCTCGCCGGACGCGACGCCGACGCGGCCGTGCTCGGCTATGAGATGGCGATGCTGGTCAAGAGCGTTCGCCCGTACCTGATGACCGCGCCGAGGCAGCACAGCGTCGAACCGTCGGCGATGAGGCCTTGAGCGTGACCTCGGCCGGCGACGGGCCCTGGCTTGATGACGCGGCCGGACGCCTTGTGCGTCCTTACCAGGTCAGCAACGGCCGGACCCGGCCGAGTACCGCGCTCGACCTTCTGTCGCAGGTGATGGCCACCGGCGTCACCCCTCTCGGCTACCTCGGCCCCGAGCACACCCAGGCACTCGAACTGTGCCGGGACCCCGTCTCGGTCGCCGAGGTCGCCGCGCATCTGAGACTGCCCGCCGCGGTGACCAAGGTGCTGCTGTCCGATCTCGTCGACTGCGGGGCGCTGTGCATGAAGCCCCCGACGTTCCACCACAACCCCACTGACCGGTCTCTTCTGGAGGCAGTGCTCGATGGACTACGACGACAGCTCTGACCCCTTTCCCACCGCCTTGAAGATCCTGGTGGCGGGAGGGTTCGGAGTAGGAAAGACGACTTTCGTCGGCGCGGTGAGCGAGATCGCGCCGCTCAGCACGGAGGAGCTGCTGACCACTGTCAGTGCCGCGACCGACAATCTCGACGGCATCGAGAACAAGGTCGAGACGACCGTCGCGATGGACTTCGGCCGCATCACCCTCGATCCGGAACATGTGCTGTACCTGTTCGGCACGCCCGGACAGGAGCGGTTCTGGTTCATGTGGGACGAGCTCTCCGAAGGCGCGCTCGGCGCGGTCATCCTCGCCGACACCCGCCGCCTGGAGGACTGCTTCGCCGCCGTCGACTTCTTCGAACAGCGCGGCCTGGGATTCATCGTGGCCGTCAACGAGTTCGACGGAGGCTTCCGCTACGACCCGGAGGAGGTACGGACGGCCATCGACCTCGACCCGGACGTGCCCGTCGTGTGCTGCGACGCGCGGATCTCCAGCTCGGGGGTGCAGACCCTGCTCACCCTCGTCCGCCACCTCCTCGCCCACGCCCCCTCGCACGCCCCCAGCCATGGAGCCCACACATGACGTACGACCCGCCGCGCCCGGCCGGTCGGCTGCTGCTCACCCCCGAGGACAAGGAGGCCCCCGCCAGAACACGACGGCTGAGGGTGCTCGGTCTGGGGCAGCACACGGAGCCTGCCCTCGACGCGTTCGCGGACCGGCTCGCCGAACTCGCGGGGGCGCCCTACGCGATGGTCAACTTCATCGACGAGGAGCGGCAGTTCTTCGCGGGCCTGCACATCCCCGACGGGGGCACCCCGACCGGGCCGCCTGCCGAGGCCCGTACGGATCGCACGGACGCCACGAAACCGAGGATCGGCCGCTATATGGCCCGGGACCATGGCTTCTGCCCACATGTGGTCGTCCGCCACAAGGCGTTGGTCCTGGAGGACGTCCGCGACTATCCGCGCTTCGCGGGCAACCCGGTCGTCGACGAGTTCGGCATCCACTCCTATCTCGGTGCCCCGCTCATCGACCGCACGGGCATCGCGCTCGGCACGGTGTGCGTCAGCGATGTCGAGCCCCGGCCGTGGGGGCGGGCGGGGCTCGACACCATCAAGTCGATGGCGGCGGAGCTGGTCGAGCGGATCGAGCTGCGGGAAGGCGGGTTCTGACCCGCGCGCCCTCCGCCTTCACATGGACGGTGTTTCTGCCACGCGGACTCACGCGGACCCACGCGGCCTCACTACGGAGTCAGACAGAGACGGTGTCCCCTTCAGGGAACGTGATCCGGACCTCGTGCCCCTCGACCTCGCAGGACACCGACTCCCGTAGGGCTTGCGGGTGTACGGAGTCCCGCGTCAGCGCGAGCAGCGTGACGTACACGCCGGAGCCGCCCGGACGGCCCGCCGCGCACCGGAGGTACGGAGTCGCGGAGTGCGGGCCGAAGGCGTTGGCCTCGACCTCGCGCGCGATGCCCGTGTCCTCGTCCCAGCCGTGCAGCGCGACGACCACACTGGTCAGCCCGTTGTCCGTGCGGGCCAGTGCCCAGCCGTGGCCCCGCTCGGCGGTGGGCCGGGCTTCGGAAGCGACCGCGTAGCCGCCCTCCCGGACGGTCAGGCCGGTCGGCGCGACCACCCGGTGCACGCGTATCTCCCAGGGACCACGCAGAACGCTCGTCGTCTCGATCGGGAACTCCTCCTCGCTGCCGGGCAGTCGGGCGCTGTAGCGGGAGGCGGCCGTCCGCCCGGAGCAGTGCAGCGGAACGATGCTGCGCCGGCGGGACGCGGTGCCGTCCGGGGCCATCAGCGCGATGTGCCCGTCCACGGTCCGCTCCCAGGCGTGGGCGGCAGCCTCGGGCGCGGTCGCCGTCGAGTAGCCGAACTTCGCGTAGTGCGGATCGTCCTCGGCGAGCCCGGACGGGGAGTTGTGGTCGCCGCCGTGATTGACCAGGCGGACGATGCCGTCGTGTTTCGTGCCGTGCAACAGCCAGCCGGGGGCCGGGAGCGCGGTGTACTGGTCCGACTCCTCGACGGGCAGCGGCAGTTCGCGTGCCGTCCACACCGGGTGCTCCGGAGGCAGCAGCAGCCCGAGGAAACCCATGCTCGCCCAGTACGGGGACGCGGGCCCCGAGTACGGCTGGGCCATCGGCAGGAACGTTTCGTACCAGCCGAGCGGCAACAGCCCGCGCTCGTCGGGCACGCCCCGCTCCACGAAGTGCCGGACCGTGCCCGACGCCAGCCGTCGGGTGAGGCCCGGTTCCAGCGGCGTACAGCCGGCGAGGGCGCCCATCCATGCCGGGGCGGCGGTGGCGAAACGGTACGTCAGGGAGCGGCCGTGGTGCACGGGGGCACCGTCCGCGCCGAAGAACCGCGGGTAGTCGGCGAGGAACCGGGCGAGCCGCTCCCGGTAGACGTGGCCGCGCCCGCCGCCGTCGCCGCTGGTCATCCGGCACCACAGCAGCGGGTACAGGTGCATGATCCAGCCGTTGTGGTAGTCGAAGGTCCCGCCGTCGCCGTCGCTGTACCAGCCGTCGCCGACGTACCAGTCGTCCAGGCGGTCGAGCCCGGCGTCGATGTCGTCCTGGCGGTGGGGCGCGCCGACCGAGGCCAGGAACTGTTCGGCCACCACCTGGTAGAGCCGCCAGTGGTTGTCCCAGGTGCGGCGGCCCACAAAACCCCACAGCCAGTCCACGACCCGCTCCTGCGCCTCGGTGTGCAGCCGGTCCCAGATCCAGGGGCGGGACTCGTGCAGCGCCACGGCGACCGAGGCGGCCTCCGCCATCTGCTGGGAGCAGTCGGTGAGTTCGGGCCAGGCCTCGCCGCTGTCGCGGTCGGTGCCCGTTGTCAGACCCCGCGCGTAGCGTTCTGTGAGACGGGGATCGACGTCGCCCCGCGCCCCGGCGATCCGGAAGGAGGCCAGCAGGAATGACCGCGCGAACCCTTCGAGTCCGTCCGACACCACACCCGACCACGAGGTCCGCCCGGGCAGCCGGTACTGCGCGAGGCCCGGCGTCGCGTACGGGACCAGGGCTTCGAGCTGCCGGTCGGCGAGCGTCTCCCAGTGCGCCCGCGTCCAGCCGGTGTGCGGCGACAGGACGTGGTCGATGGGCGGCAGGGACACGTGCGGTGCGGGCATGGCGGGGTTCCGACTCCTCTGTTCCCGGGCGCGATTCCAGGTTCCGGAGAGGGATACGGCTGGTGGGGGCCGACAGATCAATCGTGCTGTGTGCGTATGCCATGTGTCCTGTGCGCACAGCGTGAGACCTGTTCGCATGTGGTCGGCCCTGTTCGTATGTGCGGCCCCGTGCGCTCTCCCGGAACGCGTCGCCCGATGGGAAGTTGACTCCGGCGCAGGTGGGCTCGGCTTCCTCCGAGGAACGCGGCCGGACTCCCTGCCGCCGGACCCGACTCCTCGTCACCGAACGGGAAGGCATCCCATGACCGACCTGCGTCTCGGCGCCCTCGGCTTCGGCCTGCGCGGTTCGCTCGCGCGCATCGCCCACCGGCCCGGCCGGGGCTCGTGCGTGGCCGTCGTCGCCGAACACGATCCGGCACTGCGGGACCGGGCCGCCGACCGCATCCCCGGCGTCCGGACCGTCGAGGACCACCACAAGGTCATCGACGACCCGGACGTCGACGCCGTGCTCGTCCTCACCCCGGACCACACACATGCGGACATCGCCTGCGCGGCCCTGCGCGCGGGCAAGCCCGTCTTCGTCGAGAAGCCCCTGGACATCACCATCGAGCGCTGCGACCTCATCCTGCGCACGGCCTTCGAGACCGGCACCCGGCTGTACGTGGGCCACAACATGCGCCACATGCCGGTGATCCGGCAGATGCGCGACCTCGTCCTGCGCGGCGACATCGGCACGGTCAGAACGGTGTGGGTACGCCACTTCGTCGGCTACGGAGGCGACTGGTACTTCAAGGACTGGCACGCCGAACGCCGGTGCACCACCGGCCTGTTGCTGCAGAAGGGCGCCCACGACCTCGACGTACTGCACTGGCTCGCGGGCGGATACGCCCAGCAGGTACAGGCGTTCGGCGACCTGATGGTGTACGGCGGCAATCCGCACCGCCGTTCGCCGGGCGAGCCGAAGTCCGACGACTGGTACACGGAGGACGGCCACTGGCCGCCGCACACCCAGCGGGCGCTCAATCCCGTCATCGACGTCGAGGACGTGTCGATCGTCAACATGCGCCTGGACAACGGGGTGTTGGCCGCCTACCAGCAGTGCCACTTCACCCCCGACTACTGGCGCAACTACACCGTCATCGGCGACGCGGGCCGCCTGGAGAACTTCGGGGACGGGCCCGGGGGAGTGGTGAAGGTGTGGAACTCCCGCCGCTCCGGATACCGGGCCGAGGCGGATGCCGAGTACCTGATACCCGACGTGGAGCAGGACGCCGAGCACGGGGGCGCGGACCCGCTGCTGATCGACGAGTTCCTACGGTTCGTACGCGAAGGCGGGCGCACCGACACGTCCCCGGTGGCCGCACGGATGGCGGTGGCGGCGGGATTCCGGGCCACCGAGTCACTGCGCGGGGGCGGCGTTCCGTACGAGGTGCCGCCGCTGGACGCGGAACTGGTCGCGTACTTCGAGAGGGGGCAGACACGCTGACGGAGGCGGGGCCGAGCGAGGGCGCAGACGCGCTCACGGGTCCGAGGTATGCGTGGGAAGCGAGCGGATTCGCGGGAGGGGAGCGAGGCGTGAAGGAAAGCTGCGGCGGAGCTTAAGAAAACCTCGATGGACCGCAGCGCCCGTGTACGGCAGATTTCTCCGCGTCGGCAGTGGAGCGCCGCAGCCGCTGAGAGGCGCTCCCGCATGGCCCACCCGCCATGCCCGCTGCCGTGACGCCACCCCTCACTCCGGGCCGGGGCCTGCCTCGGCATGCCCCGGCCCGGAACCCTCGTACACGGGAGCCGTGTTGAAGGCGCTGGTCAAGGAGAAGGCTGAGCCGGGACTCCGGCTCATGGACGTACCGGAGCCGGTCGTCGGACCCGGTGACGTGCTGATCAAGGTCCTGAGGACCGGGATCTGCGGCACCGACCTGCACATCCGCAGCTGGGACGGCTGGGCGCAGCAGTCGATCAGGACCCCGCTCGTGATCGGCCACGAGTTCGTGGGCGAGGTCGTCGAGACGGGCCGCGACGTCGGCGACATCTCCGTGGGCGACCGGGTCAGCGGCGAGGGCCACCTCGTGTGCGGCAAGTGCCGCAACTGCCAGGCCGGGCGGCGCCATCTGTGCCGCGCCACGGTGGGGCTCGGCGTCGGCCGCGACGGCGCGTTCGCCGAGTACGTCGCGCTGCCCGCGTCCAACGTGTGGGTGCACCGCGTCCCCGTCGACCTCGACGTCGCCGCGATCTTCGACCCGTTCGGCAACGCCGTGCACACCGCGCTGTCGTTCCCGCTGGTCGGAGAGGACGTACTGATCACCGGCGCGGGACCCATCGGCCTGATGGCCGCCGCCGTCGCCAAGCACGCCGGCGCCCGGCACGTCGTGGTCACCGACGTCAGCGAGGAGCGCCTGGAGCTCGCCCGCAAGATCGGCGTCAGCCTCGCGCTGAACGTCGCCGAGTCGTCCATCGCCGACGGGCAGCGCACGCTCGGCCTGCGCGAGGGCTTCGACGTCGGCCTGGAGATGTCCGGCAACCCCGTCGCGATGCGCGACATGCTCGCCAACATGACGCACGGCGGAAAGATCGCCATGCTCGGACTGCCGTCCGAGGAGTTCGCCGTCGACTGGTCCCGCATCGTCACCTCCATGATCACGATCAAGGGCATCTACGGCCGCGAGATGTTCGAGACCTGGTACGCGATGTCGGTCCTCCTCGAAGGCGGCCTCGACCTCGCCCCCGTGATCACCGGCCGCTACGGCTACCGCGACCACGAGGCGGCGTTCGCCGACGCGGCGAGCGGCCGTGGCGGCAAGGTCATCCTCGACTGGACCCACTAAGGACTGATGATGTTCGACTCCGTACGCGACGACCTCCGGACCACCCTCGACGAGATCCGCGCCGCCGGACTGCACAAGCCCGAGCGCGTCATCGGCAGCCCGCAGTCCGCGACCGTGAACGTCACCTCGGGCGGTCGCCCCGGTGAGGTCCTCAACTTCTGCGCGAACAACTACCTCGGCCTCGCCGACCACCCCGAGGTGATCGCCGCCGCCCACGAGGCCCTCGACCGCTGGGGCTACGGCATGGCGTCCGTGCGCTTCATCTGCGGTACGCAGGAGGTGCACAAGGAGCTCGAACAGCGCCTCTCGACCTTCCTCGGGCAGGAGGACACGATCCTCTACTCCTCCTGCTTCGACGCCAACGGAGGAGTCTTCGAAACTCTCCTCGGCGAGGAGGACGCGGTGATCTCCGACGCCCTCAACCACGCGTCGATCATCGACGGCATCCGCCTCTCCAAGGCTCGCCGCCTCCGCTATGCCAACCGTGATCTCGCGGACCTGGAACAGCAGTTGAAGGAGGCCGCGGGCGCCCGCCGCAGGCTGATCGTCACCGACGGCGTCTTCTCCATGGACGGGTACGTGGCCCCGCTGCGCGAGATCTGCGACCTCGCCGACCGCTACGACGCCATGGTCATGGTCGACGACTCGCACGCCGTCGGCTTCGTCGGCCCCGGCGGTCGCGGCACCCCCGAGCTGCACGGCGTCATGGACCGCGTCGACATCATCACCGGCACGCTCGGCAAGGCCCTCGGCGGCGCGTCCGGCGGTTACGTCGCCGCCCGCGCCGAGATCGTCGCCCTGCTGCGCCAGCGCTCGCGCCCGTACCTCTTCTCGAACACCCTCGCCCCGGTGATCGCCGCCGCCTCTCTGAAGGTCCTCGACCTGCTGGAGTCGGCGGGCGACCTGCGCGAGCACCTCGCCGCGAACACCGCGCTGTTCCGTTCCCGGATGACCGAGGAGGGCTTCGACATCCTCCCCGGCGACCACGCCATCGCCCCGGTCATGATCGGCGACGCGGCCGTCGCCGGACGCATGGCGGAGCTGCTCCTGGACCGCGGGGTGTACGTGATCGGCTTCTCGTACCCGGTGGTCCCGCAGGGCCGCGCCCGGATCCGCGTACAGCTGTCCGCCGCGCACTCGACGGAGGACGTGAACCGGGCCGTGGACGCCTTCGTGGCGGCGCGGACCGAGCTGGAGGCGGAGACGAAGGCATGAGCGCGGAAGCCTGGGCGCGGGGGACCGGGGTCGGGTGCCCGGCGCCGCGGATGGGCTGAGGACCGGCGCAGCGGGGTGAGCGCGAACCTCTGAGAGAATCGGTCACATGATCGAAGCGCGGCGGCTCCACATCCTCCGTGCGGTGGCGGACCATCGCACGGTGACGGCCGCTGCCGCCGCGCTCTACCTCACGCCCTCCGCCGTCTCGCAGCAGCTGACGGCCCTGGAGCAGGAGACGGGCCACCGCCTGGTGGAGCGCAACGCCAGGGGCGTACGACTGACCCCGGCCGGCGAGATCCTGCTCAGCCACACCAACGCGGTCCTCGCCCAGCTGGAGAAGGCCGAGGCCGAGCTCGCCGCGTACGACTCGGGTTCGGCGGGCACGGTCACGGTCGCCTCCTTCGCGACCGGTATCGGCCTGGTCGTCGCGCCCGCCGTCGCCCGGCTCGCGCGGACCGCGCCCGGCATCCGCATCCGCGTCCAGGACGCCGAGGGCGACGCCAGCCTGCCGATGGTGCTCGACCGGCAGGTCGACGTGGCCGTCGCCGTCGAGTACCGGGGCGCCCCGGACGCCGACGATCCCCGCCTCGCCCACATCTCGCTGTACGCCGAGCCGTTCGACGCGGTCGTCCCGGTGACCCACCGCCTCGCCGACCGTACGGAGGTCCCGCTCGCCGAGCTGGCCAAGGACCCGTGGATCGGTCCGTACCCCGGAAACCCCTGCCACGACGTGGTGGTCCTGGCCTGTGAGCACGCGGGATTCCAGCCCCGGCTGGAGCACTCCTCGGACGACTTCCGGGCGGTCGTCGCGCTCGCGTCCGCGGACGCGGGAGT